>NZ_JBQQAM010000006.1:0-299257 GCF_052246815.1 Brucella sp. RRSP16
GCTATGGACCTACAACAACGAACGTCCCAATATGGGCATCGGCGGCGTAACGCCCGCACAGAAACTGAAAATGGCCGCGTGAATTCTACTGACGAGCCCCGTTAAAAACGGGGGGATTACCAGTCGTACATGAGGCAGGAATTTAGTTCTTCTGCAGTCGTAATAAATAAAGGTGTCGGAAGCACACAGGCTTCGCAAATCCTGAATGGTACAGATGGACGGAATAAGACTTGGTCTCAAGAGATGATAGAGACACCGGCATCAGTCATTCTCGTCAATTTCTGTCTGAATGATGCATATTATCATGAGGTCCCAACCACAGGGTATGAACGAGAGACGCCTTCTCGATATCAACAGATCATTCGAGAAATGGTTTCCATTGCAAGGGATCAAGGAAAGCAGACTGTTCTTCTTGAGCCGAACCCAGTCAGCAAACCACCGCGACAAGCTGTGTTGCCATACTATGTCGAAGCACTCAATAATGCTGCCGTTCTAGAAGGCGTTAGGATTGTGAAACACTTCGCAGTGATCACTTCTCTAGATAAATGGGAAGCTGGTTTAAGCGATGGCGTACACCCGGGCGATGAAATGTACATAGCAAAAGCGAAAAGAGAGTTCTCAACTGTTGCAGAGATTATAAGACAAAAACTATAACATTCTGAGGTAATCGAAGAGGTCCGGATTGTTCAGAATTTTTGTCACAATATTAATGTTGGCAATTAGCACAGCGAACTCATGGGCAGAGAGTGGTCTGAAAATTGCGGTGTACGGAGATAGCACTACAGAAGGCTGGGTTTCCACTGATGGTGGTGCTTTCCTAACCAGAAAGAACGTACCGGCTCTTTTGCAGGAAATGATCCGGCGAGATATTGATCCAAATGCCGTTGTTTACAACAAAGGTGTTGGCGGGACACAAGCATCGCAAATTCTGTTGGGCGTAGACGGGCGGAATGAAGCTTGGGATGTGGAAATGTCTCAATCGGATGCGTCGGTGGTTATGATAAACTTTTCATTGAATGATGCGTATTTCAACCAAGTTCCAACACCGGGAATGGTGTCAGAAGGGCCAAAAGAGTTCGAATACATCTTGAGAACATTGGTGAAGACGGCTCAAGTGCATGGCAAGACTGTGGTGCTATTGACGCCCAACCCAGTTTGCAAGGAACCACGTCTTTCAGTTCTGCCGTACTATGTTGAGCGCATTAAAAATGTCGCCACTTCTGAACAGGTTTCTTTGGTCGATCACTTCTATGCTACTCAGAAAGAAAAAGATTGGCAAAACCAGCTAGCAGATTGCGTCCATCCCAGTGAGGCAATGTATGCCGATAAAGCGCGGCGAGAATACTCAGTCCTTGTCCCGCTACTATCTTCAATCAATTGAGGTGAAATTTAACCGCCCTTGAGGCGGTTTTTTAATGCCAAAAAAAACCTCGGCGCGGGGAAGGTCGCATCCGAGGTTGCGCTGTAAGGAGAGGGTAACTTCAGCAGCGCACACCAATTATCTCACAAAATAAGGAAACCACCAAATGGCCAAGGGAACCTTTGCCAAAGCGATGCCGCATGTCTCAACGCCAGACCTGTATTACGTCGTGAGCGTCCGGTGAGCTATTTTTGCTGATTGGGCAAATCGGGCGATGTTCTGGCATTCGAACCAGCATTAGTGCTGACATTAATACCAGAACAAAGAGGTTTCATGGCTCGCATGGAGATCATGTCCGGTACCGAGCGCAGGCGGCGCTGGTCGGACGAGGCGAAGCTGAGGATACTGGCGCAAGCTGATGAACCCGGTGCTCGCATTGGCGATGTGGCGCGTCGGCACGACATTCATCCAGGCCAGATCCGCTTGTGGCGGAAGTCGTTCAACTATGTTGATCGACCGACGGTGTTCCTTCCAGTGGAAATCATGGAGGAGGCTGGCGTAAGTCAGGCGTCTACCACCGTAGCGAGGCCGGCGATCGTTGAGATATTGCTGCGGAACGGTCGGTGCCTGAAGGTTCCTGCTGAGGTTGAGTTGAAGCTGCTCGGTCCGCTGGTCGCTTGCGTGGAGGCGGCATGATCGGGCCATCGGGCAATGTAAGGGTCTATCTGGCCTGCGGAGTGACCGATATGCGGCGTGGCATTGATGGTCTGTCCGCGCTGGTCGAGACGGTGGTGAAGGAGGCGCCGGGCTCGGGCGCGATCTTCGGCTTCCGCGGAAAGCGCGCTGACCGGATCAAGCTTCTCTGGTGGGACGGCCAGGGGTTCTGCCTGTTCTACAAGATTTTGGAGCGTGGATACTTTCCCTGGCCGACAGCGAAAGAAGGTGTCGCGCACCTGACGCAGGCGCAGCTTTCCATGCTCGTCGAGGGGATTGATTGGCGCCGCCCGGCATGGACGTCCGCTCCTGGCCGAATGGGATAAAAGCTATATTTTGCAAGGGCATCCGAGGCTTAACGCTGGCGCGTCAGAGGCAAATCGGCTAGATTTGCGGATATGGAAACAGCGCCGCTGGACAGTCAGGACGAACTCACTGCTTTGCGCGCACTGGTCGCCGAACAGGCGGCAAAGCTTGAGAGCCAGGAAGCCGAGGTCATCAAGCGAGACTCCATCATAGCGCTTCTTCGCGCGCAACTGGAGCTTCTCCGACATCGGCAGCATGGCGCCTCTTCGGAAAAGATCGACCGGAAGATAGAGCAGTTCGAACTGATGCTGGAGGAGATTGAGGCTTCCCGTGCCGAGGCTGAACTGCGCGCCGGGAAAACACCCTTGCCGGATTTGGACGACGCGCCGGACAAGCCGAAGCGCAAACCATTGCCCGATGGTCTCGCCACCGAAGAACTGATCTATGCGGCTCCCTGTAATTGCCCGACCTGCGGTGGCACCTCGTTCCTGAAGGCGCCCGACAGGGTGGTTCAGGTGCTGGAACACGTGCCGGCATCGGTCAAAATTGTCCGGCACGTGGAAAAGCGCATGATTTGCCGGGAATGCGATACGACGGTAGCTGGCGAGATGCCGACCTTGCCGATCGAGCGCGGCAAACCCGGGCCGGGACTGCTCGCCCATATCATGGTCTCCAAGTTCGATGATCACATTCCGCTTTACCGTCTCTCAGAGATGTATGATCGGCTGCGAATAGACATATCGCGCTCCGTGATGGCCGACTGGGTCGGCCGCGTATCCGCTTTGCTGACACCCATCATCTTGTTGATCAGGGCCCACATCGCCGCGCTTGACCGAATACATACGGACGATACTCCGGTCGATGTTCTCGACCCCGGACGGGGCAAGACAAAAACCGGCAGGGTCTGGGTCTACGTCTTCGACGGCAGTGGCTATCAATCCGCCATTCCCGCAGCCATCGCCTATTACTATAGCCCTGACCGCAAGGGGGCGCATCCGGCTGACCACCTGGCAAGCTTCAGCGGCGTCATGCATGCCGACGGCTATGGGGGCTACAAAAAACTCTACGGCAACCAGATCGTTGAGGCTGCCTGCATGGCGCATGTGCGCCGCAAGTTCCATGATGTGATCAAGCTGAAGCCGTCACCGATCGCGGAGGAAGCGCTGTCACGCATTGGAGCACTCTACGATATCGAGAACCGGATCCGCGGCATGTCGGCTGATGAGCGTCTTGCCCTGCGCCAACACCACGCGAGACCTGTTCTGGACGAACTCAAGGCCTGGATCGAGGCGACACTCTCAACTTTGCCGCAGAAGCAGAAGCTTGCCGAGGCGATGCGATACGCCCTGTCGCGATGGGCAGCCTTGAGCGTCTACATCGACGATGGCCGGGTCGAAATCGACAACAACATCGCCGAAAGAGCCATGAGACCGCTTGGAATTGGCCGGAAGAACTGGCTGTTTGCCGGCTCGGATAAGGGCGGTGAGCGCATCGCCAACATTCTGACCATCATCGAGACGGTCAAACTGCACGGCCATAATCCGGAGGTCTACCTGACAGACGTCCTGACCCGGTTCCAGGATCACCCCAAGGATCGACTTGAAGACCTGCTGCCCTGGAACTGGGCGTCGGCAAAAGTTCGACACGAGGCTGTCTGATGGCTCGCTCAAGGTTTGTCTACACACTCAGCCAAGTCGCCAGCATGATCAGCGAGAACCTCGAACTGATCGAGGAAATCACCGCAAACTTCGACAACATCTCCGAAGGCGAACTGGTTTACGTCAGTGATGGCAGTGAGGATGGCACGGAGGGTCTGACCCCGAACGGCATCGAAGAGCTTCAAAGCCTACTTGCCGACATCAGGACGTGGGACGGCGGTATCCGCGAGTTCCTCGTCGAGACACAATGCGATCCTGAAATAACCGACCGCATCATGGTCAATGAGATGAAACGCGGCCTATAGCACCCATCTCTCCACACCCGGAAATGCGTTCGCCGGACGCTCACATTACGTCTACCGCCCGCTGCTTGATCTGATCGGGTTCACCGAGGGGACGGACAAGGGCGACGGGTACAACGAAACGCTCGGCTATGGCGCATATACCGGCGGCGATGTTGATCTGGTGAAAATGAGCCTGAAAGAGATTGACGATCTGCAAGGCAAGATGCTGGCGCACCCGAAGAACAAGCTGAATAGCTCGGCGCTCGGTCGATATCAAATCGTTCGCACCACGCTTCGGACAATCAAGCGCACCCTGCAACTGTCGAACAATCTTCTGTTCAATGAGGCGTTGCAGGACCGTTGCGCCTGTTACCTTCTAGGCGTTCGCGGGATCGACAAGTACCTCGCAGGCCGTCTGAAGGAAGACACGCTCATCAACAATCTGGCTCTGGAATGGGCAAGCCTGCCGACTGGCCTGCCCCCACGAGGTGATCCGTTTGGAATGTTAGTGCATGATCGGTCTGCTTGCCACTGCTGGTGTTGACGCTGGCCCATTTTGTGGAGGCCAGACGGCTGCTTCGGGTGCCGGTGGTTTGTAGCCCAGTGATGAATGTGGCCGCACTGTGTTGTAATGCTGTCTCCAGTTTTCGATGATGATCTTCGCTTCCTTGAGCGTGTAGAAGATTTCGCCGTTGAGCAGTTCGTCACGGAGTTTCGAGTTGAAGCTCTCGCAATAGCCGTTTTCCCATGGACTGCCCGGCATGATGTAGGCGGTTTTGGCACCGACTGCTGCGATCCACTCCCGGAGTGCTTTGGCGATGAACTCCGGGCCATTGTCCGAACGAATATGGGTGGGGATGCCGCGCAAGATGAAGAGGTCGGAAAGCACGTCGATAACATCGACTGCCTTCAGCTTTCTCTCGACCCTGATGGCGATGCATTCCCGCGTGAACTCATCAATCACGTTGAGCATGCGGATTTTCCTGCCGTTGTGCGTCCGGTCCTCGACAAAGTCGTAGGACCAGACATGATTTGGGTATTCCGGTCGAAGCCGAATGCACGAGCTGTCGTTCAGCCACAAACGGCTGCGTTTCGGTTGCTTGTGCGGCACTTTCAGCCCCTCCCGTCGCCAGATGCGCTCAACCCGCTTGACGTTCACGATCCAGCCAGCCTGGTGCAGCATCGCCGTGATGCGACGATAGCCATAGCGACCATATTGGAGGGCGAGCGCTGTGATGTCCGCAGTCAATGATGCTTCATCATCCGGGGTCTTGGCGATCTTGCGCTGCGTGGAACGATGCTGACCCAAGACTCGGCACGCCCGTCTCTCGGACACCTTCAGTTCATCGATCACATGGTCCACGCAAGCGCGGCGACGGGCGGGGCTCAGAAGTTTCCCTTGGCGGCCTCGGCAAGGATCATCTTATCCAGCGTGAGATCAGAAACAGCCCGCCTCAGCCGGGCATTCTCTGCCTCCAGTTCCTTTAGCCGCTTTACCTGATCGCCCTTCAATCCACCGTATTCGGAACGCCATCGGTAATATGTAACTTCTGTAACACCTATCGACCGGATCGCTTCCGCCATCGATTTTCCTTGCGCATTCAGCACGTCAACCTGACGAAGCTTCGTGACAATCTCTTCTGCCTTATGTCTTTTCGCTGCCATTTCAATGTCCTTCTACGGCTCATAAGCCATACTTCATGAAGGATCACTTTTCAGGGGGCAGACCAGATCGCTCCGACGATGCGCCGCGTCTGGCTGTATTTAATGAGCCACTTCCTGTCTGGAGTGAAGAGGTCGTCGGTTGGGAAGGCTTTCTGAAATACGCTGTTCGTTGCCTGAATACAGTTGCACCCGATGACCGTAACGTTGCTCGGACGAGGATATCAGAGGTCCTGGAGACCGCTCAAAACGTTAATGAGCAAGAAAGGTCGCGATATTGGGCCCGTGCTTCGAACCGGATGTTTGATATCCCGTCATGCCGCGTGCCTTATGCGCCTGCTGCCCTTAGTGCTACAACTCGTGACGGGCTCCAAGCGCAGATTTCAAATCTCAGCGCTGAAAGAAACTCAGACGAAGCCAGAACAGCGGCGCATTACGCACTGGCAATCGCTGAGGAAGGATATTGGGGCGCTGAGTTGAGAAGTTTCGCCAACAGCTATCTTGCCTATGATAGCCTGCAGAAGGGTTTGCCGCAGCAGGCGCTGTATTACCTCGACGGTGCCACTGACCGGTATAATTTATGCCGTCAGATAAGGGCTTTGCGCGGAGCGACCTTGGAAGCTCTCGGTGAAAAGGAGCGCGCTTTGCGAGAGTTTCAGGCTTCCAGGCGGACATATGGTTGCTCATCCACGGAAAGCGGCTTCTCATACGACGACGCCGATATCGATAATAGGATTGAAAAGCTGGCAACGGAAACAGAAGCCCCAAGGCCCCTGTGAGTTGAACTCATCGCGCTTCACCACGGCGACCGCCCTTGGTGAGCGAAGTGACCGAGCCCGCGAAGGGTGTCGGAACAATTCGTGCCGTTCATGAGTTGTCCTCCCTAGCAATCAGATGCCGTGACCGGCATCGCCAGCCGAGAGCGCAGGAGGGCAAATTGGGTGGATTCTTGTTTTGGATCGTCTTGATCGGACTGCCAGCACTTCTCGCAGGCGGGTTCGCCTATGCGCACTATCTCAAGCGTACCGGGGGAACGACCCGGCATGAAGATGGCGCGTGAGGGAAGCTAGACAATCGATGGCACCCCGTGCAAATTGGAAAGGCCAACTGAAGATCGAGCAGCTTTTGTGCCCTGTCGCACTGTACACGGCAGCATCGACTTCAGAGCGCGTTTCGTTTCATCTTATCAATCGCAAGACCGGAAACCGGCTCAGCCGGGAGTTCGTGGACAGCGACACGGGCAAGCCTGTGTCGCGCGATAACCAGGTCAAGGGTTACGAGGTTTCGTCCGGCTCCTATTTGAGTTTCGACGAAGAGGAAATCGCCTCGGCCATTCCCGAAAGCAACAAGACACTCAATGTCACCCGTTTCGTCAAATGCGACGAGATCGACGATGTTTATCTTGACCGGCCATATTATCTGGCACCTGCGGGAGATGACGAAAGTTTCACGCTCGTGCGTGAGGGCATGAAAGCTGAAAAGGTGGCGGCGATTGCAGAGGCTGTCCTTTTTCGCCGCGCGCGACAGATTCTCATCCGTCCCGACAATCAGGGCTTGATCGCCACTACGCTCAATTTCCAGTACGAGGTACGCGCTGCGGCGGAGGCATTCGCTGATCTTGGCTCCTTCAAGTTCGATCGGGAAATGCTCGATCTGGCGAAACACATCATCGATACCAAGATGGGTAGCTTTGACCCTGCAAGCTTCGACGACCGTTACGATGCCGCTCTGGCAGATTTGATCAAGGCAAAGATTGAAGGCAAGCCGCTCAGGAAACCGGCTGCGCCGAAGACCGCAGACGTTATCGATCTGAAGGAGGCTCTTCGCAAGAGCGCGGGCCTCGACGGGGGCGGGCGAACGCCAGCCAAAGCAAAAAAAGGCAAGCCGAAGTCGCGAACTGAATCTGGCGTGAAGTCTCGCAAGAGGGCAGGGTGATCATGGGACAGCCACTCGAAACCTACCGCAAGAAACGCGATTTCACCCTGACCAACGAGCCGAGGGGCAAGTCTGCACGGGCGAAAGGTGATCTCTTCGTCGTGCAGAAACATGATGCGCGCAGGCTGCATTATGACTTTCGCCTCGAAATGGACGGCGTCCTGAAAAGCTGGGCCGTGACGCGGGGTCCAAGCCTCGTTCCCGGCGAAAAGCGCCTCGCGGTGCATGTCGAGGATCATCCTCTCGAATATGCGGGCTTCGAAGGCACGATACCCAAGGGCGAATATGGCGGCGGCACGGTAATCGTCTGGGATACGGGGCGTTGGAAATCCACCGGCGATGCACATAAGCAATACAAGAAAGGGCATCTGGAGTTTGAACTCACCGGAGAAAAACTTAAAGGGCGATGGCATCTGGTCCGCATGCACGGAAAGCCGGGCGAGAAGCGGGAGAACTGGCTTCTCATCAAGGGAGAGGATGAGTTCGCCCGCGAACCCGATGAGCCTGACATTCTCGAGGAAAAGCCTGAATCGGTAAAAACCGGTCGCGTAATCGCCGATGTTGAGGATGAAGAGCCGGGGTGGTCATCGAAAACCGGTCGCATCAAGAAGAAACCAGCCCCCGCAAAGAAACCTGCGGCCTCACGTCCCACGAACAGCCAGAAGCGAGCAATGCCGGATTTTATCGAACCCGAACTCGCTACGCTCGTACCGGCTGCACCTGAAGGAGACCGCTGGCTCCACGAGATAAAGTTCGACGGCTATCGTGTCCAGGCCCATGTTGCGCAGGGCGAGGTCAAGCTTTATTCGCGCGGCGGGCTGGATTGGACCGAAAAATTCGGTCAGCAGATCGTCGCCGATCTTGTAGGAACAGGCGTGGACGAAGCCATTTTCGATGGCGAGATAGTTGTCGAAAATCAGTCGGGACTGTCCGATTTTTCTGCCCTGCAGGAAGATTTGAGCGAGGGGCGGTCAGATCGTTTCACCTACTATCTCTTTGATCTTCTTCATGTGGACGGCAACGACCTACGCCAGACACCGCTGGTTGAGCGCAAAAAGCTGCTCGAAAAACTGCTTTCCAAAGCGTCGTCCACTCTGCGTTTCAGCGAGGCCTTTGATGCTGACGGTGCGGCGGTATGGGAGAACGCGTGCGGACTTGGTCTCGAGGGGATTGTGTCGAAGCTCAAGGATGCAGCCTACAGAAGCGGACGCAGCAACGACTGGCGCAAGTCCAAATGCATTGGACGGCAGGAATTTGTAATTGCGGGCTATGTTCCTTCAACGGCAACAAGAGGGGCGATTGGCTCGCTGCTCCTGGGCGTCCAGGATAAAAAGGGGCTGGTTCCGGTGGGGCGGGTTGGAACGGGCTTTTCGGTCAAGGTCGCCAAGGAACTCTACAAACGACTGTATGCCATGCGGTTGGACGAAAGCCCTTTCGCAGTGCCGTTGACAGCAGATGAAAGGCGCGGCGCGAAGTTCGTCAAGCCGCAGCTGGTGGCCGAGATCGAGTTTCGCGCCTGGACCGCCGACAAGCGATTGCGCCACGCTTCCTTCAGGGGGCTGCGCGAGGATAAGGCCGCCAGCGATGTCAGATGGGAGGAGCAAAACGTGCCAGCTCGTGTTTCCGACAAGGATACCCAGAAGATCGATGTGAAGCTTACTCATCCCGACCGGGTCTACTGGCCGGGCGAAGGCGTCACCAAACAGGGGCTCGCCGATTATTATGCCGAGGTCTGGCCTCGCATTGAGCCTTTCATCGTCAATCGCCCTTTGGCGTTGCTGCGCTGTCCGACCGGTATCGAGGGAGAATTCTTCTTTCAGAAACATGCATGGAAAGGGTTGAACGAGTATATTGTCGAAGTTCAGGACCCGAAGGACAAGGACGAGGAACCCTATATCAGCATCCGGGACTTCAATGGGCTGATCGGTCTGGTACAAGCGGGGACACTGGAAATTCACCCTTGGGGTTCAACGCTCAAGAACTGGGAGCTGCCCGATACGCTGACGATGGATCTCGATCCGGGCGAAGGGGTATCCTGGCCGCGCGTGATTGAAGCCGCTACCGAGACCCGGGAACGTCTGGAAAAACTGGGATTGACGACCTTTGTCAAAACTTCCGGCGGGAAGGGTCTGCATGTGGTGGTGCCGCTGAAGCCGAAAGCTGACTGGGACACGCTGAAAGGCTTTACCAAGGCCATCGCCGACCAGATGGCTGCGGACAGCCCGGATCGTTATGTATCCACGATTTCCAAGGCCAAGCGCAAAGGCAAGATTCTTATCGATTATCTGCGCAATCAGCGCGGTATGACGGCCGTAGCCCCTTATTCTCCCCGCGCGCGCCCCGGTGCCGGAGTTTCCATGCCGCTCGCCTGGGAGGAAGTCACTCCGGCCATAGGCCCTGCGCATTTTACCATTCTCAACACGCCAACCCGGTTGGCTGCGCTGAAAAGCGATCCCTGGCAGGATTTTCGCAGTGCCGAAACGCCGCTGCCGAAAATGAAGAAGCAAGGCGGGTGACGACTAACAGCTGAAACGCGTCCGCCCTATGATTTTTTGCCTACGACTTCTTGCCTTCCTTGGCGAGACTCTTGCGCAACGCGTCCATGATATTGATCACATTCCCCCCGCTTGCCGGTTCCGTCTTCCGGGATTTCGGACTTGTTGCCGGTTTCTTCTTCTTTTTGGCAGTGATCATGGACTGAAGGTTTTTCTGTACAGGGTCCTGAAGGAAGTCCGGGTTCCAGTCTTCCGTCTTGTCCTTGATGAGCTTGCGGACCATCGAAAGCAGCTTCGTGTCCAGTTTGCCTTCCTCAATCGCTGAAAAATAGTCGTCGGCATTGCGCACTTCATCGCCGAAACGCAATGTCCACAGGACAATTCCCGGACCCCGCGGTTCGAGCAGCACGGCTCTCTCACGCCGGTACATGACGAGGCGGGCGAGACCGGAGACCGAGCTTTTTTCCATCGCCTCCCGAATGACCGAAAAGGCTTCCTGGCCCACCTTGTCGGAAGGAGCGAGATAATGCGGCTTGTCGTACCAGATCCAGCCGATGCTGTCGCGCGGCACGAACTTGTCGATGTCGATCGTTCTGGTGCTCTCTAGCGCCACGGCCTCAAGCTCATCCTCCTCAAGGACGATATAGCTGCCATCGTCCTTCTCGAACCCCCTGACCTCGTCGTCGTCGCGCACGGGCTTGTGCGTGACCGAATCCACATATCGGCTTATCACCCGGTTCCCGGTCTCGGCATTGAGGGTGTGAAAGCGCACTTTCTCGCTTTCGCTGGTCGCAGGCGTCAGTTCCACCGCACAGGTGACGAGCGAAAGTTTGAGATAACCTTTCCAGAAACTGTGGGGCACGATCTGATCCTCCGGAGAACAGGATAACCGGCTGGCGGCCAGATGGTTCCGGACCGGATTTGTACAAGCCGGGAACCAGTCGAGGTTCATCGTGGTTATCCGGCTGGAAGAATAAGATCGGGGTTTCCCATTGCTTGAAAAATCTCCCACCATGCCGCGAGTTGAAACGGAGGTCGCTCGGAACGGGTTGCTTCATATCAGCGACGCCGCGCCGGGTATCAAACGCCTGCGTTGCGGGACGGGGTTTCGATACGTCCGCTTTGACAGAAAGACGATCACCGATGCGGATCGGGACAGGATCGTCCGGCTTGCCATTCCGCCGGCATGGACCGATGTCTGGATATGCTGCGATGAACGTGGACATATTCAGGCCACGGGCCGCGATGCGCGCGGAAGAAAGCAGTATCGTTATCATCCGTCATGGATGGCGATGCAGGACGAAACGAAATTCTCGAGCCTGCCGGATTTCGCTCGCGCCCTCAGCCGGCTGCGCAAGGCTGTCGATGCCGATATGCGACGGCGCTCGCTCTGTCGTGAAAAAGTTGTCGCCACCGTCATCTGGCTGATGGACCGGCTGCTGCTGCGTGTCGGAAATCCCGACTATGCGCGCAGCAACAACAGTTTCGGCGCAACCACGCTGCGCAACCGGCATCTGCGCGATGATGGCACGGGCCTGCGGCTGGTCTTCACCGGGAAGTCGGGCAAAATGTGGAGCCTGAAACTTTCCGACAAGCGGATCGCCCGTATTGTTCGCTCCATACAGGAACTGCCGGGACAGCAGCTGTTTCAATATGTCGATGATGCAGGAAACCGCTGTGCGGTTACTTCGCAGGATATCAACGACTACCTGCGAACGATCATGCAGGCTGACTTTACGTCCAAGCATTTCCGGACATGGGCTGCAACGGCAGCAGCGCTGGAGGCGCTTTGCTGCATTGAGCTGCCTGACAGTGAGAGTGGAAAAAAGCGGACGCTGAACGGTGAAATCGACAAGGTTGCGCAACGGCTCGGCAATACGAGGGCGGTGTGCAGGCAGTCCTATATCCATCCCGCCGTTCCCGAACACTGGCTGGCCGGTGGGTTGGCATCAGAGGTAGAGGCGGCTTCGGCCATCCGGCTGATGGCTCCCGAACTGAACAGTGCGGAACGACGCACCTTGAAGTGGCTGCTTTCCCTTGAGAAGGCACATCCATGACGCGCTCGGCCTGCCGCGTCGGGCTGGCGTCAAACCAGAATGCCGGACGTTGAAGCTGCCCGTTGGAAAGCGAGCCTTGCATCTTCTGTACTGGTAATGTCGTGCGAGCACAGAAGGCAGGCTTTGATAGCGGCCCCGAGGCTGTTCAGTTCAAACCGGTTCCATTGGGATAACAATATGTTCTCCGCATCCGCTACCGTTCGTACTGACTGCGTGATGCCGTCGGCAATTTCGATGATGACGGCGTCATCCCAGTGCACCTGTTCCATGGCGGGCTCCTTCATGCAATGAACCCGGCAGAAGTATGAAAGTTCCGTAATTTGCCGCTTTTATCGATATTGGCAGGGTTTTTCTCAAGGCGAACGGTACTTGATATTTTAAATAAGAGACTTGTTTATTTCTGCGATAAAGCTAATTTTCATCAGAGTTTCTTGGTTGCGGAAGAAGAAATTCAATCATTGCTATAAGGAGGGAATATTCATGACCTCGATAAAGCAGCGTATGATTCAATTCGCGTTGATGTTGGGGCTTGTTTCCCTTGGCTCCATTGATGTTTCAAATGCCCAGTTCCTGGACTCTTTCAGGCCGCGAAATACAGTAACGGCAGACGTCATTACCCGGACGCCGGTCGGCACCCGTGTCGAGCTTACGGGGTCGATCAAAAGCAATGTCCGAAGAGCCGAGTATGTTTTTCAGGACCGCACCGGAAGAACGAGGGTCCGGATTGAGCGGGAAGTCTGGCGCGGACGAGAAATAAGCACAAGGAATGTAATCGAAATCCGGGGCCGCGTCGAAAACGACGTCAGGGGCAGGTTCATCGACGTATTTTATTTCAAGGTCATCAAATAGCTGCCTTCAACGGTGCCTCATGCAGGAGCTGCCATGTTTAGAATGGGTGGGAAGTATCAGCATTTTGTTCACGGCAACGGCTGCGGTTGCTCCAACCCGATATTGCAGCAGGTTTCCCGGCGGCTGGATCGGCTGTCCCGAAGGCATTTCCTGACGGGCGTGGCAGCGGCAGTCGGCGCAACGATGGTTGCGGATCGCTCCGTCGCGCAATCAGCGAAGGTTTTGCTGACGCGGGCAAGGCTTTTCGACGGCAAGGCGGATACGCTGAAGTCTGGGGTACAGGTTCTGGTCGAAGGCAATCGCATTGCGGCTGTCGATATGTCGAACAGCGCTCCGCCCGATGGAGCGACGGTCATCGATTGCGGCGACCGTGTGCTGATGCCGGGGCTGATCGATGCGCACTGGCATGCCATATATGCGGCGGTGCCGCTTCCGGTTCTGCTGGAAGGTGATCTTGGTATTATTTTCGCCGCATCGACGGCGGAGGCGGAAAGAACGCTTCTGCGCGGCTTCACGACGGTGCGCGATATGGGCGGGCCGACTTTCTCGTTCAAGCGCGCGATCGATACCGGCATTATCAGCGGGCCGCGTATCTTTCCGGCAGGCGCGATGATAACGACGACCGGTGGCCACGGCGATCTCCGGTTGCCCACGGAAATACCGCGTGATGGCGGCAAGCTCAGCACCAGCGAGTTGATGGGCGCTTCGGCCATAGTCGATGATGCAGGCAGCTTGAAACTTCGTGTGCGCGAACAATTGTTGCAGGGCGCATCGCAGATCAAGATCGTTGCTGGCGGCGGCGTGTCCTCGCCGCGCAGTCCGCTGGATATGTCCACATTCAGCGAAGACGAGATACGCGCTGCGGTCGATGTGGCAAGGGACTGGAACACCTATGTCACGGTTCATGCCTATGCGCCGAATACAGTCCAGCGATCCATACGTGCGGGTGTTTCCTGTGTTGAACACGCGCATCTGATGGACGAGGAAACCGCGCGGATGATTGCGGAAAAAAATGTCTGGTTGAGCACCCAGCCTTTCCTGACGATGGACGATGCTGCATCGCAGACAGGCCCCGGTGCCGAACGAATTCAGCAGCTTTTCGCAGGTACGCCGCGAATTTATGAATTTATCCGTAAATACGGGATCAAGACCGCCTGGGGTTCCGACGTTCTGTTTTCCCCCGAATTGACCCCGCGCCAGAATTTCATGCTGACTCACTTGAGCCGTTGGTACTCGAATGCAGAGGTGCTTCGTGCGGCCACATCGGTCAATGCCGAACTTCTCGCGCTTTCCAATCTGCGCAATCCCTATCCCGGCAAGCTCGGTCTTATAGAGCACGGTGCTTTTGCCGATCTTCTGGTGCTGAACGAGAATCCGCTCGACGACATTCATGTGCTGGAAAAGCCGGAAGAAACGCTGGCGATCATCATGAAGGATGGGCAGATTCACAAGAATACCCTGAAATCATAAGCTCGTTTCGTCCTCGGGTCAGGGAGGTCCTATGCTGAAAGCTGGCAATGCAGCCCTGATCCTGATCGCGGGATGCGTGCTGATTGCAATGCTCCATTATGGCAGCGCGGTCTTTGCGCCGGTCGTTTTCGCGCTGTTCATCATCATGCTCGTCTGGCCGATCCAGCGGGCACTTTCGTTGATCATGCCGCGCTATGTTGCATTGGCGATCACTTTTCTTCTGGTCGTCTGTCTTCTGCTCGGTTTTGGATGGCTGATCGCCTGGACAGTCGGGCAGGTGGGACGCCGGATAGTGATCGACGCAGTGCGATACCAGTTGCTCTATGAACAGCTCAGAACCTGGCTCGACGGGCATGGGATTGCCGCATCGGTCCTGTTGTCGGAGAATTTCAGCGTCAGCTGGACTTTGCGAACGCTCCAGACGATAGGAAGCCGCCTCAACAATACGTTCAGCTTCTGGATCGTGGCGCTGGTCTATGTACTGTTGGGGCTGGCGGAAACCGAGGAGTTCGGGGCGCGGATCAGGCAGTTGAAAGATCAGGCGGCTGCGACCGCGTTTCTGCGCGCCAGCCGGTCGGCAGCAGCCAAAATCCGGTTCTACATGGTGCTCAGGGCGCTGATGAGCATTGCGACGGGTTCCTTCGTCTGGCTCCTGACCTGGCTGGTCGGTCTGCCATTTGCCGAAACGTGGGGATTTGTAGCGTTCATTCTCAATTTCATCCCGTTTCTCGGGCCGCTGGTCGCCACCCTCTTGATTACCGCCTTTGCGTTCACGCATTTTGCCAACTGGCAGATGGCGCTCATGGTCTTTATCGGTCTGAACATCGTGCAGTCCGTCATTGGAAGCGTGATCGAGCCCCGGCTGACGGGAAAGACGATTTCCCTGTCCCCCTTCGCAACGCTCTTTTCCGTTTTCGCATGGGGTTCCCTGTGGGGCGTCTTCGGAGCGTTCATCGGCGTACCGATCACTATCGTTGCCCTGACTTTCTGCGCGCAATACTCCGCCACGAGCTGGTTTGCGGAAATATTCGGCTTTTCTCGCGAGCAGCTTTGAAAGTTGTGGGATAGAAATTGCTATCCGGCACCCGTCCCATATCTTGACCTTTCAAGATGCGGCCTATGTATTCTGCGGTAAAGCGCATCATCCAAATGGGAAGGATATTTCGATGAGAATGATCCTGTACAGCGTCGTGACGATGGCCGTAATAGGAGCCACCGCCAGCGGGTGCACGACAGATGAACGAAGAACAGCCGGCTATGGTCTCGGCGGCGCCGCTATTGGCGGTCTTGCCGGAGCGGCCATCGGTGGCGATACACGCGGCGCGCTGACCGGCGCAGCTATCGGTGCAGCAGCAGGCACGCTGGTGGGCGTCGCCCAGACCCGCAACGGTGTGCAGTACTGCCGTTATCGCGATCGCCACGGCCGCGTTTTTGAAGCACGCTGCCGCTAGAGCATATCTCCCGAAAGCGGGAACCGGAAATACTCCAGAACGCTATGAAACACTGATTTCCGGATCCGCCCTTGAGGGGACAAGGATGCTGCGCGGTCGCTCCGGCACCGTGCATCCGTTATGGAGCGCCTCTTGATCCGATTGCATCAAAAGGCGCTCCAAAAGACTGTTTGAATGGCATTTTTTCCCGAACCGTGTCGCCTGATCTTGTGGTGTCCGCATGGACCGCCAGACAGACATTGGCGAAGCGGTTTGGCTTGTGAGTTTGTGGTTCTTTGTTACTTGGAGGGAAACATGAAACTGCATTCATTAACCGCTATTCTTGCATTCACCGCCTTCTTTTCCGTCGCAACCGTTGCCGAGACTGTTCCCGCATTCAGCCAGAGCCGCTCGGCTACCGTAGGCGTGCGGATCAACAACGGTCACAGAATACGTTGCTCCGATGGCGTCAGACTCCTCAGGATGCGCGGCTTCCGCAACGTTCGCGCCCTGGATTGCCGCGGCAGCCACTTTCTTTACCGGGGTGACAGGCAGCGCAGAACCTACGACGTCACGGTTCGGGCCAGAGACGGCAGAATAACCAATGTTCGCCCTGTGAGATGGCGTCGCTGATCCTTGCGGCGTCATCATTTTTGGTTATCAAGAAAGGAACACTGCTGTGTCGGAACTGGTCGTTATTGGGTTTGATACCGTCGGAGAGGCGGACGCCGTGCTTTTGAAGCTCAACCAGCTTCAAAAGGAATATCTCGTCGATCTCGAAGACGCTGTGATCGTCGTTCGTGACGAACAAGGCAAGGTTCATCTCAAACAGAAGTACAATATGCTCGCCATGGGCGCAGGGTCGGGATTGCTTTCCGGTGCGATATGGGGCGGACTGGTCGGGCTTATATTCCTCAACCCGCTTGCCGGCATGGCTCTTGGCGGGGCGGTGGGAGCCGGGGCAGGAGCCTTGTCGGGTTCGCTCGCCGACTACGGGATCGATGACAAGTTCATCGTGTCGCTTGGTGAGACAATTCCGGAAAACTCGTCGGCCCTGTTTGTCCTCCTGCGCAAGATTCAGTGGGACAGGGTCATGGCGGATTTCCCTGACCTGCGGGGCAGGGTGTTGAAAACATCCTTGTCTGTTGAGCAGGAAAAACGCCTGAAGGAAGCGCTGGAAGGAGCGTTGCCGGCAACCTCGTAACATGGCGCTGCCGAGACCCGTCTTGACAGCATTTTGCAGTCAGGTGGAAACGCCCGACGCGGAAGAAATGCGAAAAGACAATCAGGTAGAGCGGAAGGGCGAACCCATGTGAGCGCATTCGGTTCTATCGAGCGAGGGCGTGAATTGAAGCAGGTTTTCATCCTCGCACTTGTTTTGCTTGCCACCGCGGGATGCGCCGGTAACAGGGCTGTCACCGGGCTGGGAAGGGATGTGGCGGGCGAGACCCATTCCGGCGCGGTGGTTCCCTTCGCTGTTGCGACGGTTCGGGAGCGTATAGACGATCCAGCTATTGCCTATTCCCGCGACAGATCCCAAACGCTGAAACTCTCGACCATAGACGTCCATATTCCTGAAATGCACCGTCCGGGAAATGTTGAAACATCATCGGTGAACCCCGATCCCCGCCGACATTTCATGGCGTCAAACTATGTGCCGTTGCCGGACCGGCGCGCAATGGTCGCCGAGCTGAACCGGCGTCTGGCGAACCGCCCCGCCGCGCAACGCGAAATATTCATTTTCGTCCACGGCTATAACAACAACTTTGCCGAAGGACTGTTTCGCAATGGGCAGATCGTTCACGACTATGGCGTCACATCGGTGCCGGTTCATTTTTCGTGGGCATCCGCCGCGTCGTTTACGCGATACCTGTATGACCGCGACAGCGCCATCATCGCGCGCAGGGGATTGGCGGAAACGTTAGCGCTGGCGGCGCAGACCAAAGCCAACGGCATCGTCATCGTCGGCCATTCCATGGGCGCGGTGGTCGTAATGGAAGCCTTGCGAACGCTGTCTGGCGACAAGCGCCGCGACGTGCTGAAACGCATCAAGGGTGTGCTTCTTGCTGCCCCCGATCTCGATCCCGATCTTTTCCGCAGCCAGATTGACGATATCGATTATCTGCCCCAGCCCTTTACCATCATCGTATCCCGACGCGACCGGGCGCTGGACATCTCCCGGAGGCTGGCCGGTGGAGCGCCGCGGGTCGGCAGTGGTTTCGACATTGCTTTCCTGCAGAACAAGAATATTCAGGTTCTTGATATTTCCGAAGTCGACAGCGGCGGCCACAGCCTGTTTGCAAGTTCAAATACGCTGATCAAGTTTCTGGGCTCGGGCCATCTGCTGCGCAGGCTTATCACGGACGAATATGCAGGCATGGACGATACATTCCTCGCAGCAGGCCAGGGTACTTTCGAGCAGGCCTCGCTGGCTCTTCACCTGCCTGCACGTGTGATTGACCGATTGGCTATCCGCTAGAGAAGATAATGCGGGGAAACAAATAGTTAGAGCGTTCTATTGTCCAGCGAAAATGCGGATTGCTCAAAAAATGAACACGCTCGCATCCGTCATGACCCTTTATCCATATAAACTCGACTATGGGTTATTTTGCGGTGTTCTATTGAATCAAGTTGACGGACGTATCAATCAAGTCTCTAATTAAGCTTGTCTACGGTGATGTGTGGGGTTATCCTGCCTCAATATTGCATTCTGCCTTCGTTTTATTGCTCGACATCGATAACGCATCGAAATCTACGGGAACGCAGAGGTGGCAAGCATTCATGAGCAAGGGTTGGCATGCCGAGCTTGAACTGGGGTTCGAGCATAGTCATGAAGTGACGCGCCTGATGCGGCGTCGCCACGTTGGGCCGCTCGCGGTGCAGCAACCCTTCTATCCCGAGAAAGACGGAAGCGCACATGTCTATCTTCTTCATCCGCCCGGTGGTGTTGCGGGTGAGGATGTCCTTGATATTTCCTGTTTTCTCGGGCCGGGCTCCAAAGCCGTCCTGACGACGCCGGGCGCTACCAAGTTCTATCGCAGCGACCGGGGCCGCAGTATCCAGACCACGCGGATCAATGTGGGTGAGGGTGGCGTATGCGAATATCTCCCGCAGGAAACAATCGTTTTTGATGGCGCGAAGGCTTCCATAAGCACGCATGTCTCCCTGAGCGGAGACGCAGTTTATCTTGGGTGGGACATTGTCAGTCTCGGACGGCCCGCCTGTCGGGAGAATTTCGATGCGGGCGAGCTTCGCCAGAGGGTCGAAATATTTCGGGACGGAAGGCCGATCTGGTTCGAGCAGTTTCGCCTTCAAGGTGCCGACCAGGCAATGAATGCGGCCTTTGCATTCTGCGCCAGTCCCATCGTCGCAACGATGGTTTATGCCGGTCCGGCGCATGAAAACACACTTCAGCGCATTCGCGAAGCACTCGGCGATGCAGGAAAAAATCTCTTTTCGGTATCGCAGCTCGAGCGGGTGATCGTCTGTCGCTATCTCGGTGGACGCATGTCGGAAGCCAAAGCACTGTTTCGCAAAGCCTGGGAAGTCATCCGCGAAACCGGATTGGGAAAACCGGCGGCTGCACCACGCATATGGGCAACATAATGACTTTGAGAGGGCCTACAAATGGAACTATTGCCACGTGAAAAGGACAAACTTCTGATTTTCACCGCAGCACTGGTTGCGGAACGACGAAGGGCCAGAGGGCTGAAACTCAATTATCCCGAAGTCGTGGCTTTCATCTCCGCCGAAATTCTGGAGGGAGCCCGCGACGGCAAGACGGTTGCGGAACTCATGTCCTACGGAGCCACCCTGCTCACCCGCGATGAGGTGATGGAGGGGGTGCCCGAAATGATCCATGACATTCAGGTGGAAGCCACCTTTCCGGACGGTACCAAGCTTGTGACCGTTCACAATCCAATTCCGTAGAACATCTCCCGCACTGCCGGGAACGTTTGGGCTTTTGCTTTAACGCGCATCTTGAACATATCGGGATGCGCTTGAGGAGACGATCATGATACCGGGTGAATATTTCATCGAAGACGGGACGATCGAACTCAATGACGGTCGTGAAACCCGCGTCATCGCCGTGGCGAACACTGGCGACAGGCCGATACAGGTCGGGTCGCATTATCATTTCTACGAGACGAACGAGGCTCTTGACTTCGACCGGGAACGGGCGAGGGGCTTCCGCCTCAATATTCCGGCTGGGACCGCCGTGCGGTTCGAGCCCGGGCAGGACCGTGAAGTCGAACTGGTCGCGCTGGCTGGTGACCGCGAGGTCTACGGCTTCAATGCAAAAATCAACGGGAAGCTGTAGGAGGGGGAGATGGGGACCATCTCAAGACAAGCCTATGCAGAACTCTATGGCCCGACAAAGGGCGACCGTCTGCGGCTGGCCGATACGGAACTTATCATCGAGATCGAGGACGACCGCTGCATCTATGGCGAGGAAGTGACCTTCGGCGGCGGCAAGGTTATCCGCGATGGGATGGGGCAGGGACAGAGACCTGCGGCCGAAACAGCCGATCTCGTCATCACCAATGTCATCATCCTCGACTACTGGGGCATCATCAAAGCCGATGTCGGCATCAAGAACGGTCGTATTTCGGGGATCGGCAAGGCCGGAAATCCCGATATCCAGCCGGGCGTCGATATAGTCGTCGGTCCCGCCACAGATGTCATCGCGGGCGAGGGCAAGATCCTCACCGCCGGCGGGATAGACACGCATATTCACTTCATTGCGCCGCAGCAGGCCGAGGAAGCGCTGGCGAGCGGCACCACGACGCTGGTCGGCGGCGGAACAGGGCCGACGGTCGGCACGCTCGCAACCACGGTTACACCGGGGCCATGGGCCATCCACCGCATGCTGGAAGCCGTGGAGGCGCTCCCCATCAATGTGGGACTGCTGGGCAAAGGCAATGCCAGCAAGCCCGAACCCCTCCGCGAGCAGATAAGGGCCGGAGCTGTCGGGCTGAAGCTCCACGAGGACTGGGGAACGACGCCCGCCGCCATCGATAATTGCCTGAACGTGGCCGACGAGGAGGACATCCAGGTCGCCATCCATACGGATACGCTGAACGAAAGCGGGTTCGTCAAGGATACCTTTGCCGCGATGAAGGGCAGGACCATCCACAGCTTCCATACGGAAGGCGCCGGTGGCGGTCATGCGCCCGATATCATCACGGCGGCGGGCGAAGAAAACATCCTGCCGTCTTCAACAAATCCGACGCGTCCCTACACCATCAATACAGTCGACGAACATCTCGACATGCTGATGGTCTGTCACCACCTCAGCCCGAAAATTCCCGAGGACGTGGCTTTCGCTGAATCCCGGATCCGGCGTGAAACCATCGCGGCGGAAGACATTCTCCATGATCTGGGCGTCTTCTCGATGATGTCGTCGGATTCGCAGGCCATGGGCCGCATCGGGGAAACCACCCTGCGCTGCTGGCAGACGGCCCACAAGATGAAAGTGCAGCGCGGCCCGCTCGGCGAAGACAGCAGCCGGAACGATAATTTCCGCGCCAAGCGCTATGTCGCCAAATATACGATCAACCCGGCGATCACGCACGGTTTTGCGCATGAGATAGGCTCGATTGAAGTTGGAAAGCGGGCCGATCTCGTATTGTGGAAAACGGAATTCTTCGGCGTGAAGCCAAGCCTCGTCATGATCGGCGGCATGATTGCAACGGCCCCGATGGGCGATCCCAATGCATCGATCTCAACGCCGCAGCCGGTCCATTACCGGCCGATGTATGGGGTCCTGGGGCGCGCGCTCGGTTCCACCGGCGTGACTTTCGTCTCGAAATCGGCGCTGGATGACGGCATCGGCGAAAAGCTGAAGCTGAACAAGCAGCTCGTTGCCGTGAAGGGCATCCGGAATATCCGCAAGAAAGACATGATCCACAACGGGCTGACGCCCAAACTGGAGGTCGATCCGCAGAACTATCAGGTGCGGGTGGACGGTGAATTGATCACGTGTGAACCGGCTGACGTCCTGCCGATGGCACAACGCTATTTCCTGTTCTAGAGCGCCCTCGTGTCCCTCGGGACTGCGCAAGGAAGCTCTACCTGTCGAAGCTGCGCATCGTGTTTCCGAAAATCGATTTCGATTTCGGGAGCCGATGCCGTAGCGGAGGAAATAGAGCATGTCTCCCGAAGGTGGAAACCGGTTTCGGGGTAAGGAAATGCGTAGAAACAAACGGATGGAGCATTTCCGACGCTTCGATTGAACGGGGAAATGCTCTGGATCAATATAGAAGGGAATACGTCCATGCAGCTCAATGCAATGCGGGATCATCCTTCTCTGGGATTTATCGACTGGACGCTGCGCGGCATCGGGCAGGTGGTGTTCCAGAACAACCCGCTATCCGGATTGGTCATTCTGTTCGCCATTCTGGTGAACTCCTGGATTTACGCGCTTGTCTGCCTGCTCGGGGTTGTGTCCAGCACGCTGACGGCAATCATCCTCAAGGCTGACAAGGGCCTCATCCGCGACGGCCTTTTCGGGTTCAACGGCGTTCTGGTCGCCCTTGCGCTGGTCGCCTTCACCAGTGAGGATTTCCGCAGCGGCGCAGTGCCGTCACCCGCAATGACGATTTACGTCATTTGTGCCGCTGCCTTGACCACCATGGCCTTCACCAGCATCGCCGCATTGTTGGGACCGCACAAGGTGGCGCCCCTGACAATGCCCTTCGTGCTGGTCGGCTGGCTGTTTCTGTTCGCCATTCTCAAATTCGATGCCATAGATGCGGGGCCGATGGCGAAGCCGGTTTCACCGGAGCAGTTTTCCTACGCCATTCCTTATGACCTTCCGACCTGGTACATGGGGATCGGCACGGCCATCGGGCAGATATTCTTTCAGGATAACTGGATCACCGGCTACATCATGCTTGTCGGCATCGCGATCCACTCCCGGGTAAGCGCCTTCATGGGCCTTCTGGGGGCGATAATAGGAGCGGTGATCGCCGCCACCTTCGGCGGTCCGGAAGGGGCCATTCGTGACGGGCTTTTCGGTTATAACGCGGCGTTGACGGCAATGGCGCTGGGCGGCTTCTTCCTTGTTTTCAGCTGGAGCAGCTTCCTCTACGCCGTCTTCGGCGCCGTCGTGTCCACCTGGGTCTGGGCCTCGGTCGCGATATTCCTGAAACCGATCGGAATGCCGGTGCTGACCTCGACATTCGTGATTGTGACCTGGATCATGCTGATCGGCCAGTATGCTTTCAAGGCTCTGGTGCCAGTTGCTCCGGCGGATGCGACCACGGCGGAAGAAAATCTCGAACGATACAGGCATACGCTCCGGTCACGACCGGAATAGGCGGCTGTATTGTGTTTCGTGCCAGGCGCTGGCCATGGCCAGCGCGGGTGCCGTGTTGCCGATTTCATCGTCATTGAGCGTGCGGGCCTTTTCGACGGCGCGCTCGATCTTCGCTGCGCCGGCGATAAGTATCCTCTGGCCTGCCGTATGACCGAGCGGCACGAGACGGATTGCGGCCATGATCTGGCTTTCAACCACGCTCCACATAAGGCCGCGCAGGGCATCGACGGGCGCGATATTCCAGTGACACGCTGCAATCGCAAAGGCCGCCGGATAGGTCGCGCGCTGGTCCGAAGCGAAGCTGCGGGCCCGCTCGACACCAAGTTCCGACAGCAATGTGAGCAGGGACTCGCCCATCCGGCGGTCCTCCAGTTCAAGTTCACTGCTTTCGCGGCTTGCTCCAAGCCAGTCGTTCAGACGATGGAATTCGGCCTCATTGTACTGCATCAGCGCCGAAACCATTCGCCAGAAAATAGCGCCGTCAAGTGCGGCGTAGCTGTGCTCCAGAAGGCCGAATACCCATCCGGCACAGCTTTCCTCATTCGTAACCGTTCCCGAATGGACGGCCCATTCGAGGCCGCGTGAATAGGAAAAAGCACCCACCGGCTGGCTGGGACTGACCAGCCGCATGAGATGCAGCATGGGCAGCGCCGGAGAATGCGCGGGCATTTCCGGCACCGGCCCATCGTTTGGCATTTCAGGTTCAGTATTTCTCTTCGAATGATCCAGCAAGATGACGCTCACATCATCCTGCCATCAGGTAAAGTCCGCTGAGGGCCGCAAAGCCGCCAGCCACTCGCATAGCCATCTGTCCGCCGGATCCCTGCAGCGCGCGTCCGGCTGCAAGCCCTACGCCAATGCCCGCCGCGTGAAGCAAAGCGGTCGCAAGCGCAAAACCGGCACCATAGGAAAGAAACGCAGCGCCGCCGATTTCTCCGCCATGCGCATAGCCATGGAAAAATGCGAAGAACCCGACGATAAGTGCAGCAACTGGCGTCGATGCACGGAATGCCACGGCCACGAGAAGGCCGAGCACGATAACGGATGCGAGGATGACGGGCTCCACATAGGGGATCGGCAGACCGCCGAGGGCGGCTACGAAGCCCAGCAGCATAACGCCCACGAAACTTAACGGAACGGCGATGAGTGCGCGCCCGCCAAGCATGGAGGCCCAAAGACCGACGGCGACCATGGCAAGTATATGATCGGCACCGGACAGGGGATGGGTAAAGCCCGCCGCAAACGAACCGTGTTCGGCGGGGTTGAGATGCGCGAATGCTGGGCTTGCCATCACTGAAAACAGTGCGGCGGCAAGAAGAAATGTCCTTTTCATTTTCGCTTCCTTTCAACAACAATGGTTATGCTTAGAAGGAACCAAACACAGACCCGAGCACGAAGACGACAGCAAGCGATATGATCACACCGACAATCACGGTCATGACCATGTCGAAATAGCTTGATGCGTGGGTCTGCTTGCTGATCTGCAGGAGCAGAAGCACCGTACCGTTATGAGGCAGAGCGTCCAGCGTGCCAGCGCTGAGCACGGTGAGGCGGTGCATGAGGTCGGGGCTTATCCCATACTGGATCGCAAGTCGCATATATTCATCGCCCAGCGCGTTGAGCGCTATGGCCATGCCGCCGGATGCGGTCCCGGTGAGAGCCGCGAGAGCATTCATGGCGACAATCAATGAGACGAGAGGACCGCCCGGCACCTCAAGCGCCGCATCCCGAACCACGGTAAAGGCGGGCATGGCGGCCACAACCGCACCAAAGCCGACGAGGCTTGCTATGGTGAGGATCGGCAGGACCGAGGAGTTGGCCCCGGCGTCGAGGCTTTCCCGGATTGCCCGGAGCCGGTTGAAATTGACCACCAGCAACGTAACGATGGCCGCTGCCAGTGCAATAAGGACAGCCCACAAGCCGATCGAAGAACCGACGTCGATATTCCATGGCTCCTGCTCGAGAAACGAGAAATCGACACGGGGCAGGATAATCAGCGCCATCAGGAAATTGACGACGATGACAACGAGCAAGGGCAGGAGGGCGAAGAAGAAGGGTGGCAGCGCCGCCGCGCGCGCTCCGTGTTCGAACTCGGCCGGGTCGAAGTCACCCGAGAGGGTCGATTGTTCCCTGAGTTTCTCTGTGATTTCGACATCGCCCGTGTCATCGACATAGTTTTCGCCCGCAGCCCGCGCCTTGGCTTCCGCGCGCTGCAGCCACCACATGCCGAAGACCAGCGTAATGATGGAGGCGATGATGCCCAGTCCCGGCGCCGCGAATGTCGTGGTTTCGAAATAGGGCATCGGAATGGCGTTGTTCGTGGAGGGCGTGCCCGGCATGGCCGACATGGTGAACGTAAAGGCGCCAAGCCCGATGGCCGCAGGCATCAGACGCGCCGGTATGTTGGCCGCCTTGAACATTTCCCGCGCCATGGGCACGAGAACGAAGAAGGCGACGAACACGCTGACGCCGCCATAGGTGACGACTGCCGATGCAAGCACGACGGAAAGCATCGTGCGCTTCACACCCAGTTTCTCCGTCAGATATCTTGCAATGGATGTAATGGAGCCGCTGTCATCCATCAGCTTTCCGAAAATGCCGCCAAGCAGGAAAAGCGGAAACCATCGGCTGACGAAGCTTGCCGTTCCGCCCATGAAATTCGATGTCCAGTTGGCCAGAAGGGGCTCGCCGGAGAGAAGCGCGACGAGCAGCGCCGCCACCGGCGAAAGCAGAATGACGCTCCAGCCGCGATAGGCAAACCACATGAGCAGGGCTAGTCCGAGTAGTATTCCAAGCAAACCCATGCAATCTGACCCCTCAGTCGATTTTGGAAAGAATGCGTCCGGAATTTTTCGATGAAACTACTTTAGATGAAATAATTCAAGCACTATAATAAAAATATGATATCGCACAGATGACAAGTCTTCCTAATCTGCACAAAGAATGCCTATACTGCCTCCTGTTCAGTTGAGCGGCCCTGGCTGCGCACAATCAGCTGTAATGCGGATGTCTGGTGCAAGGGCGGACATCTCTGCTTCATGGAGGCAATTGCCTGCCTGATCGCCCGAGGCATAAAGGACCTGCATGACGGAAGTCGTCGCAATCCCGTCTATCATGATCAATCTCGGGCTGGCGCTTCTGCTCGGTTGCGTGATTGGTCTGGAGCGCCAGATCAAACAACGCCATTCCGGCCTTGTGACGCACGGCCTGGTGGCGCTGGGCGCTGCGGCCTATGCTTCGCTGCCCTATTCGCTCGGCCTTGGTAGTGACCTCCGAATGGGGTCGCAGGTTGTGACAGGCATCGGCTTTCTCGGCGCGGGGCTGATTATCAAGGACGGTGCGAGCATCAAGGGGCTGAGTACCGCAGCCACGGTCTGGAGTACCGGCGCGGTTGGCGTTCTGACCGGTTACGGGATGTGGCTGCTCGCCATCGAAACGGCCTTTTTCATCGTCTGCCTTAACATTTCGCTGCCAAGGATCGCGGTGCTCGTGAACCGCTATTCCTTCGTCGAACCCGAGAACGAGCAGTTTTATCTCGTGAAATTCCGGTGTCCTTCGGAAAGCGAAATTCCGGTCAGGGCGCTGCTGATCCAGACGCTCGATCTGAAGAAACTCCGCTTCCACGCGATCCGGAGTCACCACATCGAAGGAAGCAACGAGACCGAAATAGAGGCGACGCTGTTCGCGGGCAAGGAAGATGACCGGCTGGTCGAAGCGCTGGTAGCGCAGATGAGCCTGCGTTCCGGCATTACCTCGACGAGCTGGCTGAAACTGGAAGACGGCGATTGGTGAACCACGCTCTGGTTTTATTGCAAGCGGACTATACTATTATATCGAAACATGCACATACTTTCACATTCGCAGTAACGTCCTCCTGTTGACATTGAGGGGTCCGCAATGGACATCCAGCAACTGCAATTAATGGAACGAAAGACTGTCGAACAGAGAAAATGGAAAGGTTTTCTCGGTATCGGCATTCTGCTTTTTGCGGGTGGAATACTCTGCCTGTTCTTGCCCGCAATCTCGGACTTTGCAGCCAGCACCATGTTCGGGCTGGTGCTGATGGCCATCGGTATCGTCAAGATAATCCAGTCGCTCTGGATCAAAAGCTGGGCAGGTTTCGTCTGGCAGGAACTGTCCGGCGTGGTGGAGCTTATAGGCGGGATCATGATCTATCTGAACCCCCTCAAGGGCGCGCTCGCCATCACCTTGCTGATTGCAATCGTCGTGTTCGTCCATGGTTTCCTTCAACTGGCGCTATCCTGGAAAATCAGGCCCGCAGGCGGCTGGTGGTGGTTTACACTGTCCGGTCTCATTGCCTGGTCCGCCAGTGCGGCACTGGTGGCGAAATGGCCTTTGACGCGTGACCTGCCGTCCGGATCAATCGCTGGAATTGCGCTGATGATCGCAGGTGTTGCCTATATCGGAATAGCCCTGAGTACCCGAAATGCGTGAGTGATCGACCGATGCCGTCCCGGAGGGAGGACACGCAATTGAAGAAGTCTCTCGTTCGTCGTTCTGTTACCGCTGTCCTTGTAACGGTGCTCTGGGCCTTGCCCGTGCAGCCCGGTCTCGCCCAGCAGGCTCCGGCTGGCGGAGCGCCTCCCGTGGTCGTGCGCAAAGTGGAATTGGCGCCCGCAACCGCGCCGTTTCGTTTCAACGGGCAGGTGGAGGCGATTGAAGCGGTCGATATTCAGGCCCGGATCACGGGTTTCCTGAAGGAAAAGGCGTTTGAACAGGGATCGGCGGTCAAGGCAGGCGACCTCCTTTTCGAAATCGAGCCGGATCAGATGCAGGCGGCGGTCATGTCCGCGGAAGCACAGGTTGCGCGGGCGGAAGCCGCCCAGAATGCCGCACGGCAAACACTCTCCCGAACGCGGACCCTCGCCAACCGGAATACTGTTTCGCAAGCCGCTCTCGATGATGCGCAGGCCGCGTTCGACATTGCCACGGCGGATGTGCGGAACGCCGAAGCCGCGCTCAACAATGCCCGGCTCAATCTCTCCTATACGCAGGTCAGATCGCCGATTGACGGGACGATAGGACGTTCGCTCTTCACAGTGGGCAATCTGGTCGGCCCGAGCATGGGGCCGCTTGCACGCATCGTGCAGCTTGATCCCGTGCGGGTTGTGTTTTCCATCCCGGACCGCGCGCTGATCGCCATTCGCCAGAAGGAAGCGGGAGGTGGCACGGTCAGCCCGGAAAGCTTCAAGGTGAGCCTGACGCTTGCCAATGGTACGCAATATGGCGAACGCGGGACCATCCAGTTCATCGACAATGAGGTGAGCGCGCAGACCGGCACAGTGGCGGTGCGGGCGCTGTTTGCCAATCCGAACCATATTCTGGTTCCCGGGCAGGTGGTTGCCGTCAATCTCATGGATGAAACGGCCGGTGAATTGCCGGTGGTCCCCATGGGGTCCGTGTTGCAGGACCGGCAGGGCAAATATGTCTATGTTCTCAACGAAGGAAACACGGTTTCCCGACGACCCATCGTGACGGGCACACGCATTGACAATGGGTGGTCGGTCACGGATGGCCTCAAGGCCGGTGAAACGATTGTCGTCGAGGGCTTGCAGCGCATCGCAGACGGGCAGGCCGTATCTCCTCTTGACCCGATCCCCGGCAGTGCAGGGGTGGGGCAATGATTTCCGAGCTATTCATAAGGCGAACCCGCCTCGCAATCGTCATCTCGATCATCATTTCCATCGCCGGTGCGATTGCGATCTTTTCATTGCCTATCCAGCAATATCCGCAGATCACGCCGCCGACGGTCAATGTATCGGCCTCCTATCCGGGCGCGAGCGCGGAGGTGCTCGCCGATGTCGTCGGCGGACCGCTGGAAACGGCAATCAACGGTGTCGATGGCATGATGTATATGTCGTCCACCAGTTCCAATGCCGGGCAGTATTCGCTGTCCGTCACTTTTGAAGTGGGGACCGACCCTGAACTGGCGCAGATCAATGTCCAGAACCGCGCGCAGCTGGCGATCTCCCGTCTGCCCGCAGCGGTGGCGCAGCAAGGCGTGTCGGTCCGGTCCCGTTCGCCGGATTTCGTGTTGGCCATAGCGTTCTACTCACCGGACGACAGCCTGAACGCCCTTGAAATCACAAATTTCGCCACGACCACGATTGTCGATGCGCTGGCCCGCGTACCCGGCGTCGGCGAGATGAATGTCGTGGGCGCGTCCGAATATTCGATGCGCGTCTGGCTCAATCCGCAGCGCATGGACGCGCTCGGCATAACGGTCGATGAGGTTTCGGCCGCGATCCAGCGCCAGAATATCCAGGCGACGCTCGGTCAGGCTGGCGCGCCGCCCATGCGCGTGGGGACCGAGCTTCAATATACGCTGGTGGCCGAGGGGCGGCTTCGCGATACGGAGGAGTTTGGAAACATCGTCGTTCGTACCGGGGCCGACGGTGCGAAAGTGTTCCTGCGCGACATCGCGCGTCTGGAACTGGGCGCACGCAACTATGCTTCGAGAGCAAGTTTTGCCGGTCATGAATCGGCTATGCTGCAGATCAACCAGTCGCCCGGCGCCAATGCGATCCAGACCGCGACAGCCGTGGAGGCAGAGCTTGAACGCCTGTCGTCGAGATTTCCGGCGGGGCTGCAATATCATGTCGTCTATGATGCGACACGGTTCGTCGAGGCGAGCCTGCAACTGACCACTCGAACATTGTTCGAGGCTTTCGTGATCGTGCTCGCGGTCACATTCATCTTCCTTCAGGACTGGCGGGCGACGCTGATCTCGGCGCTGGCCATACCGGTCTCCATGCTGGGTGCGGTGGCGGTGCTGTTTGCGGTCGGCTATTCGCTGAACATGATCTCGCTGCTGGCTCTCGTCCTTGCCATCGGGCTTGTGGTGGACGATGCAATCCTGGTCGTGGAAAACGTCAAACATGTGCTGGAAGACGAGCCGGACATTCCGGTCATCGATGCGACGCGCAAGGCGATGCACCAGATCACCGGGCCGATCATTTCCACGACGCTCGTCCTGCTGGCGGTGGTCACGCCCACCGCTTTTCTGGAGGGCATCGGCGGACAGCTTTACAGGCAGTTCGCAGTCACGATCTCGTCGGCGCTGGTACTTTCCTCATTCGTGGCCCTGACGCTCAGTCCAGCGCTTGCAGCGTTTCTGCTCAGGCACGGGCAGCGCGGTTACCGCAGGGGTCCACTGGCGTGGTTCTCAAGCTCCATGGAGAAAACCCGCGAAGGCTACGGCAAGATCGTCGGTGTTCTGGTGAAGCACTGGGTCATACCGGTTGCAGGCGTCGTCGCCTGTTTTGCACTGGCCTATTTCGTCTTTGTCAATCTTCCCGCAACCTTCCTGCCCGATGAAGATCAGGGCGCTCTCTTTGTCGACATACAGCTGCCGAGCGCGGCTTCGCTCGACCGCACGAACCTGATCGTCGAGAATGTGCGCAAGACGCTGAGCGAAACCGAAGGCGTTCAGGATGTCATAACGGTGGCGGGTTCAGCATCCTGCAGTCAACGAGCACGCCCAACAGCGCCATGGCCGTTGCCGCGCTTACGCCATGGGCGGACCGCGAGACGAGGGCATTGCAGCTCAACAGCATCGTCAACGGCCTGCGCGCGAAATTCTCGCAGGTTCCCGGCGCAAATGTTGCCGTATTCGCGCCGCCCGCAATCGCGGGCATGGGAGCGGTTGGCGGTCTCGATTTCCGGCTGCAGGCCTTGCAGGGCCAGCCTCCGCAGGAGATCGCGCAGGTGGTTGCCTCCTTGCTGGGTTCCATCAATCAGCGTCCCGAAATCGCTGGTGCGGCAACCACTTTCAACGCGAATGTCCCGCAGATCTATGTCGATGTCGACCGTTCCCGCGCCGAAGCCCTTGGCCTCAGCGTGTCGGATATATATGCGGCGATCGGTGCGAATTTCGGCTCGCGCTACGTCAATGATTTCACGCTGAACGGGCGCGTTTTCCAGGTCAACCTGCAGGCCGATTCCGACTTCCGCGCGCATAGCGAGGATATCCTCAAGCTCCATGTCCGCAACCGCAGCGGAGCCATGGTCCCGCTGCGGAGCGTGGTGTCGCTGACCACGGTTTTGGCGCCCTTCGTCATCACCCGCTACAATCTTGCAGCTTCGGCGCAGGTCAACGCCGTAACCGCTCCGGGTTCCAGCAGCGGGCAGGCCATGGCGGCGATGGAACAGGTCGCTTCGGAAGTCCTGCCGGAAGGCTATGGCTACGAATGGTCGGGACTATCCTTCCAGGAAAGAAGAAGCAGCGGTCAGGAGACGCTCATCTTCGCGCTTGCCTTCCTCTTCGCCTATCTCTTCCTTGTCGCCCAATACGAAAGCTGGGCCTTGCCGGCAGTCGTGATCCTGTCGCTGGGCGCTGCGCTTTTGGGGGCCGTCGCGGGCCTCACATTCTTCGGGTTGCAGAACAGCCTCTATGTGCAGATCGCGATGGTGTTGCTGATCGGGCTTGCCGCAAAGAACGCCATCCTGATTGTGGAGTTCGCCAAGGAACAACGCGAGGCCGGTCTGACGGCGGGGGAGGCTGCCCGTGCCGGTGCCGAACAGCGTTTTCGTGCCGTCATGATGACAGCCGTTTCCTTTATCCTCGGCATTCTGCCCCTCATCCTGTCGTCGGGCGCAGGCGCTGGCGCGAGACAGGCTGTCGGCGTCACGATCTTTGGCGGGATGGTGGCCGCCACAAGTCTGGGATTGCTTCTCACCCCCGGTCTCTACTTCGTCATTCAGCGACTGGCCGAGCATCTGCCCGAGCGCCTGGGCGGGCGGCCCGATGAGAAAAAGGATTCAGTTTCTGAAACCGTGCAAGAGTGAGATTTCCCACAGCTTCCGCTTCATTATTGCGATAGTGGGAACGCAACAGAAAACGAGAGCATGACCATGAAAGCCAGACAATTCTTGCAGATAGGGCTGATCGCAGCCAGTTTCGCCGTTCCCCATGTCGCAAGCGCCGAGGGAAAGACTGAATCTGAAAGGAACCTGCAGGCTTTTCCGGCCGCGCCGTCCGGTTCCTACCGCTATGTCATCCATCTTCCGCCGCTTGAAAAGGAACAGGATGCAAAAGTGGAAATCATCGCGGGGCGCAACGCAACAGTGGACTGCAATATAAGCTGGTTTGGCGGAAGTCTGACCCCGAGTACCGTTGAAGGCTGGGGCTTCGACTATTTCACCCTCACGGCAAGCGACCGCATGTCCGGCACGCTGATGGCCTGCCCGGAAGACAGCAAGCGAACCGATTTCGTGCCGGTGCGCGGCGAGAATTTCATGCTGCGCTACAATAGCCGCCTCCCGATTGTCATCTATGCGAAGGACGGTTTCGAAATCCGCTATAGAATCTGGAAGCCTTCGGAAGAAACCCACAATGCGGAGCGGGGATAGGCGTCGCGCTATCGCGCAAGCCGATCAATCCCGCTATGCCGTCATTATCCGGTAAATCGCGGGCAGAGCGAATGGCAGTTTCGACAGTCTGGCCACGAGCGCATAGTTTCTGCGGCCGAAAAGTGCGGGGAGATAGCTGCTGGCCTCGCGGTCGACCGTCACGGCAAAGACGTTGACGCCTCTGGCGCGCGCTTCTTGGACTGCCCTGCGGCTGTCCTCAAGGGCGAACCGGCCTTCATAGTGATCGACATCGTTCGGCTTGCCATCCGTCAGCACCAGCAGGAGCTTCTTGCGGTTGGGCTGTTCGGCAAGCTTTGCCGTTGAATGGCGGATGGCTGCTCCCATTCGCGTATAGAAGCCGGGTTTCAGCGCCGCAATGCGGTGTTCGACCGCCGGTCCGAAGGCTTCGTCAAAGTCCTTCGCCGTTTCGACCCGCACCCATGAACGGCGGCGCGAGGTGAAGGTCTGGATGGAACAGCGGTCGCCGCAGGCTGCAATGCCATTGGCCAGAACCAGAAGCGCCTCCTTTTCCACATCCAGCACGCGTCGATTGTCGATCCAAGCATCGGTGGACAGCGACACGTCGACCAGAATGGTAACCGCAAGGTCGTTTGCCTTGGGGCGGCTCATAAGGTGCACACGGTCGCTCCCCTGACCACCGGCGGCAAAGTCGCATCGCGAACGGACCACGGCATCAAGATCGAGATCATTGCCGTCAAGTTGCGCCCGCATCAATTCGCGGCCCGGACGCAGGATCTCAAACTGGCGGCGCACGCGTCGCACAAGGCTCATTGCTTCATCATCGAGTTCCATTGGCACGTCACGAGCTTGCGCGGGGGCAGCCAGAACGTGGCAATGATCCTGAAGATAGCTTGCCTTACGGTAGTCCCATTCCGGATAGGTCAATCCGGCGGTGAGAGCCGTTCGGTCGATGGCTTCCGGCGGCAGGTCGAGGTCGAACCGGAAACGGGCAGCAGGCCTGCCCTTGCGCTCACCCAGTGTCAGATCGTCAAGCTCATCGGCGGATTTGGCGTTCTGCTCGTCGCTATCGTCGGTTGGCCGGTCGACGCTCACCATTTCGGCCATGGCCAGGATTTTTTCGAAGCGGTTGAGAATGAACGGGCTTCTGTCGGCCAGTCTCGGGTCCTGCTTCTCGCGATTGGCGATTTGCCGTCCGGTTTCGACGCCATCGACCTTGCTGCCGGGCACCGGGTGGTCGTCGCTGTCGCGCGGCGCGGTTTCCTCGCGCCTTATCAATTCCGGCCATAGCGGGACGGGCAGGGCAGGCAGATAGCTCGCGGGCGCGCAATGCGGAAAGATCGTGGGGATGCTGTCGTCGGGCAGTCCCGCGCCCTGTTTCAGAAGCACCAGAATCCGTTCTTCCACCTGTCGCTCCAGCCCATGGAGCGGGCGTTTGGGGCGTGCAGCCAGCACTGCTTCGCACAACCGCGCATAACGTTTCTGCAAGCCGGGAAATACCCGGCAAGTCTTCGCAACCGTTTCCGATGCGACAGCAAGCGAGGCAAGATTGCGGCGCAGCGGATCGGTGGGAAGCTCGTTCACCTCAACCGGCATCACCGCCATGTAACCGGCAAGCCAGACGTAAAGATCGTAATTGAGCGTGCGGTCGGGAAAAAGCGCGATCTCTGGCGGCAGCATCAATGTCGCTTCATCCCGCAATGGCTGGCTGAGTTTTTCTTCACCCAGGGCCATTCGCTGCCGCAAGCCCAGCCTGTGCCCGGAGGTTCGCGCGCGGGCGGGAGCGATCTGCACGGCCACGTCGCCGCCAAAACCGCGAAAGCAGATGGCAAGTTTCTGGCGAATATCGCCAAGCTGCACGGCTTGCTCGGGATAATGCGGCCATGATCCCGTCTTGCCGATCAGGCGATGCCACGCCCGGCCGACGGTTTCCTCCAGTTCCAGAAAATCCAGCATGGTGCGCCCGCCTATTTCAGCATTGCATCGGCAACTTCAATCAGCGCGGCCTTCACGTCCGGCTCGTCGGTCAAGGGCTCGATCATTGCGGCGCGCGCCGCTTCGCGTTGCGGCATGCCCGCCTCGATCAGCGTGGCGCAGTAGACCAGCAGGCGGGTCGAAACACCTTCTTCCAGATCGTGGCCTTTCAACCCGCGCAGCCGGTGCGCCAGCGCCACCAGCGGCGCGACCTTCTGCGCAGCAAGTCCGCTTTCTTCACTCACCACCGCGATTTCCTGCTCTTTCGGCAGAAAGTCGAACTCGATGGCGACGAAGCGCTGTCGCGTACTGGGCTTCAGGGATTTCAGCAGGTTTTGGTAACCCGGATTGTAGGATACGACGAGCATGAAGCGGTCGGGCGCTTCGAGCAGCTCCCCGGTGCGTTCCAATGGCAGAAGGCGGCGGTCATCGGTCAGCGGATGCAGGACCACGGCCACGTCCTTGCGCGCTTCGACGATCTCGTCGAGATAGCAGATGCCGCCTTCGCGCACGGCGCGGGTCAGCGGGCCGTCAACCCATATGGTATCGCCGCCCTTGAGCAGATAACGCCCCGTCAGGTCGGCGGCTGCCAGATCGTCATGGCAGGAAACTGTCGAGAGCGGCAGGCCGAGCTTTGCGGCCATATGGCTTACAAACCGCGTCTTGCCGCAGCCGGTCGGGCCTTTCAGGAGTAATGGCAGCTTGCGCGTCCATGCCATTTCAAAAAGCGCGCATTCATTGCCCGTTGCGCTGTAGGCAGGGATTGAGACGCCGGTATTGTCGACATTTCTGAGAATGGAGTTCATGGCCGTTTTCCTTTGCATCAAGCGGTGAAGTCCCGCCTGATGGCGGGGCCTGGCGTCGATCATTCGGCGGGCTGTACGAAGCCGGAAGTGTTTTCGCGGCGTTCCTTGCCCGGAACCAGCACGGCCCAGATGAACATGAAGGCCGAGATCACCACCACGACGCCGGAGCCGAGGCGTATCCAGTAGAATTCGGCCAGCTGATCCTGCACAGTCATGAATGCTTCTCCGAGCACGCGCTGAAGGTGGGTCTGCACGACGCCCGCAAAGGTCAGCGCGAATGTCATCACGGACATGGCCGTGCACATCGCCCAGAAGCTCACCATGGAGAGCATCTGGTTATATGGCGCCCGTCCACGCAGTTCAGGGATCGCATAGGCCATGACCGCGAGGTTGAGCATGACATAGGCACCGAAGAAGGCGAGATGGCCATGGGCTGCCGTCAACTGTGTGCCGTGGGTGTAATAGTTGACCGAGGACAGCGTGTGCAGGAAACCCCATACGCCCGCTCCGAAGAAGGCCATCACCGAACAGCCGATGGACCAAAGAAGAGCCGCGCGGTTTGGATGTTTGCGACCAGCTTTCCATGTCATCACGAAGGTGAAGATGACCATGGTGAAGAACGGGGCGACTTCGAGCGTAGAGAACAGCGAACCGATCCACTGCCAGTAACCGGGCGCGCCGATCCAGTAATAATGGTGACCGGTGCCGAGAATACCGGAAAACAGGGCCAGTCCGACAATGACATAGAGCCATTTTTCGACGACTTCGCGGTCGATGCCGTTGAGCTTGATCATCAGGAAGGCGAGAATCGACGCCATGATCAGTTCCCACACGCCTTCAACCCACAGATGGATGACGTACCACCAGTAAAGCTTGTCGAGCGCGAGATTGATCGGGTTGTAGAAGGCGAAGAGGAAGAAAAGGGCAAGGCCCCACAGGCCGAACAGAAGGATGTTTGTTACGGTCGTCTTGCGGCCCTTGAGCGCCGTCAGCGTGATGTTGAACAGGAAGATCAGGCAGACGACGACAATGCCGACCTTGATGATGAATGGCTGTTCGAGAAATTCCCGCCCCTCGTGAATATGGAACAGGTAACCGACAACGGCGATGCCTGCCGCGACGAAGAAAAGCCAGAACTGGATGACGGCGAGCCTGGTGCTGTAAAGCTCGGTTTCTGTCTCCTCAGGCAGCAGATAATAGGTTGAACCCATGAAGCCCATCAGCAGCCAGACCACCAGCGCATTGGTGTGGATCATGCGGACGATGTTGAAGGGGAGCAGCTCGGAGAGAGTGTTGGGCAGGACATAGATCGTACCGGCGAGAACGCCGAATGCGACCTGCGCGATGAACAGTACGAGCGCTCCATAGAAATAGAGCATCGCAACCTTTTGGCTTTCATATTTCATAGTGTGTAACTCCGTTCATCCCGCGCTCAGCCTGCCTCGTTGGGCGGCCAGTCCTGCGTCTTGATGCGGCTGGTCCATTCAAGGAAATCAGCCAGATCGTTGAGTTCCTGTTCGCTCAGGTTGAACTGGGGCATCTGGCGACGCCCTTCGATCCCGGTGGGTTGTGCCTGCATCCACGCTTTCATCGTCTCGCGTGCGCCTTCCGGGTCTTCTTCCCCGCCCCAGCGCTTCCAGACATTGCCGAGCTCGGGCGCGAAATAGGCGCCTTCACCCAGCAGCGTGTGGCAGTTGATGCAGGAGTTTTTCTCCCAGATGTGCTTGCCGCGGGCAACCGATGCCGTCAGCGTCGATTCATCCGTGGATGTCGTTTTCATGTAGTAGTGGCTGTGCGCCGTCAGCCCCACGAAGATCGCGAAAAAGAAAATAGACCCGCCGTAGAAGACGTTTCGAGCGCCGGTCTTGGTTAGGCGTTCTGCCATCCCTTCGTCCTTTCATTGGCCGGGGTCAAAGCCCGGCAAATTCCCCCGTCGATAATGTGGCTGGTCATTCCCCTCGCCAGCATCACGGGACAGGACCGTTCTATCGGTCGGGCGAAAGCCTTCTTTGCGATTTGGCAAAGACTGGAGCGTTTCCAGCAAAGCGCAGAACGGGAGATGGAACAGTTGTTTAGAAGAGGATGCGGACAAGGGTGGAACGTCCGAGCGCAAGCGCCAGCAGGAGCGCAGGCCAGGCCAGCAAGGCAGGCCTCAAAAGGCCGTCCGTCTCGCGCATCTCCATGAAGTCGAGGATGACGAACCAGCCTTTCGCGAAGGCCAGGATCAGCACGATGACCACGGCTGCGAGCATTCCTGCGCTGGTGGCTGCGATGAATGCGCCGCTCAGGGCAAGGACAACGAGGACAATGAATGTTCGGGTGAGCGAATGAGCGCGATCGGACACTGTGGGCCTCAGGCAAGATAAAGGACAGGAAACATCACAAGCCATACGAGGTCGATGGCGTGCCAGAGCGTCGTGATCAGCAGGACATTGGATCGTGTCGGCCGCCATGCGACCAGCGCCAGCACCACCGAGCCGAACAGCACATGCATCAGGTGAAAGCCGGTCAGCAGAAAATAAAGCTCGAAAAAGGAACCGGCGGCATCATCGCCCGCGAACTCGATTTCATGCGAATATTCCACGAGCTTGATCGCCACGAAAATGAGACCGAAAAATGCGGCATATAAAAGCGGACGGCGAGCCCCGCTCAAATCGTTGCGTCTGCGCACGGCAATTGCCGCCTGCCAGCCGCTCATCAAAAGCACGACGGTGTTGGTTGCGGCGAGGGCGGGGCTCAGATGCGAACGCAGCTGCGTCACCCCTTCCACGTCGATGATCGACATCACCATGAAAGCGGTCAGCAGGATTGCGAAGGCGGCAAGCTCGCTCCACACCAGGATCCAGAGCAGGAGATCGTCTTCGAGGCGATCCTCCGAACCCGTTGCAACTAAGGTCAAATCTTCGGTTCCAGACATGGAACATGCCTAGCGCCCGCAATCGGGAGCTTCTTTGCGTTTTGGCAAAGAACAAACGCACTGACCGGGCCAGTGTATCGCCACCATAGCAAAGGAAATTTCAATGACCGACGCACAGATCGGGCTCATGGTCGCGACACCGGCGATCATCGGCTTTTCACTGGTTCTCTATCGTATGGGAGCCTTGCAGGGCGCTGGCACCCTGTCCGCCGTTGCGGCTTCCATCGTGATTGCCGCCGTCCTTTTCCTCGGTCAATAGGCGAGGGAGACGGGAGCCGCGCATGCGCTGCCCGTCGTCCCGAATCTCTTTGAAAAGAAATCTCTTTAAATATTTGTTTTAATTGAGTTTTGCTTGGATTTCGGCGGCTGTTTTCGCTCGATTTTCAGGCGTTTTCCGCCGCCCTATCGCTCGCCATCGGCCAGCCGCCTGATGCCCGACATATTGAGAACGGTCAGTTTCTGGCGTCCGCCGCGAACAAATCCCTGTCCTTCCCAGCCGGTGAGAATGCGCGACACCGTATGCAGCGTCGTCCCGGTCATTTCGGCGATATCCTGCTTCGTGATCGGGAAATCGATGCGAATACCGTCTTCCTCTTTCCGTCCAGCCTGACGCGCAAGGCGCAGAACCGTGTGCGCGACACGCCGCTCGACTTCTTCCGTCGACATTTCGCGGATGCGCGTATGGGCTTCTTCCAGTCGCTTGCCGATGGTCTGGATCGCATTCATCGCCAGACCGGGATTCTGTTCGACGAAATAGTCCCAAAGCTCGGTTGGCCAGGCGAGAACGATGCTTTCCGCCACGGCGACCGCCGTGCCGGGATAATCGCTTCTCTGCAAGGCGCGCGCAAAGCCGAAAAGGTCGCCCGGATGCACCATGCGGACGATGATCTGCTGTCCGTCCGGCGTCACCTGATTGACCTTCAATCGCCCGTGCAGGAGCAGATAGAACAGGACGGCATCGTCGCCCTGTTCAAAAATCGCCTCTCCCGGCAGAACGCGCTTTGTGGTTGCATATGAAACAAGCTTATCGAGTTCGCCATCACTCATTTTGGCGAACAGGGACAGTTTCCTGACAAGTCCGCGATCTATCATGGACATTGCATTTTCTCACACTCCAAGACCCATGTTCACCTTAGCACAGCACAGCGGGCTTGGAATTGTTTTCGCAGCCGGGGACCGGGCATTCACAGCTCATGCACCTATGTTCTGGATACGCTTCCACACCACGGCATACCAGCGGTTGTCACGCACAAGCCTGAAACCGAGATTGTCGGGCGGGACGCCGACGCTGCATCCTCCGGTTTTCGGGTTGCGGATGAACGAGCTCATCGCCGCGCGGTGCTTGCCATTGACCACGTAAACGCCGCACGACGGCACTTCCGCAACCTGCTTGCCATAGGCATCGATATTGACGCGGCGGTGGCAGGTCTGCGTCCATTCCCACACATTGCCTGCAATGTCGGCTACTCCCAGTTCGTTGACGCCGAAGGCACCGGCGGGGCGTCGCGCGGGGTTTCTGTCCAGCTTGCGGGCGCTTTGTTTCTCATAATCCCTCAGCCAGCGGATTGCAGGATTACTTGCGGCATCGTCCTCGATACCAAGCGCATCGTCGGGAAAGCGCGACCCTGCGGCGAAAGCCCACTGCTCGTCTGTCGGCAGGTGCCAGTTTTCGCCGGTCTTGCGCGACAGCCAGTCGGCATAGGCCAGTGCATCATCGTAATTCACGCCGACGACCGGCGCCTCGGCAGCCGATGCATCGTGATTGTGCGGCAGGGCCTCGGCAGGCTGGCATGCGCCATCCTCCACGCAGAGTTCGTAGTCGGCCGTGCCGACCTGATATTTCATGATCTCGAATGGCCGTGACAGCCTGCGCGTCGTCAGCGGCGCATCGACGGGATAATTGTTCTTCTGGAAGTCGCCATCGGCCCGATAGGTCATGGTGCGGGGCGTAATGACAACCGTTTCGGGACGCAGCGCAGACGCGCCCGGCAGCGATTGACCCGGACGTCCCACGGCGCCAACGACCAACAGCCCCGCCACAACTGCCAGCAGAACCGCCGGAACGGCCACCGCAAGCTCTCGCAGGCACTTCTTTCCTTTGCATTTGTTCATCGGATAACAGGGGACCGCATCCATCCGGGAGGCAGGCGGATGCAGCCCCGAGCCTTTCTTCGCAAAGCAACAGTTAGGGAAGGTTTGCCAAAGGCGCTCCGGGAGGCGAAGCGCCTTCGTGCATTGGCCTTATGTGCCCGACGGGGCCAGAACCGATGTCATCAGGTCGTCGTTCCATTCACCCGTGACCTTGAAGTGGGCTGCTGCGCCAAGTTCAAAGGCCTCGATCAGGTTGTGGTTCACATAGGCATAGATGCCGGGCTGCTGGAACGTATAGAAAGCTGCTCCGGCTGCACCGCCCGGAATGAACCAGGTTTCCTGATCGACATCGGGCGGCGTGTTGAACTTGCCGGTCGACCAGACATAATCTCCGTGACCTCCGATGAGGTGCGGTCTGGTATCGCGATTGGCCTGCGAATGGACGATCAGGACCTTCTCGCCAACCGCCGCCGTCATTGCCTTGTCGCCCGTCAGTGCGCCGACGGCGCCGTTGAACACGACATGGGTCGGGGTGAGGGTGCGCATGACTTTGACGGTGTCTTCATATGCGTCGCCCGGCGCATCGTACTTCTTGAATTTCCCGTTCTCGTCACGCGGCACATAGAAATCCTGCTCTCCGACATAATAGATCTTGTCGTAGGTCAGGGCCTTGCCCTTGCCGTCATGCAGTCCCTCGCGCGGCAGCACCATGATCGCGCCGTTCATGCCCGAGACGACATGCCATGGAACCATTCCGGGAGGTGCGCAGTGATAGACGAAGACGCCGGGCTTGGTCGCCTTGAAGCGCAGGATGGTCTTTTCCCCCGGATTGATTTCCGTCAGCCCGCCGCCGCCAAGCGCACCCGTTGCGGCGTGGAAATCGATATTGTGCATCAGCGTGTTGGTTTCGGGGTTGATGAGCGTCAGCTCGACATAATCGTCCTGATGCACCACCATCAGCGGCCCCGGAACCGTGCCGTTGAATGCCATGGCGTGAACTTCGGTTCCCGCGTCATCGATGACGATCTTCTTTTCCTCGATCACCATGGTGAATTCGATCACCTTTGGGCCACCCTCGGCAACCTGGGTGTGGGCGTGCACGAAGGGAGGGTCCACCAACTCCACCTTCTGGCGCGGCAGCGCCGCAATCTCCGCAGCACTTGCCTTTCTCACCGCACCCTGTCCCCAGGCCGATGTGGTTGCCAGCACCGGCGCAAGCGCCCCTGCGAGGGCGGCTCCCGCCAATATGCTGCGGCGGCTGATTTGCATCTGGTCGACCATCGATACTCTCCTTTACGATAGGACCGAGCATTTCCTGCTCTGTCTTGCCGACTATAGAAAAGGCCGTGTGGATGGTCCTTGACTGCGATCAAGGTGATGCAGAAAATCGGGTAATATTAACCCGGCAATATCAATAGCTTATCTTCAGTTCTTGATTTATGTTCCGCCTTGTTTGCGCTGGCGCAAAGGCTTTTTGGCAAAGGGTTCCGCCCAAAAAGAAACCAGCGAACAGTCTGGCGCCATTCGCTGGTCTCGATGAGGGGTTGCGTGACCCTGGATTACTCGCCAAATCGGGCCTGTACTTCAGGCGCCGCCATCTCGGGCATCCACTCCGGTTCATAGGTCAGCTCGACATTCACCGCCCGAATGCCTTCGACAGATTCGACGCTGGCGCGCACGGCATCGGTCAGAAAACCGGCTGCGGGGCAACCGGGCGTCGTTGTCGTCATGCTGATATCGACCTTGCCGCCATCATCTATGTCGATGCTGTAGATCATGCCGAGATCGATCAGGTTGAAACCGAGTTCGGGATCGAGCACCAGACGCAGATTGTCGATGATCTGCTGCTCCATTCGGGCATGGGCTATGTGCTGCATGGCATCTACCCCGGTTCTCCGACGCGGATCATGATGCGATAGGCATTGCCGGTTTCATCGAAATTGCCGACCCATGCATGGCCGCGTTTTTCAAGCTCGGGAAACAGGAACAAAGGCTCCCGGTGCAGGAGGGCGAACAGAACCGCACCAGCGGGCATATCCTCCACTTCGGCCAGAATGCGCACCATGGGTTCCGGCGGCTGCATGTCCGAGCAGTCGAGATAGCGCGATGGCTCCGGCCAGACATCCGGCGAAACGACATTGTCGGAAAACTGCAACTCCGGCGCAGCATCCGCCGCCGGGCTGAAAAGCACCTGCCAGTCGCCGTTTTCCAGAGGCTCGGCCTTTGCGGAAAAGCCTTTCCGCTCCATGACGCTGAAAAGCGGTGCCGGTTTGAACGGCGCGATCAGCAGGAGGCCTTGTCCCGGCGCAAGGCCATCGACTGCTTCCATGATGGCGTTGAACGGTTCCACGCCGCCCTTGATCAGCGGGCGCACGTCCAGCACATGGTGTGCGATGTCCTGAACTGAGAGTGTCATTTCGATCTCCTGAAGATTGGTTCACCGGCATAGATCAGATGCGGCAGGGTTGCCCCTTTTGGCAGACGCAGGCCATGCGGTACATCCAGAAGCCGCCGGGCGCGAAAGAATTGCACGGTCAATGCGAGTATGGCGACGAGACTTAAGGCTACGGCAAGGCGAAACACCGCCGGATAACCGGCAATGAGGGCCAGCGTCGCAACCGCAACGCCGCTATAATAAAGAGCGAACCATTGGCGTGCGCGCGCCTCGCTGACCATATCCTGCACGCGCGGCGTCGGTGCGCGTCCCATCACCGGACCATAGCATTCGAGCCAGGTCAGGAACGGTATGATCTTGTAGAGCTGGGCAAGGCTCAGGCCGGAAAGCCAGCCAAAGGTGAACAGATAGACGAGACCGGCAATCATGCGGTCGGAGACGCCTGTCCAGAACAGGGCGACGGCCAGCAGCAGCGAAAGCCCCAGCGCGATGAAGGCCGGAATGCTGGCCGCGCTGTTCAGCTCAATCGTCTTGCGTTTGCGCTGCCGGTAGATCGCGCGGATATCGACGATATAAAGCGCGATGCAGGCAATGCCGGGAACGAGAGCCGCCGTGACGGCAATCTCGGTCGATCCCATTTCCAGCGCTGCAATGACGATCCCGGCTGCAAGGATGGTCAGGGCGGCAGTGCCCTCCCACCATATGATTCTGGTTGTTTGCCGCACGGCGTCGGGCGACAGCATGAACATTGTCAAAAGCCTGTAGCTGACGCCCATGGCGGTAAAGGTCATCCAGCCGCCAAGACCAAGCGCGGCGTGAACCGGCAATGCCGATCCCGCAATATCGAGCAGGACGGCCTGCTCCGTGAAGCCGGACAGCGCGAAGGTGAAAATACTGCCAAGCAGTGCCGTTATCAGAAGACAACAGATGCCTGCCGCGACGAACCGCGCAGGCAGGGCGATCGGGCGGGCAAGCCAGAGCGTCATGCCCAATACTGCGAAAATGAGGGAAAATCCGCAGGTCAGCAACATGCCCGAGGCCGGCAGCAGCCATGCCGGACTTTCCGTCAGGCCCGCCATGCCCGCAAAGCCGACAAGCAGGCCGGAAAGGCCCGTCACCAGCAGAAGCAAGGCGGGGAGGCTTGCACCGCTTCCCCATAAGGGGCGGTTCACCAGAACCGGGACGAATTGCAGCAGTGCGCCGCTCATCAGCAGGGCCAGCCAGCCGATGGAAACGGCATGCACGACGATGAGCGTTTCGGCGGCGCGAATCCCATGAACCGGAAAGCCGAAACCGCCCGCCATCAATCCAAGCCCGAAGACGAGGAAAGCCAGCGAAGCAGTAAAATAAGACAGGGTCCAACGGGAAAGCGTCGCGCCGATCATCTCAATTCGTCCCGGACATGGGTCTGCAAGACTTCAGTGATTGCCGCAGCTGCATTCATGGTCTGCGCCATGATGGATTTTCCGGCGGCCGATCTCGACGCGCCATAGCGGGCCGGTTTCCTTGTAGACCCAGGAGAAGGCGCCCGGATTGCGGTTTTCGAGCTGGCGGCGCAGCGGCACCGGATCGTGATCGTTGACGATTTCCAGCGCTTCGCCGGGCTCGAGCGCGTCGATCATCGCGAAGATCGTCGCATGTCGCGAAATGGGCGGTATGGTGCGGACATCGATTACGGGGGAGAGGGAAACAGGTTCTGCCGACATCTTGTTGTTCCGTGGCTGTCAGGCTTCGAAGCATGATGACGACAGCCGCATCATCATTGGAGCCATTCTAGAGTGACAGGCGCGAACCGGATTTGTTGTATCTCAAAGAAGACGGGAAATTTTCTGTCCGATATTTCATTCGTTCGGTGATGCGGGGCAGGCGGCCTCTGCCGCCAGCCCCGCGCGTGATCCCTGAAACGGGATTACTGGGTGATTTCAGGCTCGACCAGCTTCTTCAGCTTTTCGAGGGATTCCTGCCAGCCGAGATAGCAGGCTTCAGCCGGAATTATATCCGGCACGCCCTGCTGTTCGATGTTGATTTCGGTGCCGACCGATACGGCTTTCAGCGTGATCGTGACTTTCATTTCGCCCGGCAGGTTCGGATCGTCGAAACTGTCCGTATAGACGAGCCTTTCTCCCGGAACGAGTTCGACATATGTGCCGCCGAATGAATGGCTTTCGCCCGTCGTAAAGTTCCGGAAAGACATTTTGTGCTTGCCGCCGACCTTTGCCTCCAGCTCATGGACGGAGCAGACAAAGCCATAGGGCGGCAGCCAGCTTGCCATGGCATCCGGCTCGATGAATGCGCGATAGACCTTTTCCGGCTTGGTGGCGAATACGCGGTGCAGGCGGATAGTGCTGGGCATGGTTTCCTCCCATTGTCGCTTTCAGCGGGTGTTGGCGGGTTGTTTGAAAAGCAGGCTTATATATCGCTTGAGATGATCGATGCTTTCGACCGCACGCTGCGGATCGCCGCTTGCCTTGGCGATGATGAAGGCACCCTGAATAACCGCCTGCGTATGAAGCGCGAGGCTTTCGGCGGTGAAATCACCGGCAACCGGATAGCGCTCCATCGCGGCTGCAATGTCGGGGACAAGCGTGTCCGCATGGCCTGAAATGCTGGCCCAGCAGGCATCCCTGATGACGGAATTGGTCTCATAGACCTCCTGCGTCATGGTGCCGACGAGGCAGGTGAAGTCAGGTAGTTCGCCTTGAACGAGCTGCTTGCGTAACTCGACATAGGCCAGCACGCGCTCAAGCGGGTCTTCGGGAGCGTGATAGGCGGCATCCGCAAAAAGCGCGCCCGTTGTTTCCGACCAGTAATTGGCGGCGGCAACGGCCAGATCTTCCTTGCTGGAGAAATGGTGAAAGAAAGCGCCTTTCGACAGCGATGCCCTGGCGCAGATGTCATCGACCGACGTTGCGGCATAACCCTTGGTGCGAATAACGCCGAGCGCTGCATCAAGCAGATTGGACCGGGTCGATGGATTCTGTTTGCGTGCCATTTTCGTGCTCCCTTACTATATCATACCAACTGGTCGGTATTAAATCAAGGGGAGAACGAATCTGGTCCTTCGGTGCTCTGGAAGCGGGCAGGATCTGGGAGGTGGAATGAACTGCCGGTATTGCACCCGTGGCGCATTACCGGCAGCGAATAGGCGCGGGCGGTCAGTCGATCTGGACGTTGGCATCCTTGACGACCGGCGTCCATTTGGCGATTTCGGCCTTCACATGCGCGGCGAGTTCTTCCGGTGTCGAGCCGACGATGGTGGCGCTGAATTCCTTCATGCGCTCCTTCACGGTTGGATCTTCCATGGCCTTGTTCGCGGCTTCATTGAGCTTGGCCACGACCTCGGGCGGGGTTCCGGCGGGTGCGAACAGCGCGTTCCATGTATAGGTCTCATAACCGGGGATCGTCTCTGCGATCGTCGGCACATCGGGGAAGGACGGCGCGCGCTCCTTGGTGGTGACACCGAGGGCCTTCAGTGTACCGCCCTTCATATGTGACGAGGAGGAGGGCAGGTTGTCGAACATGATCGGAACCTGATTGCCGATGACGTCATTGAGAGCGGGGCCGGACCCCTTGTAGGGTATATGCTGCATCGAAACGCCAGCCATCTTCTTGAAAAGCTCGCCGGATAGATGCAGCGGCGTGCCGTTGCCGGATGAGGCATAGCTGTATTTTTCCGGCTCGGCTTTCAGCAGGTCGACAAGTTCCTTGACGGAGTTCACCGGAAGGTCCGGATTGACCACTAGCACATTGGGAACGATCACTAGAAGCGAGATCGGAGCGAAGTCCTTTTCCGCGTCATAGGGCTTGGTCTTCAGAATCAGCGGATTGAGCGCGTGCGTCGCCACGGTGCCCATCAGAATCGTATAGCCGTCCGGGTCGGCCCGCGCGACATTCGCAGCGCCAAGGCTGCCCCCGCCGCCGCCGACATTCTGGATAATAACCTGCTGGCCGAGAATCTCCGACATTTTTGCCGCGATGACGCGGGCAACCACGTCCGTCGAGCCGCCAGCCGCAAACGGCACGACCATGGTCACCACCCGGTCTGGAAATGTCTGTGAACGGGCAGGGCTGCCAAGTGCGAATGCTGACAGGATGGAAAGGCCGAGCGCGAGGCCCGCGCGCCGTGTGATCCGATAAGCCGACATATATTCTCCTCCCAATGTCGAAACTCAATTGAAATGTCCGAAAGTAGAAACCTGCTTCGGAAAAATGCGATGCATACAAACAGAGAGATAAAGCGCCCGTCGAAGTAGTTTCCGGGCCGGGCATCTGGATATGACCGGGATCGATTGTCGGTATGATTGTCTTTTTATTGAACTCCGGTCCGGTTTCAGGGAACTACGTCACTTGCCTGAAAGCAAGCAACGAGATTCTAGCGCTTTAGTAGCGGAGAAACCGGCACGCTCCGTCGCGGGTGGCGATGATTCTGGAAACCGGACTGATTCCGGGGCCATGGCGGCGCTTGTGGATAAGTTTGATGTCATTGAAAATGCCCGCAAAACAGGCGTTCCGCAGCAAAATCGAAAATTCTTATCCTTTCTTCATGACCCTTGCTTGACACTTGTCCGAGAACCCCTTAAACGACCGCTCACACCGGACGGAAACGCCGGTGCGACGCAGCCGCAAGGCTGCCGAGAAATGCGCGGGTGTAGCTCAGTTGGTTAGAGTGCCGGCCTGTCACGCCGGAGGTCGCGGGTTCGAGCCCCGTCACTCGCGCCACTTTCCTCTCAACAAATCGATAGATTGAACGTTGACACGAAAGTGGCGCCCACCGCCGTTTCACTTCTTTTCATCCAGCATTTCCAGCAAAAGTGAGAAGCGGTTTTGCGCGGGATAATGCGTAGAAAAAGAGCAAGCATTTCCAGCAAAAAATGCGAAGCGGTTTTGCGTGGGACAATGCGCAGAAAAAGAGCAAGCATTTCCAGCAAAAAATGCGAAGCGGTTTTGCGCAGGATAATGCGTAAAAAAAGAGCATGCATTTCCAGCAATTGAACGGGCGTTGAAACGTCCTGTGAATGATTTTTCCAATATCGCAAATCTTCTCCAAACACGCGCTTGACACTTGTCCGAGAACCCCTTAAACGACCGCTCACACCGGACGGAAACGCCGGTGCGACGCAGCCTCAGGGCTGCCGAGAAATGCGCGGGTGTAGCTCAGTTGGTTAGAGTGCCGGCCTGTCACGCCGGAGGTCGCGGGTTCGAGCCCCGTCACTCGCGCCACTTTCCTCTCAACAGATCGATAGATTGAACGTTGACACGAAAGTGGCGCCGGACCGCCTTCTTCAGGAAAATCATGGAATTGCCGAACCGTGAGCCTGCTACTTGGAAAATTGTTTCCAGGACAGATAGGCAACCGACAGGATGATCGCCGCAATGACAAGAAGATCGCCGCTGGCGAGCAGATAGTGGCTCATGCGTGATCTCCTTTCGCTGCTATGGCCGACAATGCATCCATGATAGCCGGTGCGAATGCGATCTGAAGGCATTGCTTCGCAAAGCCATCGCCATCAGGCATGTTTCCATTCCAACTTTCACCGCAAACGCGAACGGAATTTTCCATCGTTCACGCAAGCCGTCCTCCGCCTTAAATCGCGGCGGCGGAAAATCAGCCACCTGACCATGCATTGCCAAGGACCCGATTTCCTGTTTTCAATCGCGCGGAACCGGATGACAGGAACGGATCGCTGCGACGATGACCCGACACGCTCTTCTTGGTGTGCTTGCAACGTTTTTGATTCTTGCCGGCTGTGACACGCCGCGCGCCGTGTTGTGGCACGGTCCCAATTCGAGCCCGCAATCGGTGGCGGCGGCGCAAGCCGCCATCGTCAAACCGGCGAAACCGGCGGCTGTGGTGCCCATCTATGTTGCGACGAGCCGCCAGCGCTCCGACGATTTCTCGCAGCCCTACAATTCAAATCGCTCCAAGACGCTCAATTTCGCGCAGGTCGATGTCGGCATTCCGGCGGCCCACGTGAAAGGGCAGGTCGAGTCGACCGGCTACAAGCCCGACCCGGCCAAAAATTTCGCGGCAACCGCATTCCAGCCATACGAGGATGCGGAGCAGTTTCTCGCACAATTGAATGCCGCCCTTGCGAAGCAGGGGCCGAAGGACAGGGAAATCCTGATCTTCGTGCATGGCTACAACAATAATTTTGCCGACAGCACATTCCGCACCGCGCAGTTCGTCCATGATTACAAGATGAAGTCGGTCGCGGTCGAATATGCCTGGCCGTCCGGCGGCGATCTGGGCCTTTATGTCTATGATCGAGACAGCGCGGACTTTGCGCGGGATGGTCTGGCCCGGTTGCTCGAACTTGTCGCCCGCAGCAAGGCCGAGCGCATTGTGCTCGTCGGCCACTCGATGGGCGGCTTCGTCACCATGGAGGCTTTGAGAACCCTGTCCCTGCGTGGCGAAAAGTATGTGCTGCGCCGCATCACCGCGCTGTTGCTCGCGGCGCCGGATATCGATCTCGACGTCTTTGAAAAGCAGATCAGGGACATCGACCCAATGCCGCGTCCGACAGCGGTGATGACATCGCGCAGCGATCGGGCGCTCGGCGTCTCGTCCTTCATCACCGGTGGCCATGCGCGGGTAGGGGACGGCACCAGCATTCCGATACTGCAGAAATACGGGATCGCGGTGATCGACGCGACCGATCTGGATGGCGGCGCGCATAATGTCTTTGCATCCTCTCCGTCGCTCATGGCTCTGGTCAGCGACGGCACGCTCTCGCTTAACGCCCTGAACGGGCGCGAGACCCGGACGACGGGGCAGGCGGTGCTGGCGGACGGCGCTTCGGCGATCAAGGGAGCCGCGTCGCTCGTGCTCTATCTGCCGGGCCGACTGGTGGGGGCGGCGGCCTCCGCTGGTCCGTAAGCGCATTTTCAGGCGGGGGACTGGATCGCCGGTTTCCACCCACGAAGTCGTGGGCAATTGATTCTCGCGGAGGATTGCCGGACAGCGCGGACCGGGCGACTTTTCCTCACGAAATTATGATCTTTTCATGTTATAGGGGTTTTAAGGGGGATAAGCGGGCCGGATGCATGGCTTGTTAAGCATCTTGGTTCGACTTTGCCCAATAGATCGTGCCGGAGGGGTTGCGCTTGCGCACGCGCTGCGATAACCGTCCCGGCGAAAAGCGCTTAGTTCGCACGGCATGCCTTTTGAAGCTGCTTGGGGCGACGGGGTTGCAACAGATGCAATGTGTCGCATGGTCGTCAGCTCCAAAAAGCTTATGACAGGCGGCGCAGCCTCGTATTCAAGCCGGATAAAGGACCATGAACGAGCTTTTAAGTTCCTACCTGCCGATCGTCATCTTCCTCGGCATCGCGATGGTAATTGGCGTAGCCCTTCTGGTTGCGCCGTTTCTTGTCGCTTACAGACAGCCCGACCCCGAAAAGCTTTCTGCTTACGAGTGCGGCTTCAATGCCTTCGATGACGCCCGTATGAAGTTCGACATCCGTTTCTATCTGGTGTCGATTCTCTTCATCATCTTCGATCTGGAAGTCGCCTTCCTTTTCCCGTGGGCCGTGTCCTTCGGTGAAATCGGCTGGTTCGGCTTCGCGTCGATGATGGTGTTCCTTGGCGTTCTGACCATCGGCTTCATTTATGAATGGAAGAAGGGAGCGCTGGAATGGGATTGACCTCAGCCAACACAACGCTCGTGGCTCCGCAGCCGAAGGGCATTCTTGACCCGCGCACGGGCAAGCCTGTCGGTTCCGACGATGCATTCTTCAACGATCTGAACAGCGAGCTTTCCGACAAGGGATTCATCGTCACCTCCGCTGACGCTCTGATTACCTGGGCGCGCACCGGCTCGCTGATGTGGATGACCTTCGGTCTGGCATGCTGCGCCGTGGAAATGATGCACATTTCCATGCCGCGCTACGACGCCGAACGTTTCGGTATCGCTCCCCGCGCATCACCGCGTCAGTCCGACGTGATGATCGTCGCCGGCACGCTGACCAACAAGATGGCGCCCGCCCTGCGCAAGGTCTACGACCAGATGCCGGAGCCGCGTTACGTCATCTCGATGGGTTCCTGCGCCAATGGCGGCGGCTACTACCACTATTCCTATTCGGTGGTGCGCGGCTGCGATCGCGTGGTTCCGGTCGATATCTACGTTCCGGGTTGCCCTCCGACCGCTGAGGCTCTGCTCTACGGCATTCTTATGCTGCAGAAGAAGATCCGCCGCACCGGCACCATTGAACGCTAAGGCCGAAGAAAAGGACATTTGATCATGAGCGAAGAAGCTCTCGGTGAACTTTCCGGCTACATCAAGGAACGTCTCGGCGATGCGATCGAAGAGGCGAAGCTTGCCTATGGCGAGCTGACCCTGTCGGTTCCGGTTGCCAGCATCATCAGCGTTCTGACCTTCCTGCGCGACGATGTGCAGTGCCAGTTCGTCAACCTGACGGATATTTCGGGCGTCGACTATCCGCAGCGCGCCAAGCGCTTCGATGTCGTCTACCAGCTCATGTCTCCGCGCCAGAACCAGCGCATCCGCGTCAAGGTTCAGGCTGACGAGGACACGCTGGTGCCTTCCGCGGTTCCGGTCTTTGTCGGCGCCGAATGGTTCGAACGCGAAACCTACGACATGTACGGCGTGCTGTTCTCCGGCCATCCGGACCTGCGCCGCATCCTGACCGACTACGGTTTCGAAGGCCATCCGCTGCGCAAGGACTTCCCGCTCACCGGTTTCGTTGAAGTTCGTTACAACAACGAGCTGAAGCGCGTCGCCTACGAGCCTGTGCAGCTGCGTCAGGAGTTCCGCAACTTCGACTTCCTCTCGCCATGGGAAGGAACGGACTACGTTCTGCCGGGCGACGAGAAAGCCAAGGCGAACTGAGGACATACTCATGGGCGCAGGCGAGAGATTGAACGGTCAATGTCTTTGCGGAGCGGTGAAGTTCACCGCTGTTCCGGCAAAGATGGAAATGGATGTCTGCCATTGCAGCATGTGCCGGCGTTGGTCCGGCGGTGCTTTCATGGCCGTCAACTGCGGCACTTCGGTCGAAATCGAAGACGAAGCTGCCCTCTCGACCTATTCGTCTTCGGAATGGGGCGAACGCCGCTTCTGCTCGAAGTGCGGTTCGTCGCTGTTCTGGCGCGGTGTCCATGATGGAATGACGGTCGTTTCGATGCAGGCTTTTGCCGAGCCGGAACGTTTTCATTTTGCCGAAGAAATCTTCATCGATAACAAGCCTGCGAATTACGATTTTGCCAACGACACCCACCGGATGACCGGCGAGGAGTTCTTGGCGGCTCTTGCAGCCAAACAGGAAGCTGAACATGGCTGAGACTCAGGTCCGCAATTTCAATATCAACTTCGGTCCGCAGCACCCTGCCGCGCACGGCGTGCTGCGTCTGGTGCTTGAGCTCGACGGCGAAGTGGTCGAGCGCGTCGATCCGCATATCGGTCTGCTGCATCGCGGCACCGAAAAGCTGATGGAAGCCAAGACCTATCTTCAGGCCCTGCCTTATCTCGACCGCCTCGACTACGTGGCGCCGATGAACCAGGAACACGCCTATGCGCTCGCCGTCGAACGCCTGCTGGGCATCGACGTGCCGAAGCGCGGCCAGCTCATCCGCGTTCTCTATTCGGAAATCGGCCGTATCCTGAACCACCTTCTCAACGTCACCACGCAGGCCATGGACGTTGGCGCGCTGACGCCGCCGCTCTGGGGCTTCGAGGAACGCGAAAAGCTGATGGTGTTCTATGAACGCGCCTGCGGCGCGCGCATGCACGCAGCCTATTTCCGTCCGGGCGGCGTCCATCAGGACCTGCCGGACCAACTCGTCGAAGACATCGGCAAATGGATCGATCCATTCTTCAAGACGCTCAACAATCTCGACGATCTCATCACGCCGAACCGTATTTTCAAGCAGCGTAACGTCGATATCGGCGTCGTGAAGCTGGAAGACGCTTGGGCATGGGGCTTCTCGGGCGTCATGGTTCGCGGTTCGGGTGCAGCATGGGATCTGCGCAAGTCGCAGCCATATGAGTGCTACAACGAGATGGAATTCGACATTCCTGTCGGCAAGAACGGCGACTGCTATGACCGCTACCTGATCCGCATGGAAGAAATGCGCCAGTCGGCTAAGATCATGCGCCAGTGCGTTGACCTGCTCCTCGGCAAGGAACGCGTCGGTCCGGTTTCCAACGCCGACAACAAGATCGTGCCGCCGAAGCGCGGCGAGATGAAGCGCTCGATGGAAGCGCTCATCCATCACTTCAAGCTTTACACGGAAGGCTACCACGTGCCTGCCGGTGAAGTTTACGCAGCAGTTGAGGCGCCGAAGGGTGAATTTGGCGTCTTCCTCGTATCGGATGGCTCCAACAAGCCTTATCGCTGCAAGCTGCGCGCTCCGGGCTTTGCCCATCTTCAAGCCATGGATTTCCTGTGCCGCGGCCATATGCTGGCTGACGTGTCGGCAATTCTTGGCTCGCTCGATATCGTGTTTGGTGAGGTTGACCGCTGATGTCCGTTCGCCGTCTCGCAGATGATGCCGTCCAGCCTGCCGCTTTCGCGTTCAACGCGGAAAATCAGGTCTGGGCGCTCAAGACGATTGCAAAATTCCCCGAAGGCCGTCAGCAGTCGGCCGTCATTCCGTTGCTCATGCGTGCGCAGGAGCAGGATGGCTGGGTCACGAAAGCTGCCATTGAACACGTTGCAGCCATGCTCGAAATGCCGCTGATCCGCGTTCTGGAAGTTGCGACCTTCTATACGCAGTTCCAGCTCAAGCCGGTCGGCACGCGCGCCCACATCCAGGTTTGCGGCACCACGCCTTGCATGCTGCGCGGTTCGGAAGCGCTGATGGATGTCTGCCGCCACAAGATCAACCACGACCCGTTCGAGCTCAATGCCGACGGCACGCTGTCGTGGGAAGAGGTGGAATGCCAGGGCGCCTGCGCCAATGCACCGATGGTCATGATCTTCAAGGACGCCTATGAAGATCTGACGCCGGAACGCCTTGCCGAAATCATCGACGCGTTTGAAGCCGGCAAGGGCGACACCGTCAAGCCGGGTCCGCAGATCGACCGTGAAACGTCCAATCCGCTCAATGGCCTGACGTCGCTGACGGAAGAACTGGACTACAAGAAGATCGGCCTCGAAACCCGCAAGGCATCCGATGCCGCCGCTGCCAGGGCAAAGGCGGAAGCCGAAGCCAAGGCAAAGGCAGAAGCCGCGAATGTTCCGCCGTCCAACGCGGCAAAGCCCGTGACCAACGCGCCTGAAACCGCTCCGGCGCTCAAGTCGCCTTCGGAGGTCAAGGTTTCGAATGCAGCCGAAAAGGCCGCTTCCGTCGAAACCACGCAGGAATACAAACTCGACGACAAGAACCGTCCGCAGCCCATGGAGCGGCCGGAAGTGGTCGACGACCTCAAGCTGATCTCGGGCGTCGGTCCGAAGATCGAGCAGACCCTGCACGAGCTTGGCATTTTCACCTTCAAGCAGGTCGCTGCGTGGAAGAAGGCCGAGCGCGATTGGGTCGACGGCTATCTCAGCTTCCACGGTCGCATCGACCGCGAAGACTGGATGAAGCAGGCCAAGGCTTTGGCCAAGGGCGGCGTCGAGGAATACATCAAGGTATTCGGAAAGAAGCCGGTATGATGACTTCGATATTGGCAAACACGAACGGAAACAGGTGAGACATGCTGGCTGATAAAGATCGCATCTTCACCAATATCTACGGCTTCAAGGATCGCTCCCTGAAGGGTGCAATGGCGCGCGGCCATTGGGACAACACCAGCGGGCTGATCGAAAAGGGCCGTGACTGGATCATCGAGGAGATGAAGGCGTCGGGCCTGCGCGGCCGCGGCGGCGCTGGCTTCCCGACGGGTCTCAAGTGGTCGTTCATGCCCAAGCAGAGCGACGGTCGCCCGCATTATCTGGTCGTCAACGCCGACGAATCCGAGCCCGGCACCTGCAAGGACCGCGAAATCCTGCGCCACGATCCGCATACCCTGATCGAAGGCTGCGTGATCGCCGGTTGCGCCATGGGCGCCCACACGGCTTATATCTACATCCGTGGCGAATTCATGCGTGAGCGTGAAGCCCTCCAGGCGGCAATCGACGAATGCTACGAAGCCGGTCTGCTGGGCAAGGGCAACAAGTGCGGCTGGGACATGGACATTTTCGTCACCCACGGCGCTGGCGCTTATATCTGCGGTGAAGAAACGGCTCTGCTCGAAAGCCTCGAAGGCAAGAAGGGCCAGCCGCGCCTCAAGCCGCCGTTCCCTGCGAATATGGGCCTCTATGGCTGCCCGACGACCGTGAACAACGTGGAATCGATCGCCGTTGCGCCGACGATCCTGCGTCGTGGCGCGGCGTGGTTCTCGTCAATCGGACGGCCGAACAATGTCGGCACCAAGCTGTTCCAGATTTCCGGTCACGTGAACACGCCTTGCGTCGTGGAAGAAGGCCTCGGCATTCCGTTCCGCGAACTGATCGAAAAGCACGGCGGCGGCATTCGCGGCGGCTGGGACAATCTGCTGGCGGTCATTCCCGGCGGTGCGTCGTGCCCGGTCATCAAGGGCGAGGACATGATGGACGCCATCATGGATTTCGACGGCATGCGCGACAAGAAATCGTCGTTCGGCACAGGCGGCCTGATCGTCATGGACAAGTCCACCGACATCATCAAGGCGATTGCCCGTCTGGCGGCGTTCTTCAAGCATGAAAGCTGCGGACAGTGCACGCCGTGCCGCGAAGGCACCGGCTGGATGTGGCGCGTGATGGAGCGCATGGTCAAGGGTAACGCGCAGAAGCGCGAGATCGACATGCTGTTCGACGTGACCAAGCAGATTGAAGGTCACACGATCTGCGCACTGGGTGATGCCGCTGCATGGCCTATTCAGGGCCTGATCCGCAATTTCCGTCCGGAAATTGAAAAGCGCATTGACGATTATACGCGCAACGCCGTTCAGAGCCGCAATATCCGTCTGGAAGCGGCTGAATGAGTTGTGTGAGCCTGCCCGGCAGGGCATGGCCCCGAAAAGTGCCTGGCGGTTTTCGGTAAAGGCCATGCCAATAGTAAGGGCAGGGTAAGAGTTTGAGATCTGGAAGATGCGGCACAAGCCGCAGGTTTGGATAAGCGATGGCAAAGATCAAGGTTGACGGCACAGAGATCGAAGTACCCGATCACTATACGCTCCTTCAGGCTGCCGAAGCCGCGGGCGCGGAAGTCCCGCGTTTCTGTTTCCACGAACGGCTTTCCATCGCCGGAAACTGCCGTATGTGCCTGGTTGAAGTGAAGGGCGGACCGCCGAAGCCGGCGGCATCCTGCGCCATGGGCGTGCGCGATCTGCGTCCCGGCCCGAATGGCGAAGCGCCTGAAATCTTCACCAACACGCCGATGGTCAAGAAGGCCCGCGAAGGCGTGATGGAATTCCTGCTCATCAACCACCCGCTGGATTGCCCGATCTGTGATCAGGGCGGCGAGTGCGATCTGCAGGATCAGGCAATGGCGTTCGGCACCGACGGTTCCCGCTATCGCGAGAACAAGCGCGCCGTTGAAAACAAGTATATCGGTCCGCTCGTCAAGACGGTGATGACGCGCTGCATTCACTGCACGCGCTGCGTCCGCTTCACGACGGAAGTGGCCGGCATTTCGGAACTGGGCCTCATCGGCCGCGGTGAAGACGCCGAGATCACCACCTATCTCGAACGCGCCATGACCTCGGAATTGCAGGGCAACGTCATCGATCTTTGCCCGGTCGGCGCACTGACCTCGCGTCCTTATGCCTTCCAGGCCCGTCCGTGGGAACTGAGCAAGACCGAAACCATCGACGTGATGGATGCGGTCGGCTCGAACATCCGCGTCGATACCCGTGGCCGCGAAGTGATGCGCGTCATGCCGCGCGTCAATGAAGCGGTGAACGAGGAGTGGATTTCCGACAAGACCCGCTTCATCTGGGATGGCCTGCGCACCCAGCGCCTCGACCGCCCATATGTTCGCAGGGATGGCCGTCTGGTCGCCGCAACCTGGCCGGAAGCATTCGCTGCCCTCGCCGCCAAGGTCTCCGCAACGTCGGCTGAAAAGATCGGCGCTGTCGCTGGCGATCTGGCTTCGGTTGAAGAAATCTACGCGCTGAAGGGCCTGATGGCTTCGCTCGGCACCGCCAATATCGACAGCCGCCAGGATGGCGCAGCTCTCGATCCGGCTCTGGGCCGCGCAACCTATCTCTTCAACTCGACCATCGAAGGCATTGAAAACGCTGATGCTTTGCTCATCATCGGTTCCAATCCGCGTGTTGAAGCCGCTGTTCTGAACGCCCGCATCCGCAAGCGTCAGCGCATGGGCCATTTCCCGGTTGCCCTGATCGGTGAAAAGGCTGAACTGCGTTACGATTACGAATATCTGGGTGCTGGCGCCGAAACGCTGGGCCAACTGGCTGCCGGCCAGAATGCATTCCGCGACGTGCTGGCCAAGGCTGAGCGTCCGCTGATCATCATCGGTCAGGGCGCGCTCACCGGCGAAAACGGCCGGGCGGTTCTGTCGGCCGCCGCCAAACTCGCTCAGGACGTTGGCGCGATCAAGGACGAGTGGAACGGCTTCTCCGTTCTGCACACCGCCGCTTCGCGCGTTGGCGCTCTGGACCTCGGCTTCGTGCCGGGTGAGGGTGGCAAGGCTGCCGGCGACATGCTCGGCAATCTGGATGTCGTGTTCCTGCTCGGCGCAGACGAACTCGACATGACCCGCAAGGGATCGAGCTTCATCGTTTACATCGGCACGCATGGCGATGCCGGTGCCCACGCCGCCGACGTTATCCTGCCGGGCGCAGCCTACACGGAAAAGTCGGGCACCTGGGTCAACACCGAGGGCCGCGTGCAGCTTGGCAACCGCGCCGGTTTCGCGCCGGGCGAGGCAAAGGAAGACTGGGCGATCCTGCGCGCTCTTTCCGACAGCCTTGGCAAGCGTCTGCCGTTCGATTCGCTGCAGCAGCTTCGCGCCCGGCTCTATGCGGACTATCCGCATATGGCGGCTATCGACACCATCGCGCCTGCTTCCGCCGACGATCTCGTCGCGCTGGCGGCCAAGGCAACAAACCCGGGCGGCGGCGCTGCGTTCGTCTCTCCGGTCAAGGACTTCTACCTGACGAACCCAATCGCGCGCGCTTCCGCCGTCATGGCCGAATGCTCGGCGCTCGCGGCCGGCGGCTTCCAACAGGCAGCTGAGTAAGCGAGAGAGAGACGGAACAATGGAAGGAATTTTTGCAGCTTACGTCTTGCCCGCGCTTATCATAGCGCTGAAGTCGGTCGTTCTGCTCGTCGTATTGCTGATCGTCGTCGCTTACCTGCTTTACGCGGATCGCAAGATCTGGGCAGCGGTGCAGCTTCGTCGCGGCCCGAACGTTGTCGGTCCCTGGGGTCTGTTCCAGGCCTTCGCCGACTTGTTGAAGTTCGTCTTCAAGGAACCGATCATCCCGTCGGGCGCAAACAAGGGTGTCTTCCTCCTTGCGCCTTTCGTTTCCGCCGTTCTCGCAATGGCGACCTGGGCGGTCATTCCGGTCAATGAAGGCTGGGCCATCGCCAACATCAATGTCGGCATGCTCTATATCTTCGCCATTTCTTCGCTCGAAGTTTACGGCGTGATCATGGGCGGCTGGGCATCGAACTCGAAATATCCGTTCCTCGGCGCGCTTCGTTCTGCCGCGCAGATGGTTTCCTACGAAGTTTCCATCGGCTTCGTGATTGTCACGGTCCTGCTGACGGTTGGCTCGCTCAATCTCACCGACATCGTGCTTTCGCAGAATACCGGCCTCGGCACCATGCTCGGCCTGCCGGCTTCGTTCCTCGACTGGAACTGGCTCTGCCTGTTCCCGATGTTCGTGATCTTCTTCATTTCGGCGCTGGCCGAAACGAACCGTCCGCCTTTCGACCTTGTCGAAGCTGAATCCGAACTCGTGGCCGGTCACATGATCGAATATTCGTCCACGCCGTTCCTTCTGTTCTTCCTCGGCGAATATGTGGCGATCACGCTGATGTGCGCCCTGATGACGACGCTCTTCCTCGGCGGCTGGCTGCCTCCGGTGGATGTGTGGTTCCTCAACTGGGTTCCGGGCATCATCTGGTTCATGCTGAAGCTCTGCTTCTGCTTCTTCCTCTTCGCAATGGTGAAGGCTTTCGTTCCGCGTTATCGCTACGACCAGCTGATGCGCCTTGGCTGGAAAGTGTTCCTGCCGATCTCGCTCTTCATGGTCGTCGCAACCGCGACCTTCCTCAAAGTCTTCGGTCTGGCGTAAGGAGTAATCATCATGGCTTCATTCGCTCAAGCAGCCAAATCGCTCCTTCTCAAGGAATTCGTAGGCGCGTTCTTTCTTTCCATGCGCCAGTTCTTCGCGCCCAAGGCGACGTTGAACTACCCGCATGAAAAGGGCCCGGTTTCTCCGCGCTTCCGTGGCGAGCACGCACTGCGCCGTTATCCAAACGGCGAGGAACGCTGCATCGCCTGCAAGCTTTGCGAAGCGATCTGCCCGGCGCAGGCCATCACCATCGAGGCCGGTCCGCGCCGCAACGACGGCACCCGCCGCACGGTGCGTTACGACATCGACATGGTGAAGTGCATCTATTGCGGTTTCTGCCAGGAAGCATGCCCGGTGGACGCCATCGTGGAAGGTCCGAACTTCGAATTCGCGACCGAAACCCGCGAAGAACTTTACTATGACAAGGAAAAGCTCCTTGCCAATGGCGACCGTTGGGAACGCGAAATCGCGCGCAATATCGCGATGGATGCGCCATATCGCTGATTGGTCCTGCTGAAACCTGGTTTCGGCATCCGGTTTGAAAAGCGGCAACAGGAAGGGGCGGCCCATCTTGTTGCTGGAATTTAAGTTTCGCGATTATTCGCGGCAAACAAAGACTAAAGAGGGCAAGGCAATAAGGCTTTGCTCACGGAAAGGTGTTGGGGGATCCCCATGCTGACAGGTATTGCGGCAGCGTTTTTCTATCTGTTCGCCTTCATCATGATCGCATCCGCGTTCATGGTGATCGCGGCACGCAACCCCGTGCATTCGGTGCTGTTTCTGATCCTCACATTCTTCAATGCGGCAGCCTTGTTCCTGCTGACGGGGGCCGAGTTCCTCGCCATGATCCTGCTCGTCGTTTACGTCGGGGCAGTGGCGGTTCTCTTCCTCTTCGTCGTCATGATGCTGGATGTGGATTTCTCCGAGCTGAAGCGCGGCGCGCTGCAATATGCGCCGGTTGGCGCTCTCGTCGGCCTCATCCTGCTCGGCGAGCTGATCTTCGTGTTTGCAAGCAACATGTTTGCACCGAAGCTCGGGCAGGGCGCCGTGCCGATCCCGAATATCGCCGAGCGGAGCAACACCGCTGCTCTGGGTGACATTCTCTACACCGACTTCGTCTTCTACTTCCAGGTTGCTGGTCTCGTCCTTCTGGTCGCGATGATCGGCGCCATCGTTCTGACGCTGCGGCACAAGCCGAATGTCAAGCGCCAGTCCATTCCGGCCCAGGTTGCTCGCACGCCCGAAACGGCGATCGAGATCAAACAAGTCGAAACGGGCAAAGGCATCTGAGGATAAGCATATGGAAATCGGTATCGCCCACTATCTGACCGTTTCGGCCATCCTGTTCACGCTTGGCGTCTTCGGCATCTTCCTGAACCGCAAGAACGTCATCGTCATCCTGATGTCGATCGAATTGATCCTTCTTTCGGTCAATCTCAACTTCGTGGCGTTCTCCAGCCAGCTCGGCGACATGGTCGGGCAGGTGTTCGCCCTTTTCGTTCTGACCGTCGCGGCTGCGGAAGCGGCCATCGGTCTGGCAATTCTCGTTGTTTTCTTCCGTAATCGCGGCTCAATCGCGGTGGAAGACGTCAATGTTATGAAAGGTTGACGGGCAAATGCTCTACTACGCGATCGTCTTCCTTCCGCTTCTCGGCTTCCTGATTGCCGGTCTCTTCGGCAATCAGATCGGAGCCAAGGCGAGCGAATACATCACTTCCGGTTTCATGGTCGTCGTCGCGGTCCTGTCCTGGGTCGTGTTCTTCCAGATTCCGCTCGGCCACGACGCGGAAACCGTCCGCATCCCGGTTCTGCACTGGGTAACCTCGGGCGCGCTTTCCTTCGACTGGGCATTGCGCATCGATACGCTCACCGGCGTCATGCTGGTGGTGGTGAACTCGGTGTCGGCTCTCGTGCACATTTATTCCATTGGATACATGCACCACGATCCGCACCGTCCGCGCTTCTTCGCCTATCTGTCGCTCTTCACCTTCGCCATGCTCATGCTGGTCACGTCGGACAATCTGGTCCAGATGTTTTTCGGCTGGGAAGGCGTGGGTCTGGCCTCGTACCTCCTGATCGGCTTCTGGTTCCAGAAGCCTTCGGCCAACGCCGCCGCCATGAAGGCCTTCGTCGTCAACCGCGTTGGTGACTTCGGCTTCCTGCTCGGCATCTTCGGCGTGTTCGCGCTGTTCCAGTCGGTCGACTACAACACGATCTTCGCTGCTGCCGCCAACTTCCTCCCCGCTGAAGGCGCCGCCGATGCCAATCAGGTCGTTCTGAACTTCCTCGGCTATCAGCTCGACAAGCAGGGCGCGATCACCATCACCTGCCTGCTGCTCTTCATGGGCGCGATGGGCAAGTCGGCGCAGTTCCTGCTGCACACCTGGCTTCCGGACGCCATGGAAGGCCCGACCCCGGTTTCGGCGCTCATTCACGCCGCTACCATGGTTACCGCGGGCGTGTTCATGGTCGCCCGCATGTCGCCGATCTTCGAACTGTCGCAGACCGCGCTTCTGGTCGTGACCATCATCGGCGCGACGACTGCCTTCTTCGCTGCAACGGTCGCCCTCGTGCAGAACGACATCAAGCGCGTCATCGCCTATTCGACCTGCTCGCAGCTCGGCTACATGTTTGCTGCACTCGGTGTCGGTGCCTATGGCGCCGCCGTGTTCCACCTGTTCACGCACGCTTTCTTCAAGGCGCTTCTGTTCCTTTGCGCCGGTTCGGTCATCCATGCCGTTTCGGAAGAGCAGGACATGCGCCGCATGGGCGGCCTGCGCAAGCTGATCCCGATCACCTACTGGATGATGGTCATCGGCACGGTCGCCATTACCGGCCTCGGCATTCCGGGCACGGTCATCGGCACCGCCGGTTTCTTCTCCAAGGATGCGATCATCGAATCCGTCTTCGCTTCGCACAGTGCTGCCAGCGGCTACGCTTCGACGCTTCTCATCATTGCCGCGCTCTTCACGAGCTTCTATTCCTGGCGCCTGATTTTCATGACCTTCCACGGCAAGCCGCGCGCTTCGGCGGAAGTCATGCATCACGTCCATGAATCGCCTGCCGTCATGTTCGTTCCGCTGCTGATCCTCGGCGTCGGCGCGCTCTTTGCCGGTGTCGTGTTCAAGGAACTCTTCTTCGGCCACGAATATGCCGAGTTCTGGAAGGGCGCTCTGTTCACCTCGGCTGCCAACCAGATCCTCGAGGAATATCACCATGTTCCTCTGTGGGTGAAGCTGTCGCCGTTCATTTCGATGGTTCTCGGCTTCATCGTCGCCTGGATCTTCTACATCCGTTCGCCGGAAACGCCGAAGGAACTGGCTGCCCGTCATCGTGGCCTCTACCAGTTCCTCTTGAACAAGTGGTACTTCGACGAGCTGTACGATTTCCTTTTCGTGCGTCCGGCTCGCTGGCTTGGCCGCGTGTTCTGGAAGGGTGGCGACGGCTGGCTTATTGACGGCTTCGGCCCGGATGGCGTCTCGGCCCGCGTGCTCGACGTTACCAACCGCGTCGTCAAGATGCAGTCCGGATATCTTTATCACTACGCATTCGCGATGCTGATCGGCGTCGCCGCGCTCGTCACTTGGATGATGCTCGGGAGCTCTTTCTGATGACCGACTGGCCAATTCTTTCAACGGTCACGTTTCTGCCGCTCGTCGGCGCGTTACTGATCCTTCTGATCAAGGACGACAGCGAGGCATCGCGTCGCAATATCCGCAACGTCGCTTTGCTGACGACGATATTCGTCTTCGCCCTGTCGCTCGTCGTCTGGGCCGGTTTCGACAATTCGAACCCCGGCTTCCAGATGGTCGAGCAGGTCGACTGGATGGGCGGCGGCATCAGCTACCACATGGGCGTGGACGGCATCTCCGTCCTGTTCGTGGTGCTTTCCGCTTTCCTCATGCCCTTCTGCATTCTGGCAAGCTGGGTGTCGGTGGAAAAGCGCGTCAAGGAATACATGATCGCGTTCCTCATTCTGGAAACGCTGATGATCGGCGTGTTCTGCGCGCTCGACCTGTTCCTGTTCTACGTGTTCTTCGAGGCAAGCCTTATCCCGATGTTCATCATCATCGGCGTGTGGGGCGGCAAGCGCCGCGTCTATGCGAGCCTGAAGTTCTTCCTCTACACGCTTCTGGGCTCGGTCCTGATGCTCATCGCCATCATGGCCATGTACTGGCAGGCTGGCACGATGAACATCGTGGAGCTGCTGAAATACGACTTCCCGGCCGGTATGCAGACATGGCTATGGCTCGCCTTCTTCGCGTCCTTCGCGGTGAAGATGCCGATGTGGCCGGTCCACACCTGGTTGCCGGATGCGCACGTTGAAGCACCGACGGCAGGCTCGGTCATTCTGGCCGGTATCCTGCTGAAGCTCGGCGGCTACGGTTTCATCCGCTTCTCGCTGCCGATGTTCCCGCTGGCTTCCGCTGATTTCGCTCCGTTCATCTTCGCGCTGTCGGTGATCGCAATCATCTACACCTCGCTCGTCGCGATGGTGCAGGAAGACATGAAGAAGCTGATCGCCTATTCGTCGGTTGCGCACATGGCCTATGTGACCATGGGTATCTTCGCGGCAAACGAGCAGGGCCTACAGGGCGCCATCTTCCAGATGCTGTCGCACGGCATCGTGTCGGGCGCGCTCTTCCTCTGCGTCGGCGTGATCTATGATCGCATGCATACCCGTGAGATCGCGGCGTTTGGCGGTCTGGTGAACAACATGCCGAAATATGCGGTGGCTTTCCTCATCTTCACGATGGCGAATGTCGGCCTGCCGGGTACTTCGGGCTTCATCGGCGAGTTCCTGACGCTGTTCGGCGTGTTCCGGGTCAACACCTGGGTGGCGCTGTTCGCAACCACGGGCGTCATTCTCTCGGCGGCCTATGCGCTCTGGCTCTACCGTCAGGTGATCTTCGGCGCGCTGACCAAGGAAAGCCTCAAGGCGCTCCTCGACCTCAGCCCGCGTGAGAAGCTCATTCTGTACCCGCTTGTGGTGCTCACCATCTTCTTCGGCGTCTATCCGACCCCGGTCTTCAATGTGACCGCCGGTGCCGTGAACGCCCTGGTCCAACATTACGACGCAGCACTCGCGGGCTCCGCGAGCGCCGTGCTGGCACAGTAAGAAATAAAGGCGTAGGTCATGCAGACTGATCTGATAGCTCATCTGACCCTTGCAGCACCGGAGGTTCTCCTTGCTGTAGGCGCCTTGGCACTGCTCATGATTGGCGTGTTCTCCGGCGAACGGGCGGCCACGCTCGTCAACGGATTATCCGTCGCGGTGCTTATTGCAGCGCTGGCTCTGGTCATCCTTTTCCCGGCGAACGGTGCTGTTTTCGGCGGCGCCATCGTCAATGACGGTTTTGGCCGCTTCATGAAGGTGCTGACACTGGTCGGCTCCATCGTGACGCTGATCATGTCGGTCGGCTTCGCCAAGGCGGAGAAGTTCGACAAGTTCGAATTCCCGGTCCTGATCGTGATTTCCACGCTGGGCATGCTGCTGATGGTTTCGGCCTCCAACATGCTGTCGCTCTATCTCGGCCTCGAACTGCAATCGCTGGCGCTCTATGTTCTGGCAGCGTTCAACCGCGATAGCGTCCGTTCGACGGAAGCAGGCCTGAAATACTTCGTCCTCGGCTCGCTGTCCTCGGGCATGCTGCTTTACGGCATCTCGCTCGTCTACGGTTACACCGGTCATATTGGCTTTGCCGAAATCGCGCAGGCCGTCGCCGGCGGACAGCGCGAACTGGGCCTGGTCTTCGGTCTGGTCTTCATTCTGGCCGGCCTGGCATTCAAGATTTCCGCCGTTCCGTTCCACATGTGGACGCCGGACGTCTATGAAGGTGCGCCGACCCCGGTAACGGCATTCTTTGCCGCCGCTCCGAAGATGGCCGCCATGGCGCTCATCATCCGCGTCGTCTCGGAAGCCTTTGCCCCGGTCACCCATGACTGGCAGCAGGTCGTCATCTTCATCGCGCTTGCCTCGATGATCCTCGGCGCCTTTGCCGCCATCGGCCAGCGCAACATCAAGCGCCTGATGGCTTATTCCTCGATCAGCCATATGGGTTATGCGCTTGTTGGTCTGGCCGCAGGCACGGTGATCGGCGTGAAGGGCGTGATGATCTACATGGCGATCTACCTTGCCATGACGCTCGGCACCTTCGCGTTCATTCTTGCAATGCGCACCAAGGACGGCAATGTCGAGAACATCGATGATCTGGCCGGTCTGTCCCGCACCAATCCGGTGCTGGCAACGATCATGACCATCTTCCTGTTCTCGCTCGCCGGCATTCCGCCCCTCGCAGGCTTCTTCGGAAAGTGGTACACCTTCCTTGCCGCTGTGCAGGCCGGTCTCCTGCCGCTCGCCATCATCGGTATCGTGGCTTCGGTCGTGGGCGCGTTCTACTACCTGCGCATGATCAAGATCATGTGGTTCGATGAGCCGACCGGCGGTTTCGTTCCCGTCGCGGGCGAGCTTCGCCTGGTTCTCGGTGTAACGGGTGCCTTCGTGCTCTTCTACGTCTTCATTGCTGGCCCGATCGGTGGTTTTGCCGAAGCCGCAGCCAAGACGTTCTTCTGACAAATGCATGAGGCGGAAGCATAGATGAGTTTTGCGCTTTCGCCTGTTGCGAAAAATGAGGGCTACCGTCTCGAAAGCTTCGAGACGGTAGGTTCCACCAACGCCGTTGCCCTGGAACGGGCAGCCGCGGGCGATCCGGGCAGGCTCTGGCTTGTCACGAAGAAACAGGAAAGCGGCCGTGGAAGACGGGGCCGTGCCTGGTCCACGCCGGAAGGCAATCTTGCCTCCACGCTGCTTCTCGTTGAATCCTACGAAATGAAAACGGCGGCAACGCTCGGGTTTGTCGCGGGCCTGTCGCTCGCAGACGCGCTTGACGCGGTATTCGCCGCGACCGGGCCTGCCGTGCCGCCGACAATCGGCCTCAAATGGCCGAACGATGTTCTGCTGAATGGTGCGAAACTGTCCGGCATCCTGCTCGAATCTTCCATTATGGGAAAAGGCCTGTTCGCCGTTGCCATCGGCATCGGAACCAATGTGGTCGCCTTTCCCGATGATCTGCCCTACGCGGCGACTTCCCTGCGCTCGCTTGGCAGCAAATGCGATGCCGAAACCTTGTTCGCGGCCCTGTCGGATGCATGGTCCGTCAATTACCGCGTCTGGAACGAGGGGCGCGGCCTTGATGACATTCGCAAGCGTTGGCTGGAGCGCGCCCATGGCCTCGGCCAGCGTGTGACGATGCAGGTCGAAGGCCGTATCGTCGAAGGTCATTTTGATACGATTGACGAGGCATGCCGTTTTGTTATTCGCGAAGACGATGGTTCGCGGGTTGCAGTAACGGCTGGCGATGTCTATTTCGGAACTGCTGCTACAATACGCAAATAATTTGCTTTGTTTTGTCTTGCCAGGGTTGCAACAGGACAACTTTGGGTTCAGTTGGTGCGGCAAGACCGCTCGATAGTCATAGAGGAAATTTCATGGCCCGATCCAATACTACGGAACTCGTCTTTCTGCCGCTTGGCGGCGTGGGCGAAATCGGCATGAATTTGGCCATGTACGGCTTCGGCCCGGCGGACAACCGCGAGTGGCTGGTGGTGGATATGGGTGTGAGCTTTGCGGGGCCGGAACAGCCGGGCGCCGATCTCATCCTGCCGGATATCCGCTATCTCGAAGCTGAAAAGCACAATCTGCGCGGCATCGTGATCACCCATGCGCATGAAGACCATTTCGGCGCCTTGCTTGACCTTTGGCCGCGCCTGAAGGTGCCGGTCTATGCGACGCCATTTACCGCCGGCCTGCTGGAAGCCAAGCGGCAGTCGGAGGATGGCGCGCCCGACATTCCGATCACGATCTACAAGGCTGGCGAAAAGTTTGAGGTCGGGCCTTTCAAGATCGAGGCCGTGGCCGTCACCCACTCGATCCCGGAGCCGGTTTCGCTGGCCCTTACGACGCCGCTCGGCACGGTCGTGCATACGGGCGACTGGAAGATGGACCCGGAACCCTCGCTCGGCCCCGTCATCGACGAGGCGCGTTTCCGCGCCATCGGCGATGCTGGCGTGCTGGCGCTGATCTGCGACTCCACCAACGCCTTGCGCGAGGGTGAATCGCCTTCCGAGCGACAGGTGGGCGAAAGCCTGCGTGAGCTGATCGAAAATGCGCGTGGTCGTGTGGCCATCACCACCTTCTCTTCGAATGTCGGTCGTATCCGGTCGATTACCGAGGCGGCGCGGGACGCGGGCCGTCAGGTACTGGTGGTCGGGCGTTCGATGAAGCGCGCCATCTCCGTTGCGACCGAGCTTGGCTACATGGAAGGCCTGCCGGAATATCTCAGCGAAGAAGATTACGGCTATATTCCCCGCGAGAACGTGGTGATGATCCTGACCGGCAGTCAGGGCGAGCCGCGTGCCGCACTCGCCAAGCTTGCGCGTGACGAAATGCGCAGCCTCGCGCTGACGGCGGGCGATACGGTCATCTACTCGTCGCGCGCCATTCCGGGCAATGAAAAGGCGATACTCGACATCAAGAACCGCCTGATCGATCGCGGCATCAAGATCATCGGCGACGAGGATGCACTGGTCCATGTGTCCGGCCATCCACGCCGCAGCGAATTGCGCCGCATGTATTCATGGGTTCGCCCGCAGATTCTGGTGCCGGTGCACGGCGAAGCCGCGCATCTGGTCGCGCAAGGCTCGCTTGGCGCGATGGAAGGCATCGAGCAGGTCGCGCAGGTTCGCGATGGCGACATGCTGCGTCTGGCGCCCGGCAAGGCCGAGATCATCGATGAAGCGCCGGTTGGCCGCATCTACAAGGACGGCAAGCTGATCGGCGACGAGGAAGAAATCGGCATGGTCGAGCGCCGCAAGCTTGCCTATGTCGGCCATGTCGCCGTTTCCGTGCTGCTCGACCGCGAGCACAAGATCATCGATGAACCCGACCTCGTGACTTTCGGCGTGCCGGAGGAAAATGCGCAGGGCGACCTGCTGGAAGATATCCTTCTGGACGCGGCGATCGAGGCCATCGACAGCATTCCGCGTGTTCGCCGCAAGGATATCGAGCTGGTACGGGAGTCCGTGCGCCGTGCCGTTCGCGCTGCGGCAAATGAAGCATGGGGCAAAAAGCCCGTGGTGACCGTGTTCGTCAATAGGATACGGTAACCACATATATTTGCAGAATGACCGGCATGGGAGGTGCTGATGCTCGAACGCTTGAACCACGTGGCAATCGCGGTTCCGGATATTGACGCCGCCGCAGCGCTTTATCGCGGCAAGCTCGGTGCCAAAGTCACCGAGCCGCAGGCGCTGCCCGAACATGGCGTAACCGTGGTTTTCATCGACGTCGGCAACACCAAGATCGAATTGCTGGAACCTCTGGGCGAGGGGTCTCCCATCGCGGCCTTTCTGGAAAAGAACCCGTCCGGCGGCATGCACCATCTTTGCTACGAGGTTGCGGACATCATCGCCGCCCGTGATCGCCTCAAGGCAGAAGGCGCGCGCATCCTGGGTGACGGCGAGCCGAAGACGGGCGCGCATGGCAAGCCGGTTCTGTTCCTGCACCCCAAGGATTTCAACGGCACACTGATCGAACTGGAAGAGGTGTAATCATGTCTCTGGTTTCGGGAATCGCGATCTATTTCATCATCTGGTGGACCACGCTGTTCGCGCTGCTGCCGGTCGGCTTGCGTACACAGGCCGAAGAAAACGAAGTGACCCTGGGCACGGTCGCCAGCGCTCCGGCAAGGCCGCGCATCGGCCGGGCCTTCCTGCGCACGACGGTCGTCGCGACGCTCATCTTCCTGCTCTATTATTATCTGACGCAGGTCAGCGGTTACGGCCTCGACGATATCCCGCATTTCTTCCCGGATCTGACTTGACCCGACCGGGTTTCACGGGTCCGGTTCCGGCACGAATTTTGAGGCTGCCTAAAAATTAGGCAGCCTCTTTTTTGTATAAAGAAAAGTGGATCACTCCACCAAAAGTTGTAGTCTGTAGCAGCCCTTAAGCGTAACCCGTTGAATTTCCGACAGGCTACAACCCGCCGTCATTTGTGACGGCGAGGCTATTTCCCCGGCAATTGTGCATGAATAAATCGATTTATACTTAAGTGAAATTTAATACTTGGATGCGCAGAGGGCACCGGGATAAATCCCACAAAATCAATGTGTTATTCGCGCAAATAAAATAGCGAAACTGCGGGGACCATGGCCGTCCCGCAAGTGCAAAAAAAAAGCAAGGCTTTCGCCTTGCTAATCAAATACGCGTTCGATCCGTTTCCATTTGACTGGCGGCTGCGAAAGTCGCGCCTGGATCCATCCTCCCAAGACTTTGACCGCGTGAAACCAACGGTTTTATTCCGTTGTTGCTCTTATGATGAAAAAAATAGCGAACTGCACAGCTTTTGTCACGAAAAATCTTCTATCGCGTCATATTTCTTTCGCAAAATTTCCCCGGAGAGAGTGATATATCTGTAATATATTGAATTTGAATGTGAATCTGGATGCCCGATTTGGCGGAGGCAGTTCTTTCGGCAGGCGATCATGGCTGTGGATGGGGAAATCCGCCGCCGCGAAAGCTTTTCCAGGCGGGTTTCCAACCGATCTATAACCCGGTAAGAAACCGACGAATATGCTTAATTTTTGCCTGATTCTTGAAGCACTCAGGCAGTCCCTCTTGATTGGTGGTTACGATGCGTCTGTCGCGGTATTTTTTACCTATTCTGAAGGAAAACCCCAAGGAGGCGGAAATCGTCTCCCACAGGCTGATGCTGCGTTCGGGCATGATCCGTCAACAGTCGGCCGGCATCTATGCCTGGCTGCCGATCGGCCTGAAGGTGCTCAACAAGGTCTGCGACATCATCCGCGAGGAGCAGAACCGCGCTGGCGCCAATGAAATCCTGATGCCGACCATCCAGTCCGCCGACCTGTGGCGCGAAAGCGGCCGCTACGACGCCTATGGCAAGGAAATGCTGCGCATCCAGGACCGGCAGGAGCGCGATATGCTCTTCGGCCCGACCAATGAGGAAATGGTCACCGACATTTTCCGCTCCTATGTGCGTTCCTACAAGGACCTGCCGCTCAATCTCTATCACATCCAGTGGAAGTTCCGCGACGAAGTGCGCCCGCGTTTCGGCGTCATGCGTTCACGCGAATTTCTGATGAAGGACGCCTATTCGTTCGACCTCGATTATGAGGGCGCGAAAATGGCTTACTACCGCATGTTCGTGTCCTATCTGCGCACTTTCGCCCGCGTCGGCCTGCAGGCGATCCCGATGCGCGCCGATACCGGCCCGATTGGCGGCGACCTTTCCCACGAATTCATCATTCTGGCCGAAACCGGCGAAAGCCAGGTTTTCTGCGACAAGGCTTATCTCGATCTGGCCGTGCCGGGCGCGGACACCGATTTCCGCAACGATGCGCAGCTGACCGACATCGTCCAGCGCTGGACGACGCCTTATGCGGCGACCGACGAAATGCACGACGAGGCCGACTGGGCCAAGGTCAAGCCTGAAGATCAGGTTTCCGCGCGCGGCATCGAAGTCGGCCACATCTTCCATTTCGGCACCAAATATTCCGAACCGATGGGCGCCAAAGTGCAGGGCCCGGACGGCAAGGAACATCTGGTTTCCATGGGTTCCTACGGCATCGGCCCGTCGCGCCTTGTCGCAGCCGCCATCGAGGCCTTCCACGACGATGCAGGCATCATCTGGCCGAAGGCCATCGCGCCGTTCGGCGCTGGCATCGTCAACATGAAGCCGGGCGACGAAGGATGCGACGCCGTGAGCGAGAAGCTCTACGAGGCGCTGACCAATGCAGGCGTCGATCCGCTGCTTGACGACACGGACGACCGTCCGGGCGCAAAGTTCGCCACGATGGACCTGATCGGCCTGCCGACGCAGGTGATCGTCGGACCGCGCGGCGTTGCCGCCGGTGAAGTCGAAATCAAGGATCGCAAGACCGGCGAACGCCAGAACCTGAGCGTCGAAGCTGCGATCAACCTGTTGACGGCAGAAGCATGAGCAACGCGGCGGCAGCAAAATCCGGGGACAAGGCAAAGGTAGCCCAGAAAGCTCCGAAGTCGAGTCCATTCTCGGCCTTTGAGCGGATGATCGCATGGCGATATCTGCGTGCGCGCCGCCGCGAGACTTTTATCTCGGTCATTGCCGGGTTTTCCTTCACCGGCATCATGCTGGGCGTGGCGACGCTCATCATCGTCATGGCGGTGATGAACGGCTTCCGTGCCGAGCTTCTTTCGCGAATCCTCGGCATCAACGGCCATCTCATCATGCAGCCGATTGACCGCCCGCTGGATGATTATGCCGATCTCATCAAGCGGATGGACGGTATTTCCGGCATCAGGTTCGCCATTCCCGTGGTGGAAGGGCAGGCGCTTGTGCAGGGCAATATCGGCGCAGGCAATGGCGCGCTGATCCGGGGCTTGCGTGAAGAAGACCTCGAAAAGCTCAAGCTCGTTTCCGGCAATATCCGCCAGGGCACGCTGCAGGGCTTCGATCAGGCGGGCGGCGTCGCCATCGGCACCCGCATGGCGGAAAATCTCGGCCTTTCCATCGGCGATACGCTGCGCGTGATCTCGCCGGACGGCGATGTGACCCCGTTCGGCGTCAATCCGCGCGTAAAGGCCTATCCGATTGTCGCCATCTTCGAGATCGGCATGTCGGAATATGACTCCTCCATCGTCATGATGCCGCTTTCCGAGGCGCAGCTTTTCTTCAATCAGGAAGGCAAGGTGCAATCGCTTGAAATCTTTGTCGATAATCCCGACAAGGTGGATGCGATGCGCGCCCCGGTGGAAGAGGCGGCGGGACGCCAGCTCTCGCTTGTCGACTGGCGCCAGCGCAACCAGACTTTCTTCTCGGCGCTGGAAGTCGAACGCAATGTCATGTTCATGATCCTGACGCTGATCGTGCTCGTGGCGGCGCTGAACATCATTTCCGGCCTCATCATGCTGGTGAAGGACAAGGGGCATGACATTGCGATCCTGCGCACCATGGGGGCAACCCGCGGCGCGGTGATGCGCATCTTCCTGATGACGGGCGCCGCCATCGGCGTCACCGGCACGGTGGCCGGTGTGGTTCTGGGCGTCGTCGTCTGCCTGAATGTCGAGCGGATCCGCGAGTTCTTCTCGTGGCTCTCCGGCACGACGCTCTTCAATCCGGAACTTTATTTCCTGAGCCAGCTGCCCGCGAAGATGGACCCCGGCGAGACGATTTCCGTCATCGTCATGGCTCTGGTGCTGTCGTTCATCGCCACCATTTTCCCGGCCTGGCGCGCTGCCAAGCTCGATCCGGTCGAAGCATTGAGGTATGAATAATGGCGGCTGAAATCATCATGCGGCTGCAACGCGTCGGCCGCGCCTACAAGGAAGCCGACCGCGAACTGGTGATCCTCAAGGACGCCGATTTCACGCTGCGTCGCGGCGAAATGGTTGCGCTTGTCGCGCCGTCGGGTGCGGGCAAATCGACCTTGCTGCACACGGCTGGCCTTCTGGAACGTCCCGATGAGGGAGAGGTTTTCCTGGACGGACGCTCCTGCAGCAAGCTTTCCGATGACGAGCGCACGGCGGTGCGCCGCAACGACATCGGCTTCGTCTACCAGTTCCATCACCTCCTGCCGGAATTTTCCGCGCTGGAAAACGTGATGATGCCGCAGATGATCCGCGGACTGTCGAAGAAGCAGGCGGCAGAACGTGCGCAGCAGCTTCTTGAATATATGAAGATCGGCAAGCGCGCCTCCCATCGCCCCTCGGAGCTTTCCGGCGGTGAACAGCAGCGTGTCGCCATCGCGCGCGCCGTTGCCAATGCGCCGCTCGTTCTTCTGGCGGACGAACCGACCGGCAACCTCGACCCGACGACCTCTTCCTATGTCTTCGGTGCTCTGGAAGCGCTCGTGCGCCAGTCCGGGCTTGCAGCCCTGATCGCCACCCACAATCACGAACTGGCTGGCCGCATGGATCGCCGCGTGACGCTGAAGGACGGCAAGGTCGTCGACCTTTAAAACGTCCACACTACATAGCACCTCATCCTGAGGAGCCGCCGCAGGCGGCGTCTCGAAGGCCGAGGTGCGGCTCTGCTGCCAGCGCGTTCCTGTCTGACCGGACAGCCGGTGCTCTCCCATCTGTTCTGCTGTGCGTTTGATCGGGCCGGGCCTCTGGCCTGCCTGTATTCCCATACCCCTTAGCGGCCGGGCGGTCATGGAACGGCCTCCACCAGCAGCACCTCATCCTGAGGAGCCGCCGCAGGCGGCGTCTCGAAGGGCGAGGTGCGCACCGCCGTCAGCGCATTCCTGACCGGACAGCCGATGCTCTCTCATCTGTTCTCTTGTGCGTTTGATCGGGCGGGGCGTCTCAGGCCTGCCTATATTCCCATACCCTTGTCCTGATGGCCGGGCGGTCATGGAACCGCCTCCGCCAGCAGCACCTCATCCTGAGGAGCCGCCGCAGGCGGCGTCTCGAAGGGCGAGGTGCGCACCGCCGTCAGCGCATTCCTGACCGGACAGCCGATGCTCGCCCATCTGTTCTGCTGTGCGTTTGATCGGGCCGGGCCTCTTAGGCCTCCCCGTATTCCCATACCCCTTGTCTTGGTGGCCGTGCGGCCATGAAACCGCCTCCACCAGCAGCACCTCATCCTGAGGAGCCGCCGCAGGCGGCGTCTCGAAGGGCGAGGTGCGGCACCGCTGCCAGCGCGTTCCTGACCGGACAGGCCAGTGCTCTCCCATCTGTTCTGCTTGCGTTTGATCGGGCCGAGCCTCTGGGCCTGCCTATATTCCTGTAACCTTGTCCTGGCGGCCGGGCGGCGATGGACCGCCCCGCCAGCACCTCATCCTGAGGAGCCGCCGCAGGCGGCGTCTCGAAGGGCGAGGTGCGGCTCTGCCTGAACAGAGCCCGGCAGCGTCACCCTCACTCTGTTCTCGCAGTTCCCGCCTGCGGTTGTGTATTCACTATTCGTAAACCCTAAAATGAATGCCGTTGCATAACGGTGTTGACTTAGGAACAAAAATAGAACAAAAAATAAACATACGTGAACACAGAGGAGTTTCCAACATGACCGATCTCGTCCACGACGTTCTGTCTTTCATTTCGGTAAGCCTGTTCATTGCAACTTTCGCCATCTGGGTGAGCGCTATTTGAAGGAAATAGCGGGTTCCTGTGAACCCGCGCCACGGGGGCGATAGTCTTACTGGACATCGCCACTTCATTCCCCGAAACTGATGCTTTCAGGCGACAGAGTCGCCAGCCGCGATGAATCACGAATGTGGTTCATGCTTGAAGCAATGTGCTATCAGGCGGCTACTGTATCGGCGCCAGGATCGAAATCGATTTCTGGAAAGTCCGATACACGGATTTGGAGCGCCGGATGTATGTCCATCCGGGTGGCTCGGCAGATGATCGGGGTCGATGTATGAGTGATGCAGCAGCAGCCAATGCAGCAAATGACGGTGCTTTGACGCCACGTTTCGTGCATCTGCGGGTACATTCGGCCTATTCCTTGCTGGAAGGCGCATTGCCGCTCGGCAAGATCATCAAACAGGCGATTGCCGACGAGGCGCCGGCTATCGCAGTCACCGACACCAACAATCTGTTCGGTGCGCTTGAATTTGCGCAGAAGGCATCGAAGGACGGGTTGCAGCCGATTATCGGTTGCCAGATCGATGTTGCCTTTGGCGACCATGCCGACAATGGACGCAGCGCCAATCGCCGGGTTGCGCTGGACCTTGCCCCCATCGTGTTGCTCGCGACGACGGAAGAGGGCTATGCCAATATCGTGCGGCTTGTCAGCCGCGCGTTCCTGGACACTCCGGCGGGTGATCCGGTGCATGTCGAGGCGAGCTGGCTGCCGCCCCTGGCGAAAGATGTCATCGTGCTTTCCGGCGGCGCATTGGGGCCGATCGGCCGCGCCTTTGCCGCCGACCGTCCGGACAGGGCGGAAGCACGGCTTGCTTTCCTGCGGGAAGCTTTCGGCGATAGGCTCTATGTCGAACTGCAGCGTCAGGCGGGCTATGACCGTGCGCTGGAGGCAAAGACCGTGGCGCTTGCCTATGAGATGGACCTGCCTCTGGTGGCCACCAATGAGGCGTTCTTTCTCAAGGCGGAAGACTTCGAGGCCCATGATGCGCTTCTGGCCATCGCGGAAGGGCAGATATTGTCCAACGATGATCGCCGCCGCCTGACGCCGGATCATCATCTGAAAAGCCGTGCGGAAATGGCGGCACTCTTTGCCGATCTGCCGGAAGCGCTCGAAAACACCGTTGAGATTGCCCAGCGCTGCAGCTGGTACACGCAGACGCGCAAGCCGATCCTGCCGCGCTTCACGGGCGAATCGGACGATCCGGAAGCGGCCCTCCAGGCGGAGGCCGACGAGCTGGCGCGGCAGGCGCGCGAGGGCCTGAAGATGCGGCTCGAGACGGCGGGCCTCGCGGAAGGCTATACGGCGGAGCAATATGCCGAGCGTCTCGAATACGAGATCGGCATCATCACCCGCATGAAGTTCCCCGGCTACTTCCTGATCGTTGCCGACTTCATCAAATGGGCGAAGGCCCATGGCATTCCGGTCGGGCCGGGCCGTGGTTCCGGTGCAGGGTCCCTCGTCGCCTATGCGCTGACGATTACCGATGTCGATCCGCTGCGGTTCTCGCTGCTTTTCGAACGCTTCCTCAACCCGGACCGCGTTTCGATGCCCGACTTCGATATCGACTTCTGTCAGGATCGCCGTGAAGAGGTGATCCGCTATGTGCAGGAAAAATACGGGCGCGATCAGGTTGCGCAGATCATCACTTTCGGAACCTTGCAGGCCCGCGCCGTGCTGCGCGATGTGGGGCGCGTTCTGGAAATGCCTTACGGTCAGGTCGACCGTCTGTGCAAGCTGGTGCCGCAGAACCCGGCCAATCCCGTGTCGCTAGCGCAGGCCATCGAAACCGAGCCCAAGATCAACGAAGAGCGCGAGAAGGAGCCGGTCGTCGGGCGGCTTCTCGATATGGCGCTCAAGCTCGAGGGGCTTTATCGCCACGCCTCGACCCACGCCGCCGGTATCGTGATCGGAGACCGACCGCTGTCCGAACTGGTGCCCATGTATCGGGATCCGCGTTCCGACATGCCGGTCACCCAGTTCAACATGAAATGGGTCGAGCAGGCGGGACTGGTCAAATTCGACTTTCTCGGCCTCAAGACGCTGACCGTTCTGGAAACGGCGGTCAAGCTGGTGGCGCGCAAGGGGATCGAGATCGACCTGTCCCATGTGCCGCTCGATGATCCGCTCACCTATGAAATGCTGTCGCGCGGTGAAACGGTCGGCGTGTTCCAGGTTGAAAGTGCCGGCATGCGAAAGGCGCTGCTCGGCATGCGCCCGGACCGGATCGAGGATATCATTGCGCTTGTGGCGCTTTATCGTCCCGGCCCGATGGAGAACATCCCGACCTATAATGCGCGCAAGAACGGCGAGGAGGAGATCGCCTCCATTCACCCGAAGATCGATCACCTGATCAAGGAAACGCAGGGCGTTATCGTCTATCAGGAACAGGTGATGCAGATCGCGCAGGTGCTTTCCGGCTATTCGCTCGGTGAAGCTGACCTTTTGCGCCGCGCCATGGGCAAGAAGATCCGCGAGGAGATGGACAAGCAGCGCGTCCGTTTCGTGGATGGCGCGATCGAAGGCGGTGTCGACAAGGCGCAGGCCAACATGATCTTCGACCTGCTGGCCAAGTTCGCCGACTACGGCTTCAACAAGTCGCACGCCGCTGCCTATGCAATCGTCTCCTACCAGACGGCCTATATGAAGGCGCATTACCCGGTCGAGTTCCTCGCCGCGTCGATGACCTACGATATGTCGAACACCGACAAGCTCAACGATTTCCGCCGCGAGGCCAATCGTCTGGGCATCGAGGTCGTGCCGCCGTCGGTGATGACGTCGTTCCGTCCGTTTGAAGTGGGCGAGAAGCAGATTTTCTATTCGCTTGCCGCCATCAAGGGCGTGGGCGAGGCGGCGGTCGATCATATCGTCGAGGTGCGGGCCGAGAAGCCTTTTGAAAGCCTTGAGGATTTCTGCGAGCGGGTCGATCCGCGCATCGTCAACCGGCGGGTGCTGGAAAGCCTCATCAATGCCGGTGCGATGGATTGCTTCGGTCGCGAGCGTCCGGCCATGAGTGCGGGCATGGATCGCATCATGGGCTTTGCCCAGCGCACGCAGGAAAATGCCGCAAGCGGCCAGTCCGATATCTTCGGCCTGTCCGGCGCGCCCAAGGAAACGCTCATCCTGCCGCAGGCAGCGCCCTGGCTGCCATCGGAAATGCTGCATCGCGAGTTTCAGGCGGTCGGCTTCTATCTGTCGGCCCATCCGCTCGATGAATATCGCGATGTGCTGAACCGGATGCGTGTTCAAAGCTGGGCGGATTTTTCCGCAGCCGTCAAGCGCGGCGCCAATGCCGGACGTCTGGCGGGCACCGTGACAGCCCGTCAGGAGCGCAAGACGCGAACCGGCAACAAGATGGGTATCGTGCAACTGTCCGATGCCAGCGGCCAGTTCGAAGCAGTGCTGTTTTCGGAAGGGCTCGCGCAATATCGCGATCTTCTGGAAAGCGGCAAGTCGGTGGTGATTACTGTTCAGGCGGAAAACCGTCCCGAAGGCATCGGGCTGCGTATCCAGACGGTGCAGTCGCTCGAAGACGAGGCCTGTCGGATGCAGAAGGCGATGCGGCTTTATCTGCGCTCCGCCGATGCGGTCCGTCATATCGCGCCGCATTTCAATACGCGCGGCGACGGGCAGGTGAGCCTCATCGTCATCAAGGACAACGGCCAGCGCGAAGTCGAGATCGAACTGCCGCACCGTTATCGCGTCAGCCCGCAGATCGCGAGCGCCATGAAAGCCATTCACGGTGTCGTGGACGTGGAACTGGTTTGAGGTAATTAAGACAGAGTGGCGGCGAGCTCGTTTTGCGTTCTTTTTGCGCAAAAAACGGTGGTGATGTGTGTATTTCACCACCGATTTTGTGGCGAACGCCCGTCAAAAATGCGGCAAATCTGTGATTTGCCTCAATAGGCGGCTGTGAAACGCTTGCGGATATGCTGGCCGTTTTCAGCTTCATCCAGAATGGCGACCGCCAGATCGGCGACGGAAATCTTGCTTTCGCCCTTGTCGTCGAACACCGGTTCGTCGCCGCCGAGACGGTATTTTCCGGTGCGTTCGCCCGGCTGGAGAATGATCGCCGGCGACACGAATGTCCATTCCAGTTGGTCCTCGCCGCGGAGGTCTTCCAGTGCCTGACGGGCGCCGAGCGCGCCTTCCTTCCACTCGGCAGGAAACTCGGGCGAATCGACCAGCTGCTTGCCATTGATCGAAAGACTGCCTGCGCCACCAATCGCTATAAGGCGCTTGATGCCGGCCTTTTTGGTGGCTTCCGTGATGGAGCGGCTGCCATTGATGTGATTTTCGCGGATATTTTCGTCGCTCCAGCCCGGATTGTAGGCCGAAATCACGATGTCATGCCCCGCAAGCTGGCTTCCAAGCGCATCAGTATCGAATACGTCAGCCTTTAACGCTGTGACATTGGCGAGCTTTTCCACTTTTTCCGGATGGCGAACCAGTGCGGTCACCTGGTGGCCGCGTGCTGCGGCTTCCTTGAGAATTGCGGCGCCCACAAAACCCGTTGCGCCGATCAGTGCGATTCTGGTCATGGCATTTTCCTTTCCGATCTTCTCGTATCGAATGAATTGAGGTATGTTTCGTAATCAGGTTATTTCTGATAACTACATAAGTGATGCTGCCAAGCGTGTGAAGAACGCACTTTTACATGTTCAGGGTACATGGAAGTAACCGCGTCGAAGGCAAGTGTTCAGGGCGGTTTCGACGAAGCCGAAAGGCAGGGATCGATCTAACCAATTGTTTTACCGGGATTTTGCCGCCAACATAGACCATGTGCGTTCGAAAGCGGCGAGGCTCGAAGAATAAAATGCGCGCCGGGCGGTGGACCGCCTGTCCGAGGAGAAGCAGATGACGATATCGACACGGCCTGACGGCAAGACGCCCTTGCTCTCATCCACTCCGGCCTTCAAAACCGATGGGGACGGCGCCTGTCCGATCCGCGAAGTGCTGGATCGGGTGGGCGACACGTGGAGCATTCTCGTCGTCTTCAATCTTCAGGAAGGTTCGATGCGCTTCAATGCCTTGCGGCGATCCATCGAAGGCATTTCGCAGCGCATGTTGACGGTGACGCTGCGGTCGCTGGAGCGGGACGGGCTGGTTTCGCGGCATGTTCGCCCGACATCTCCGCCCGAAGTGGAATATTCACTGACCGAGCTTGGCCATTCTCTGGCCGTGCCGATCGATGTGCTCGGCCAATGGGCAGTCAAGAACCGCGACCTGCTTCGCGATGCACGCGCTCGTTTTGACGAAGGCAACGAATAAAAGGGGAACCGGGCCGACTCGCCGTGCGTTTGTCTTGTCAGACAGGAGAGAAAGCCATGCCCGCTAAATCACAAGCCCAACAGAAGGCAGCCGGAGCTGCCCTTGCTGCCAAACGCGGCGAGATCAAGAAAAGCGAACTCATCGGCGCGTCGAAGGAAATGTATGAATCGATGACCGAAAAGGAACTGGAAGAGTTTGCCGAAACCAAGCGCAAAAGCCTGCCGGAGCACGTAGACGGCGGCAAGAAGCACTGAACAGGACAGGCGAGCGCCGTCTGGCACTCGCCATGTGATCTTTACTTGTCGGCCTTGTTCGGGGCGAGTTCGATTGCTTTCAGCTTGCCGTCGGTGATGCCGCAGCGCAGCGTGATGCTGTCCCACTTCGCGGAAACACCCTTGTTGCGGGCTTCACCGGGAACCGAAATCACCGCCGACACCTTGCGCGGGTCGCTGGAACTGAATTTCGATGATTTATCATCGGTTTGCGCGTCGGAAATATCGTCTTTGGTGAAGCCGAGACGATCATATTTCTTGCTCTTCTTCACATAGTCATAGCCGCTGGCGATACAGTCGGCGATCTGCGGCGCGACCCGCTGATCCTTGACGAGCGTCTGGTAATTTCCTGTAAAATCCTTCGAGCGCTTCGGAACGGCATCGGCATGAGCCGCAGCGCAAAAACCAAGTGTGAAAATTGCGGAAACTACAAGTTTGGTCGATTTCATGCCCATGTCCTTCTGGAGACCCGTCTTTCACTGGCGATCAGGCGGGGTTGAATCGATAATGGAACCGAGATTACAGGCGCAATTCTGATTTTTTTATGAATTTCCAACGCTTACGATAGCTTATTGGCAAATGCGTGCAAGACAGGATTTGCCGTGGCAGCCTTGGTCGAGATGCATGTTGGTGCGGTGCGCGGCGTCGCCATCCGGACCGATCACGGTCATGAAAAGCTTGCAGCTTGCACCGTGCACGGCGCGCCAGAATGCCTTTTCCTTGTCGTTGCCGTTCCAGCCGCTTTCCAGTTGCGTTTTGCTGCCGTCCGCGAATGTGAACGACATGATGTCGAGCGCGTTGGCAAAGGCGTGTTCCGAAACCCGCCCCGACGAGGCTCCGTTTACCTTTCGGCATTGATAGTCCGAGCCGACGCCGATCTCCGTGATTTTTGAATCCGGGCCGTAAACATCCTTCGCGGCTTTCGTCACTTCGCTGCTCCACTGCGCCAGCGTGACGGCCATTGCGCAATTCGTGGTCACTGCATTGGCGAATTTCAACGGCTCGTCCTTGCCGATGGCGGTCAGGGACAGGGGGGAATGAACCCCGCATTGCTCGCCGTCCTTGATCGGAGGCAGGAGCTTGCCCTCGACCTGGCCGGAAATGAGCGCCGGGCAGGACACCTGATAGATTCGTTCTTCGATTTCCGGCTTGGCGTCCTGCTGTTTCTCGTCAGCCTGTTTAGGATTGCCTGCCGGTTCCGCAGGTCTTGCCGGTTTCTCCGGAGATGGAGCGGGGGCCGGGCGGGGCTGTTCCTGTCCGCCCGTATCCGGCTTTTCCTCGGGAAGGGGTGTAGCTTCCGGCTCCGGTTTCTTGTTTGCCGTTTCCTTCGGTCGCGGGATGGGAACGGGTATGGCGAAGCCGGGCGCCGGTTTTGCTTCGGCCTTCGGTGCGGAGCTCGCTTGTCTTGCCGTCTGTTGCTTTGCGGTCGGTTTTCTCTGGGTATGTCTTGCTGCCGGACGTTTGCGATGCTGCCTTGCCTTCTGGGCGTCCTGTTTGAGGATGCGTTCGATGAAAGTTTGCGCCTGCGCCTCGCCGGAAAGAAGGCCGGACAAGGACGGCATTGCAACGAGGCCAAGCGCGATCAGCACGGTGAGTGCACCCTTGCCGGACGGAGGAAAAGACAAAGCCATTGACGCCTCATGAGTAGCAGTTCCGTCAGGGCTAATGACGAAACAGGGAATGGCGTTCCTTCACGCTTGATGGCAGAGCGTAGCAATGGTAGGAAACGCATGCCGAAGACCGGTTTTTCCGGCTTTTTCGGCCCTCCGCGCTTGACAAGATAACAGCTGGATGACTAAAAGCCGCCATCGCTGGCGCGTCATCGCGCTGGCGTTTCATTTGACGTGTCCCGTGGATGAAGATTGCGCTCGCGCGCTTCATCCTGTCAGTCCCCGAAAACGGAGGGCAGAGGAGGGCGCGTTTCCTCCAGCGCTTTCGGGCGCTATAACCTTTGAAGGAAATGCGATGAGCAAGCGCGAATCCGCTAAGTACAAAATTGATCGCCGTCTTGGCGAAAACATCTGGGGCCGTCCGAAGTCCCCGGTAAACCGTCGTGAATATGGCCCGGGCCAGCACGGCCAGCGCCGCAAGGGCAAGCTGTCGGACTTCGGTGTGCAGCTGCGCGCCAAGCAGAAGCTCAAGGGCTTCTACGGCGACATCTCCGAAAAGCAGTTCCGCAAGACCTACGAAGAAGCCGCTCGCCGCAAGGGCGACACCGGTGAAAACCTGATCGGTCTGCTGGAATCGCGCCTCGACGCAGTCGTGTACCGCGCCAAGTTCGTTCCCACGATCTTCGCTGCCCGCCAGTTCATCAACCACGGCCACGTGAATGTGAACGGTCGCCGCGTCAACATCCAGTCCTACCGCCTGAAGGCCGGTGACGTTGTTGAAGTTCGCGAAAAGTCGAAGCAGCTGGTTATCGTTCTGGAAGCTGTTCAGCTCGCAGAACGTGATGTTCCGGACTACATCGAAGTCGACCACAACAAGCTGGTTGCGACCTACTCCCGCGTTCCGACCCTGACGGATGTGCCTTACGCCGTTCAGATGGAACCGAACCTGGTCGTCGAATTCTATTCGCGTTAATCCCATGCGCGCTCTGGCGCGCTGGATATTTGCCGAAATCGAAAAGCCGCGCTGTACATCAGCGCGGCTTTTTCTTTAAGCATTTCCAGCAAAATTGCGAAGCGGTTTTGCGCAGGACAATGCGTAGTTTAAAAGAGCATTTCCAGCGAAACTGCGTAGCGGTTTTGCGTCTTTCGCAAACAATTATGGTTTCCCGGTTTTCCCCGCGCCCGCTTTTCGGTATGAAGCCTGCAACATCCTCAATTTTCGGGAAGCACCATGAACGCTTTCGATCCAGATATTGCAGAAGATGCGGGCAGCGACGGCTGTCACCCGCTGTTCCGCGATGTGCCGTCCACGGTTGAATTCAACAAGCTGCGCAAACGCCTGTTGCGCCTGACGCGGCAGGCCATCGAGGATTTCTCGATGGTCAAACCCGGCGAACGCTGGATGGTTTGCCTTTCGGGCGGCAAGGACTCTTATGGGCTTCTGGCGCTGCTGCTGGATCTCAAATGGCGCGGCCTGCTGCCGGTCGAACTGCTGGCGGTCAATCTGGATCAGGGCCAGCCGAATTTTCCCAAGCACATTCTGCCGGATTTCCTGAACCGTTACGAAATCGAGCATCGCATCGAATATCAGGACACCTATTCGATCGTCACCGACAAGCTGCCGGAAACGAGCACCTATTGCTCGCTTTGCTCGCGCCTGCGCCGCGGCAACCTCTATCGGGTCGCGCGTGAGGAGGGCTGCTCGGCGGTGGTGCTGGGCCACCACAGGGAAGACATTCTCGAAACCTTCTTCATGAACCTGTTCCATGGCGGACGCCTTGCGGCAATGCCGCCGAAACTCGTCAATGACGAGGGCGACCTGATGGTGTTCCGTCCGCTGGCCTATGCGGCGGAGGACGATCTGGAGAAATTCGCGACCGCGATGCAGTTCCCGATCATTCCGTGCGACCTGTGCGGCAGCCAGGAAGGGCTGCAACGCAATGCGATGAAAGCCATGCTGACCGACATCGAGAAGCGCATGCCGGGCCGCAAGGACACGATGATCCGCGCCATGACGAATGTTCGTCCAAGCCATCTGCTGGATCGCAAGCTGTTCGATTTCGCAGGACTGACGCTGAACGATGCAGGAGAGGGCGATCATGCGCTTTGATGAAGGACAGATGGACTGGCTGGCCGATTTGCTGGCCGATGCGGCGCGTGAGGAGATCATGCCGCGATTCCGCAGGCTGGATGCGGGCGATATCAAGCAGAAGACTTCTGCTGCCGATCTGGTCACGGAAGCCGATGTGAATGTGGAGCGCTATATCACAGCCAGGCTAAAGGAGCGGTTTGCCGACGCGGTGATCGTGGGCGAGGAAGCCTGCTCGGACAATCCGGCCTTGCTGGATGGTCTGAACGACGCGGAACTTGCATTCACAATCGATCCCGTCGACGGCACCTTCAACTTCGCATCAGGCGTTCCCCTCTTTGGCGTGATGCTGGCGGTGGTGTCGAAGGGGGAAACGGTCGCCGGTATCATTCACGATCCCGTCGGCAATGACTGGATCATGGCGTCCAGGGGCGGCGGGAGCCATGTTCGCCATGCCAACGGCGATCTAAGCCGGGTAAGCGTTGCGAAGCCTGCTCCCATCGACCAGATGACCGGCTCGATTTCGTGGCAATATACAGCCGAGCCGATACGGTCGCGGCTGGCGCGCAATCATACGAAATTCCTGTCGCAGATCGGCTATCGCTGTGCGGCGCACGAATATCGGATTATCGCGACCGGCGGGGCGCATTTCGCCGTCTACAATAAGCTTATGCCTTGGGACCATCTTCCCGGAGCGCTGATCCATCAGGAAGCGGGCGGTTACATCGCGCGCTGGGACGGCAGCGCGTACCTGCCGTCTCACACCGGCGGCGGGCTTATCATTGCGCCGAGCAAGGAGAGCTGGCAGTCCATTCAGGCCGCGCTCTGGGCAGAGTAGCCGGCCTGCTTGTGTTTTTGGCATGTGAATATTATATTGGCGGAGTGGGTTGGAAGCGCGAACTCCCAACCCGTTTCGCTTACGTAAAGAGTTGGACCCGCACGTAGCATTGCCAGCCCGTGCGGGTTTTCTTTATCGGCGGCGTGATACTCACAGGTATGAAACCCATTGGTGTCATTCCGGCGCGAGAGCAAAGCCCTTGCCAAAGTCGGGGTGGCTTATTCTCCCCGATGCGCCTGCTGGCTGACGCGTTGTGCTTTTGCCCCCGAAACCACCAATTGATAGCACGTGCATGGCATGAGAAAAGCCCGCTAACTGTGAGCGGGCTTTGATTGTTTATCAGTGATATGCGATCAGATCACGTGTTCGGCGGGCGGGTTTTGTACCCTGAACAATCGCCCGCGTTCAGCGATCAGAACGCAGCCAAGCGCCACAAATCCGAGCACGCAATAGCCGGTTGCAACCGGCGTCGTGGTGCCGTCGAAGGCCTGACCGATAACCGCGCCCAATGCCGCACCGATCACCGTTTGCGCAAAGCCCAGAACGGAGGAGGCCGTGCCTGCGACTTCGCCGAGCGGCTCCATCGCCAGCGCGTTGAAGTTGGCGGTCACGAGGCTGAACGAGAACATGATGGTCATGTAGATCGCCATCAGGAGCGGGAAGGGCACAGGTCCTTCCATCGTGACCGAAAGGACCATCCACAACAGGCTGAAGCCGGTGAAGACCAGCAGCATCGACTGCGAAATGCGGCGCATGCCGAAGCGGCCGACAAGGCGCGAATTCATGAACGAGGCGAGTGCCAGCGTCATGGCAACGGCAGCGAAAGCCAGCGGAAACAGCGCGCCAAGCTCATAAATGCCGACGAAAATCTGCTGGGCCGAGTTGATATAGCCGAACAGCGCGCCCAGGATGAACGAGGTGCCGAGCATATAGAACAGGGCGACGCGGTTCGACAGAACGATCCCGAAGCCGCCGATGACGCTCCTGACCGTCAGCGGACGCCGGTTGGATGCGGGAAGGGTCTCGGGCAGGCGAAAGAAGGCCCACATGCCGACGATAAGCGCCATCAGCGCCATCGACAGGAAGATCAGGTGCCATTCGCCGAGCAGCATGATGAGCTGGCCTGTTGCAGGCGCGACGACGGGCAGGATCATGAAAACCATCATGACGAGCGACATGACTTCCGCCATCTGGCGGCCGGCAAACTTGTCGCGGACCACCGAGACGGCGATCACGCGCGTACCGGCTGCTCCAAGTCCCTGAAGCACGCGCAGCACGATCAGCGTCGTGAAGTCGGTGACGACAGCCGACGCCAACGCGGCGAGAATGTAGATGACAAGCCCGCCGAACAGCGGCAGCCTGCGGCCGAAGCGGTCGCTCAACGGTCCGTAGAACAGCTGCGAAACGCCGAAGCCGAGCAGATAGGCGGTAATGACGAACTGGACGTGGTTTTCCGACTGCACGCCGAGGCTTGCGCCAATCTGCGGCAGGCCGGGCAGCATGATGTCGACCGCCAGCGCATTGATGGCCATGATGGCTGCGATGAGCGCGATGAATTCGCCGCGTCCGCGCATGGAGGTTTTCTGGTCCGGCGAACCGTTCTTGATGTCGAGCGGCATGACTGGCATTCCCTGGCAAAGTAGCGCATCGCGTCGGGGGACACGATACGAAAGACAAAATTTAGAAAGCAGAAGCAGACAGACGGAAATCCGTCGTTGAACATCTAGCAAAACGCAAAAGGCGCCGTGGAACGGCGCCTTCGGAAAAGGTGAGGCTGAAGCCGTACAACCGGCAATTAATCCTCAAGCCGCCTTGGTGGCAATACCTTTATCGGTAAAAAGTGCCTGCAATTCGTTCGATTGGAACATTTCACGCACGATATCGCAGCCGCCGACGAATTCGCCCTTCACATAAAGCTGAGGGATGGTTGGCCAGCTCGAATATTCCTTGATGCCCTGACGCAGTTCGTCCGAGGACAGAACGTTGACGCCCTTGTACTCAACACCGAGATAGTCGAGGATCTGGACGACCTGACCGGAGAAACCGCACTGCGGGAAACCCGGCGTGCCCTTCATGAAAAGCACGACGTCGTTGGTCTTCACTTCATTGTTGATGAAATCGTTGATGCCGGTCATTTGCGGTCCTTTCCAAGCATAACCCCGAAAAGTTGCCTGACTTTCCGGACAGGATTATGCGCTAAACAAATACGCCGAGGCAAATTCCGGCGTAACTGGGGAGGTCTTCCCGAATATAGTCGCTTTGAATGCTGGTAACCACCCGGTTCGGGCGAAAGCAAGTCAAATGCGCGAGAATTCCGTCTCCGGGGGAGCTGCATCTTGCCGCAGCAGGGCTTACTCCCCCGAAACGGCCGTCCGTTATTCCGGTACGCTTGTCTGCAAGGCGAGTGCGTGCAGCACGCCGCCCATATTGCCCTTCAGCGCGTCATAGACCATCTGGTGCTGCTGCACGCGGGACTTGCCGCGGAAACTCTCCGCGACGACCTCGGCGGCATAATGGTCTCCGTCTCCGGCAAGGTCGCGGATCGTCACCTTTGCGTCGGGAATCCCCTCGCGTATCAGTTTTTCGATCTCATGTGCGTCCATAGCCATGCAAAATCTCCTGCCGTTTCCGGCCTTTTCTTATCGTTCGGTCGAATCGTAACGCACCATCGTGGAACGTCAACAACCATCTGTCTAACGCTTAAATCAAAGACAAGCAAACCGCCCGGACAGGCTTTCCATCCGGGCGGCAAAAGGTATCGACGATGCGGACCGAGGTCAGTTATCGGTTACGGGCTCGCCGCTCATGAAGGCCGGGAACCAGCCTTCAAAAGCATCGGTTAGATCGACAACGCTGACATCGACCAGATCGCCGATCTTCAGGCGGTCGCCGCCGACGGTGCCAAGCACGCGGAACGGAACGCCAGCGCCTTCGGCATTGAGGGCGATGAGCTTTGCCATTTCAGCCGTGGCCGCGACGACATAACGCGCCTGATCTTCACCGAAAAGTGCGGCATGAGGCAGGCCGTCACCGGCATCGATCACGGCGCCCTTGCCGGACTTGATTGCCATTTCCGCAACGGCAATCGCCAGGCCGCCATCGGAAAGATCGTGACAGGCCGTGACTTGACCGTTGCGGATGGCCGAGCGGATAAATTCGCCATTGCGCTTTTCAAGCGCAAGATCGACCGTCGGGGCAGGACCATCGGCGCGGTCGAACAGATCGCGCAGATAAACCGACTGGCGAGATGGGTGCCGTCGCCGCCAAGCAGCACCAGCGTGTCCCCGTCCTGCATGCCGCCGATCTTCGCCATTTGCGACCAATCCGGGATGAGCCCCACACCAGCAATGGTCGGCGTCGGCAGAATGGCCTGACCGTTGGTCTCGTTGTAGAGCGAGACATTGCCGGAAACGATCGGGAAATCCAGCGCGCGGCAGGCTTCGCCGATGCCTTCGATGGCCTTGACGAGCTGGCCCATGATTTCCGGCTTTTCCGGGTTGCCGAAGTTCAGATTGTCGGTCGATGCCAGCGGCTCGGCACCGGTCGCGGTGATGTTGCGCCAGCATTCGGCAACCGCCTGCTTGCCGCCTTCAAACGGATCGGCTTCGCAATAACGCGGCGTCACGTCGGAAGAGAAGGCGAGAGCCTTGGTGTCGTGGCCTTCCACGCGGATCACGCCCGCGTCGCCGCCCGGAACCTGCAGCGAGTTGCCCTGAATGAGTGTGTCGTACTGTTCGTAGACCCAGCGACGCGACGAGAGGTCGGGCGAGCCGATGAGCTTGAGAAGGGCCACGGAATAATCTTCCACCTGCGGCACATTGCTGGCAGGAAGCGGCGCATGCTTGCCGGGTTCCATCCACGGACGATCATATTCCGGCGCTTCGTCGCCAAGATCCTTGATCGGCAGGTTGGCGACTTCCTCGCCCTGATGGATGACGCGGAAACGCAGATCGTCGGTCGTCTTGCCGACGATGGCGAAATCGAGGCCCCATTTGCGGAAAATGGCCTGCGCTTCGGCTTCCTTTTCCGGCTTCAAAACCATGAGCATGCGCTCCTGGCTTTCCGAAAGCATCATTTCATAGGCCGTCATGTTCTCTTCACGGACAGGAACATGATCGAGGATGAGTTCGATGCCGAGGTCGCCCTTGGCGCCCATTTCGACGGCGGAGCAGGTGAGGCCCGCCGCGCCCATGTCCTGGATCGCGATCACTGCGCCCGAAGCCATCAGTTCAAGGCAGGCTTCAAGCAGGCATTTTTCGGTGAAGGGATCGCCAACCTGAACTGTCGGGCGTTTTTCCTCGATCGACTCGTCGAATTCAGCCGATGCCATCGTCGCGCCGCCGACGCCGTCGCGGCCCGTCTTCGCGCCGAGATAAACGACCGGCAGGCCGACGCCTTCCGCCTTGGAATAGAAAATGCCATCGGTTCTGGCGAGACCCGCCGCGAAAGCATTGACGAGGATATTGCCGTTATAGCGCTTGTCGAAATTCACTTCGCCGCCGACAGTCGGCACGCCGAAGGAATTGCCATAGCCGCCGACGCCGGAAACGACGCCCGAAACGAGGTGAGGGGTCTTTGGATGGTCCGGTTCGCCGAAACGCAGCGCATTCATCGCCGCAACAGGACGCGCACCCATGGTGAAGACATCGCGCAAGATGCCGCCGACACCGGTCGCCGCACCCTGATAGGGTTCAATATAGGAGGGGTGATTGTGGCTTTCCATCTTGAAGACGATGCAATCGCCATCGCCAATATCCACGACGCCCGCATTTTCGCCCGGACCCTGAATGACGCGCGGTCCACTGGTCGGCAGCGTGCGCAGCCATTTCTTGGACGACTTGTAGGAGCAATGCTCGTTCCACATGGCCGAGAAAATCCCCAACTCTGTGAAGGTGGGCTCGCGTCCGATCAGACCGAGAATGCGCTGATACTCGTCCGGCTTAAGACCATGCGCTTCGATCAATTCCGGCGTGATGTCTCGCGTATTGGAAATAGTCATGGAAATGGGGAACCCCGTCGCAGGCTGCGGTACCCGAAAACCTTCTGCCGAAGGCTGGATACCTAAGGTTTCAAGGCGCCTCTTTAACCTAAGTTTCCATGAAGTGCGACAGGAAAATGCCGCTTTCCCGGCCTCAATCGTACATCAGTAACGATAAAAAGAGGCCAGGCGCTTCAGACACTCCCTTCATATCCGGCCTGTTCGTTTTCGAGCAAGCGACGGAGCGTTAGGAAACAGTTTTCAACGACATGGCGATCGGAGGGGGAAGAGAAGGCGACGCGGACCCTGTGATAAATCTGGTCGACGCGTCCGGCCTTGAACTCGTCCTCGTCATCGATCAGGATTCCGCTTTCATAGGCCGCCGCCTTGAACGTTCCCGAAAGCCAGGGCTCGGGCAGGCCCATCCACAGGAACGGAACGGATGGTTTCGATACGAAGTCGAACCCGTCGAAGATTCTGCGGGCCATTTCTTCGCGAATGACGGTTTCCTCGCGGCATTTGCTGTGAATGGCGTCTGCCTCGCCGGAGAGTACAAGCTGCGCGCCGGTTTCGGCGAGCAGGAAGGCTGCGCCGCCCGTGACCATCTTGTGCGTCACCTTCACGCGCTGTGCGCAGTGGGCAGGGCAGGCGACCCAGCCGCTGCGTATCCCTGCCGCTACGGCTTTCGACAGGCCGGAAACGACGAATGTGCGTTCCGGCGCAAAACTTGCCAAGGGTGGAATCTGGCTGTCGCACATGACGCCATAGATATCGTCTTCGATGAGCCAGACATTGTAACGTCGTGCAATGTCGGCAATGGCGCGGCGCCGTTCTTCCGGCATGACGGACAATGTGGGGTTATGCAGCGTCGGCATCAGAAAGGCGAGGGTCGGGTGCTGCTGGCGGCAGGCGCGTTCGAATTCTTCCGGAATGAGACCATATTCATCCAGACCGGCCTGAATGGTGCGCCGCCCCAGAAGGCGAACGGAACGGCTGATCTGCGCGTAAGTCAGGTTTTCAAACAGGATGCGGTCGCCGGGATTGGTGAAGGCCGTGATGATGGCAATGCTCGCAGCCTGCGCGCCGTTGGTGACGACGATGCTGTCGAGGTCTGGCCGCCAGTCGGCCCGCGAAAGCCATCTTTGCCCGGCTTCCAGCCAGTGCTGCGGGAAATAGCGCGAATAGCTCGCTATATCCTGCGGAAAATCCCGATGAACGTCGGCATTTATCCGGGCCAGAACTTCGTGCTGGCCAACATCCGGTGCCGCCGTCGTGTCGAAGCGGATTTTACCGGACGGGACATCGGCGGGTTTGGTTCCGGCAATGCCTGAGGCGGTCAGCGCATTGTCGGCCGGTTCTTCACCGAGCACATAGGTTCCCCGACCCACTTCGCCCGTCACAAGGCCGCGCTCGTGGGCCAGGGCATAGGCGCGGCCGATTGTGCCGATTGTTACCTTGAGATCGAATGCGAGATTGCGTTGCGGCGGAAGCTTTGCGCCCGCGGGCAGCCCGCCGTTTCCGATTGCCTCTTCGATGGCATCGGCAAGTTGCAGGTAAAACGGGCCGGACTTGCCGGAGAGGTCTGGAATCCAATTTGTCATGGTGACAACTTATAAATTGTACCTATTGCCAAGTCAATTATAGAGTCAATTCATCGCTGCCGGTGAATTGTAAATCGGCGGTGATCAAACGAACTGCTTGGAGCATCGTGTGCGCGTTCGCGGGTTGAAAGGCGCTCCGACCAGTTGAATCCGGGCATCGTTCCGCTGGAAGTCGACTTCGATTTCAGGTCGATGCCGTAGCAGCACCGGGCTCCCAACCGGCTCTGCTTATGAGGAATGGACCGAGACAATGTTTTACTTCAGGCCGCAGACCGAGACAATAGATACAATTCTTCCTGTACCCGTGGCTGATACGGCGGCGGATTTGCCGAAAGGATTGCAAGCGCATCTGGCAACGGCCTCGCAACCGCGAGGCAGATATCTACGGCAGGTTTTGAATTGGCTGTCTTATCGAATGATGCTGCGGCGCACCCGGATTGCTTTGGACGAACTGACAGATGCGCAGTTGCGCGACATTGGACTGCGGCGCGGTGAAGCCGAGCGCGAAGCGCGGAAGGTGCGTTTTCACTTGCGTTGAAATGTGTCGCGGAAAGCCGGTTCCGGCGTTTCCGCGACACATCTGGTTGTTACTGGCAGCCGCTCTGGCCCGAAGCCCAGCGGTTGACGTCGGCGGCGATACGTCCGCCATGGCTTTCACCCATCATGGGGCCGAAAATCTCGACGCGAGCCGGATTTCCCTGCGCCTGCACGACCAGCAGCGGACGAGACGCCGGGTTGCGGGCCGGCACCACCAGAATGCGCGGACGTCCGGTGAAGGAATTCAGTTCCGGTGCAAGCGAGTATCCGCGGAAATCCTTGTCCTTGGATTTGAACCAGCAGCTATTCGCGGCCAGCGCAATGCGCTCCATGGTAGGTAATGCAGCCTTGCTGGCATCGACGGCAACAGGCCGCGTCGGCTTGCTGGAGGTGCAGGCTGCAAGCAATGCAATGGCCGGGAGGGCCAGAAGAGCGAAAGTCTTGGTCTTCAAGGAGAGGCTCCGAAAGGGCGTGCCTTTGAAAAGCACGCTGGGGGTGAGGTAGATCGGCAGAATCAGGCGAGTTGCGGCATGAAGGACTTCAGTCCGTCGCTCATCTCGTTCCAGATGCGTTCAAAGACCGGGTGCTGTTTTGCCTTGGCCGCATATGCATCGAATTTCGGGAACGCGTCCAGCAAATCCGCTTTGCCGGATAGCTTCTTCAACGGTTCCATCAGAAAACGCACGGGCAGCAGCCAGCAATCCGCAAGCGTAGGTTCGTCTCCGGCGGCGAAAGCCTTGTCCGAGAGGCGGCTTTCGACCACTTTCAGTCCGGTATGCATCTTGTCGAACAGGCGCTCGATGCTTGCATCGTCACGCTCGGGTTTGCTCGACAGGATGAAGAGCTTCATCGTCGGTCCGAGCACGTCGAGTTCCGTCACGCGCGCCAGCAGGCGGATGAGCGCGCGCTCGCGCGGCGTGCCGGGCAATACGGGTGTTTCAGGAAAATGATCTTCCAGATATTCCGCGATGACGGCGGCTTCAAACAGCGTTTCTCCCGAACTGGTGATCAGCACCGGTATGCGGCGGAGCGGCGTGACATTGCCGAAATCGGCGGGAAACGGATAGGGCAGGTTCATCGGCTTGAAAGGCAGGTCCTTCAGGTAGAGGACGCCGCGCACGAAAGATGAGTAGGGGGAGAGAGGCCTGGAATAAAGCTGCATGAATGAATTCCCCTGATTCTTTATCGCTAAAATCTGTGAGGCATTTCCAGCAAAAATATGGACGATTTGTGCCGGGAAAAATGCACGGACAAAAATGAGGAGACCCCGACGGTTTGTCTCTTGTCAAAGTCCTCCCGGAGCCAAGCTGCCACGAAAACCGGCGCTTTGCCAGTGCAGTTTTGAGGCGAGGCAAGCGCAACAAAAAAGGCGGCTCGCTTGGAGCCGCCTTTTCCGTTTATCTGTCTGCCAGCTTAGGCCGCGACGCCGAGTGCGCCTGCAAAAAGCGCCCGGCCATCGTCGCCGCCATGGGCTGCTTCGATCAGGTTTTCCGGGTGCGGCATCATGCCGAGCACATTGCCGCGTGCATTGACGATGCCTGCAATGTCGTTGACCGATCCGTTCGGATTGGTGCCTTCGGCATAGCGGAACACGACCTGGCCTTCGCCTTCGATGCGCTTCAGCGTTTCGGCATCGGCGAAATAATTGCCGTCATGATGCGCGACCGGGCAGCGGATGATCTGGCCCGGCTGGTAGCCGCGCGTGAACGACGTGTTGGCGTTGGTCACTTCGAGCTTCACTTCGCGGCAGACGAATTTCAGCGAGGCATTGCGCATCAGCGCGCCCGGCAGAAGTCCGGCTTCAACGAGGATCTGGAAGCCGTTGCACACGCCCATGACCATCACGCCCTTTTCGGCCTTCTCGCGCACGGCCTGCATGACCGGCATGCGGGCGGCAATGGCGCCGCAACGCAGATAGTCGCCATAGGAGAAGCCGCCGGGGATGAGGATCAGGTCCACATCGTCGGGGATGCTGGTGTCAGTCTGCCAGACGGTCACCGGAGCCTGTCCGGTGATCTTGGTCAGCGCCGCGATCATGTCGCGATCGCGATTGAGACCGGGAAGGAGAATGACTGCGGATTTCATGGCGACTGCTTCCTTGTTGGGCTCAGGCGATGGCGATGGAATAATCTTCAATCACGGTGTTGGCGAGCAGCTTCTCGCACATGGCTTTCAGGTCTGCTTCGGCCTTGGCCTTGTCCGAGCCTTCCAGTTCCAGATCGAACACCTTGCCCTGACGGGCCGAATTGACGCCGTCGAAACCGAGGCTGCCGAGCGCGCCGACGATTGCCTTGCCCTGCGGGTCGAGAACGCCGTTTTTCAGTGTAACGGTGACGCGTGCCTTGATCACTCTGTAGTTCCTGCAATTTTAGAACGAATGAAACAGCCCGGAAGACTTGTCTGGCTCGATCCCGAAAACCGGCTTCCACTTTTCGGGACCAGGCCCTTCCGGGCTGGGCGGATGATTACTTCACAAGCGTGGGGCCGGACGGGCGCGGCGTGTCGTTCTCGTTCATGATGCCGAGACGGCGCGCAACTTCCTGATAGGCCTCGACCAGACCGCCCATATCGCGACGGAAACGGTCCTTGTCGAGCTTGTCATTGGTGGTGATGTCCCAAAGACGCGCAGAGTCCGGCGAAATTTCGTCGGCGACGACGATGCGCATCATGTCGCCTTCCCACAGGCGTCCGCATTCCATCTTGAAATCGACAAGCTGGATGCCGATGCCGAGGAACAGGCCGGTGAGGAAGTCGTTGACGCGGATGGCAAGCGCCATGATGTCGTCGATTTCCTGCGGGCTTGCCCAGCCGAAAGCCGTGATATGCTCTTCGGTGACCATCGGATCGTCGAGCGCATCGGCCTTGTAGTAGAACTCGATGATCGAGCGCGGCAGGATGGTGCCTTCTTCCAGGCCAAGGCGCTTGGCGAGCGAACCGGCTGCAACGTTGCGCACGACCACTTCAAGCGGAATGATTTCCACTTCCTTGATCAGCTGCTCACGCATGTTGAGGCGGCGGATGAAGTGCGTCGGAATGCCGATGCGGTTGAGCTGGGTGAAAATATGCTCGGAAATGCGGTTGTTCAGCACGCCTTTCCCGTCGATGACTTCATGCTTCTTTGCATTGAAGGCAGTTGCATCATCTTTGAAGAATTGGACAAGCGTACCGGGTTCAGGGCCTTCATAAAGAATCTTGGCCTTGCCCTCGTAAATACGGCGGCGACGGTTCATGGCTTTTCTCGGATTTCCATATTTATGGTGATCGGCTCTAAGCCGCTATTCTCGCGGGCTACCTATAGCAATTGTGGGCTTTTAACAATCCTGCTTTGTGCCCGTTCCCCCGTTTTCGGCGTTTCTGACGCAAGTTTATGTATGAGTCGCAAGAAAGTGGTCTTTAAGCCCTTGTATAATCTTGCGCCCCTTGCCAGCTTTAGGCAAGAGAACGGATGACGATCTTTTCTAACTTGTAAGTCTGGGAGCTTTATGAATGAACACTGGCATGGATGATCGCCGCGACGCTTTTGAAAAGAAATTCGCGCTTGATGCGGAACTGCGCTTCAAGGCGGAGGCACGCCGCAACAAGCTTCTGGGACTCTGGGCCGCAGACCAGCTTGGCAAGAAGGATGCGGAGGCGGAAGCCTATGCCAAGGAAGTCGTTGCCGCCGACTTCGAGGAAGCTGGCGACGAGGATGTTTTCCGCAAGATCCGCGCCGATCTCGATGCTGCGGGCGTGAGCGTTGCAGACGAGGTCATCCGCGAGAAGATGTTTGCTTTCCTCGAAGAGGCAATCCGCCAGGTAAAGCAGGATTGATGCAGGTTTCGGGGCGCAAGGGCAGCTAGTGGTTTGATTGCGGACGAGTATCGAACGTAAAATTCAATCCACCAGCACTTCCGCCCCGATGCTTTGAAATGAAGGAAATTCGAATGTCGTTGTCTTCGCGCCTTCGCGCCGGGGAAACAGTGCTCTCCGCATGGTCCTCGCTTCCTGAACCCCTGACGGTCGAAATTCTCGCCCATAGCGCTTTCGATGCCGTAACGCTCGACATGCAACATGGCGGCCACGATGAGGCGAGCGTGCTTCGCTCGCTGGGCCTTATCCTGAATGCCGGCAAGCCCCCCGTCGTGCGCGTTCCCGTCGGCCGTTTCGACATGGCAAGCCGTGCGCTTGATTTCGGCGCGCAGGCGGTCATCGCTCCGATGATCAATTCCGTCGAGGATGCCCGCCGGTTTGCAGCCGCCATGAAATATCCGCCGGTGGGCGAGCGCTCATGGGGCGTGTTCAGGGCCAATGCGGATTACGGCACGCCGGGTTCCAACGATTATCTGACGACCGCAAATCACGACACGCTCGCCTTCGCGATGATCGAGACGCGGGACGCCTATGATGCGCTCGATGCCATCCTCGACGTTCGCGGCATCGACGGCGTTTTCGTCGGCCCTGCGGATTTCTCCATAGCATGGAGCAACGGACGCGAGGCCAACCCGAATTCCGATGCGATTGTGGAGCCGATCGGCAACATTGCGCGCAAGGCAATTGCGGCTGGCAAGATTGCAGGCATCTATTCGCCGACCGCGGAATTCGCGCGGCGTTACATTCCGCTTGGCTTCCGCTTCCTGACGCTCAGCAATGATGGCGGTTACATCCGGCTGGCAGCCGAAACGCTGACGAAAGCGGTCCGCGATTAAGTCCGTTGCAAGGTATTGAACAAGAAAAGGCGGGCTCGTGACCCGCCTTTTCTTTTGCTTATGGTAGACCCGCCGGAATGTTTGGGCCCAAACAATTGCAACTGGCAGCCCGCTGGACGGATCGATAAGTTGGTTGAACTACTTCACTTTCACTACCCACGCGATTTCATCACAAATATCTCTTAGCCGAACGCTCGTTCGAGGGGTGTGCATGTCTGAACTTGATGACCTTCTCCGTCAGAAAGCGGAAATTGAAGCGCGAATTCTGGAAGTTAAAAGCCAGGATATAGAACGGAAGAAACTTGACTTTGCGATCCTCGCCTACGAGTTGAGGGAGTTGAACGCTCTCCCAAAATCTGTCGCGGATGCTTTTACCGACAAAGCCAACACCTTCAACTCCTTCCGCGTAATGAAGGTGAAGAAAAAATAGCCTGTTGGTTTGTGCAATGGACTTAAGATATCTATCGCGAAATGCAGATTCGGCGGAGCGTATACGCTCAAGGATACTTCGTTCCGGGTTCACGATCAGCGGGCATCGATTATGGACTGATGACGAAGACCGGGTATGTCGGTTTTTCTATCCCGATTATTTTGCGATTTGCCAAGTTCTGGATACCCGATCAAGAAAAGCAATACAGGCACGCTGCCAGAAACTGGGGCTTGTTCCCAAGAAGTTGTGTTGGGGATGGTCAGCGAAACAAAAACTGCGGAGACTTTATCCAGAAGCGACCAAGGAGGAAATATGCAGCGCCTTTCCCGGCGTTGAGTGGGGGAAAATTCAGGCCGCGGCCCGTTACTATAGTTACCGGCGCAAGAAAAAACCTTACAAAATCACCGGAGTCCTCTCACTCGATCAGTGTAGGAGCCGCTGCTACGAAATAAACTGGATTATGCGGGATTTGGATGATGAAGCCGGTACCGGGCGATATTTCCAAACACGCGGTTATCGTTGTGACTATCCTAACTTCAAGGCCATCAGCCGAGCAGTGCGAGCCTTGGGTGGGCGATTGGAAGTACGATGGGAGGAATGGTAGCAGACCCTACCATTCCGTTTCTTCTCAGATCAATGATGCTTGGGCGCCTGTAGCTGCGTCATGAACTCGGCGAACACCATCGAGCCTTCCGGCCAGGGGCCATGCCCGGATTCCGAATTGATGTGTCCGGCTTCACCTGCATCGATGAGCATGGCGCCCCAATCCTTCACCACGTCCTCCGCAGCCTCGAAGCTGGAGAACGGATCGTTGCGGCTAACGACGGTAATCGTCGGGAAAGGCAGGCGCTCGCGCGGATAAGGGCCAAACGTCATCAGGTGCTTGGGCCTGATCCTGTCGTTGGAAACATCCGGAGGCGCCACGAAAAAGGCTCCGGCGACCTTGTGCTGGATATGCGGCACGGCATGAACGGCTGTTGCAACGCCGAGCGAGTGCGCGACCAGAACGATGGGCCGGGTGGCCGCATTGGCAGCCTTGACGACTTCGCCGATCCAGTCTTCGCGAACAGGTTTCGACCACTCCGCCTGCTGCACACGCCGCGCCGTGGAGAGTTTGTTCTCCCAGCGGGTCTGCCAGTGGTCGGGGCCGGAATTGGTATAGCCGGGGATGATGAGGATATCTGCGTCTTTGACTTTCATGGCCTCCCATTTAGAGAGGCTTGCTCACTTCTTCAAGCGGTGCTTGCGGTATGCCCGGTCTGGAAGGCATGCGAATGATGAACAGCCTGTTCGCTGATCGCGATCTTGTGAAACATGTCGCAAATGGTGATGTTTAGGCAAGATTTGAAACGCGACGGAGATAACAACATGGCAATCAGCAGACGCAAGATGCTCGGCGCAGCCGGGACTGCTGTCATGGCCAACATTCTTCCTGTCCGCGCAGAAATGCCGTCGAAGGAGAGCGATATGACACAGAATTTGAAAGCGGCGGCAGCCGAAACCGGGCGTCCTGTCGCTCCACTTCCTTTCGCAATGACCACGCCAATGCGAGTGGCGCGCGTCGGCCTCAAGGCCCGCGACGCCGAAACGCTGGCTGAATATTACCGTGATGTCGTGGGCTTGCGCGAGATGACCCGCCGTGGCGCGTCGATCGTTCTCGGCGCGGGCGACCGCGAACTGATGGAAATCGAGCAGTTTTCAGCAGCCCGTCCGGACGATCCGCGCAGCGCCGGTCTTTATCACACCGCATTCCTGCTGCCGACCCGTGGCGATCTGGCGCGCTGGTCGCGCCGCGCCATCGACAAGCAATTGCCGGTCAGCGGGGCGTCGGACCATAAGGTGAGCGAAGCGATCTATCTGACCGACCCCGAAGGCAACGGCATCGAAATCTATTCGGACCGTCCCAACAGCCAGTGGCAGTGGAATGGTGATCGTGTGGCCATGAGCACCGATCCGCTGGATGTCGGCAATCTGCTCGATGTCATCAAGCAGGAAGGCGGAGAATGGACCTTTGCGCCGCAGAACACGGTCGTCGGCCATGTTCACCTGCGCGTTGGTAATGCCCATGAAGCCGAAACTTTCTGGCACAATGAACTCGGCCTCGAAACCGTCCAAACCTATGGTGACCGGGCAGTGTTCATGTCCACCGGGCGCTACCATCACCATATCGCGGCCAATGCCTGGCAGAGCGCCGGTGCTGGCAAGCGCGACGAGGATCGCACCGGCCTCGCATGGGTGGAACTGGAAGATACGCGCGGCGGTAATGACAGCACCTTCGTGGACCCATGGGGCAATGTGGTCAACACGATCAAGACCAAGGCGTAGCCAGCGATCTTCAGAATGTAAAAAAGCCCCATGTTTTCATAAACATGGGGCTTTTTTCTTGTCTCCGTGCTCCCCCCCTCATCCTGAGGTGCGAAGCGAAGCGAAGCCTCGAAGGACGAGGGCATGCGGAGTGTTTCCCTCAGCCCTTCGAGGCGCCGTTTTCAACGGCTCCTCAGGGTGAGGGAGGGTGGGCAGAGCCACTTCAACCAAAGACGCGCTTGAAAATCGTATCCACATGCTTGGTGTGGTAGCCGAGATCGAACTTTTCGCGGATCTGGTCTTCGGAAAGAGCGGCGCGCACTTCCGTGTCGGCCAGCAGTTCCTCAAGGAAGTCGGCGCCCTGTTCCCAGACCTTCATGGCATTGCGCTGTACGAGACGATAGGCATCCTCACGCGACACGCCGGCCTGCGTCAGCGCCAGCAGAACGCGCTGCGAATGCACCAGACCGCGGAACTTGTTCATGTTTTTCAGCATGTTGTCCGGGTAGATCACCAGCTTTTCAATCACGCCGGCCAGACGGTTCAGCGCGAAATCGAGCGTGATGGTGGTGTCCGGACCGATGGCGCGTTCGACGCTCGAATGCGAAATGTCGCGTTCGTGCCAGAGAGCCACGTTTTCCATCGCGGGCGTTACCGACATGCGCACCAGACGGGCAAGGCCTGTCAGGTTCTCGGTCAGAACCGGGTTGCGCTTGTGCGGCATGGCGGACGAACCCTTCTGGCCCGGCGAGAAGAATTCTTCTGCTTCCAGAACTTCGGTGCGCTGCATGTGGCGGATTTCGATGGCGATGTTTTCCATCGAAGAGGCGATGACGCCAAGCGTTGCAAAGAACATCGCATGGCGGTCGCGCGGGATGACCTGCGTCGAAACCGGCTCTGCCTCAAGGCCGAGCTTGGCACAGACATATTCTTCCACACGCGGGTCGATATTGGCGAAAGTGCCGACAGCGCCGGAAATGGCGCCGGTTGCGATTTCCGCACGCGCCGCAACGAGACGGGCGCGGCCGCGCGCCATCTCGGCATAGAAACGCGCAAAGGTGAGGCCCATCGTCGTCGGTTCGGCATGGATGCCATGGCTGCGGCCGATGCGCACCGTGTCCTTGTGCTCGAAAGCGCGCTTCTTCAGCGCTTCCAGAACGCGGTCCATGTCTGCGAGCAGCAGGTCGGCAGCGCGCACCAGCTGGACGTTGAGCGTGGTGTCGAGCACGTCCGATGAGGTCATGCCCTGATGCACGAAACGGCTGTCCGGGCCGATGAATGCGGCCAGATGCGTCAGGAAGGCGATGACGTCATGCTTCGTAACGGCCTCGATCTCATCGATGCGGGCGACGTCGAACTTTGCCACGCTGCCTTTTTCCCAGATCGTCTTTGCTGCATCCTTTGGAATGACGCCCAGTTGCGCGAGCGCCTCGCAGGCATAGGCTTCGATCTCGAACCAGATGCGGAACTTCGTTTCGGGCGACCAGATGGCGACCATTTCAGGCCGGGAATAGCGCGGGATCATGGGTGCATCCTGTAGAAAGAGGGGGGTTAATTTTTGCGGGCAGCTTCGGCAGCGGCGCGGATCGCCTGGATATTGGCGCGGTAGCTCTCGACCGAATTGCCCTTGTAGACGGCCGAACCGGCCACGAGAATGTTGGCGCCAGCGGCAACGACCGAGCCTGCGGTTTCCGGCGTGATGCCGCCATCCACTTCAATGTCGATAGGGCGGTCACCGACCATTTCGCGAACGCGCTTGATCTTGTCGAGCATCGGGGCGATGAATTTCTGTCCGCCAAAGCCCGGATTGACCGTCATGACGAGGACGAGATCGACATCTTCGATGACATTGGCCAGCGCTTCGGCAGGCGTTGCCGGGTTGAGCGCCAGACCGGCCTTCTTGCCGAGAGCGCGGATCGATTGCAGCGAACGGTGCGTATGCGGCCCGGCTTCGGCGTGAATTGTGATGAGATCGCAACCGGCATCGGCAAAAGGCGCCAGATAGGGATCGCAAGGCGCAATCATCAGATGGGCATCGAAGAATGCCTCGGTGCGCGGACGGATCGCCTTCACCACCTGCGGGCCGAAAGTGATGTTGGGCACGAAATGCCCGTCCATGACGTCGATATGCACCCAGTCGGCACCGGCTTCCAGCACGGCATCGACTTCTTCGCCCAGACGGGCGAAATCGGCGGAAAGGATGGACGGGGCGATGGCGATGGGGCGCATATGTGATCTCCGTAACTTTGGCCAGCCCCTAGCACATGAGGGGCGGGAATCCTATCCCCAGCGCTTGTGGAACCACATCCACTGGCCGGGATATTCGCGCACCCATGTCTCGACGGTATCGTTCAGAAGCTGCGCAGTCGCCGCAACATCGATCTCGCCCTTGTCGTCACGCGGCAGTTCCATGCGTTCATAAAGCTCAAGCCGGTAGCGCCCGCCGGGAAGGCGGATGCAGCGCGCCGGATAGACGTCGCAATCATATTGCCGTGCAAGCTTGGCCAGAAGCGGGTTGGTCTTTACTGGACGATTGAAGAAGGTCGACGGCACGCCACGGCGGAATTTCTGATCCACCAGCATGCCGACATTGCCGCCTTCATCGAGGATATGCGCAAGCGACCATGCAGCACCGGCTTTCGACGGCACCAGATGGCCCATATTTGTGCGGCGGGCCTTCAGCACCTTGTCGGCGATATAGGGATTGTTCGGCGGGCGGAACAACGCCGTGACGTTCAGGCCGAAAGTGGCGGCGCAGATGGGCAGCAACTCGAAATTGCCCGTATGGGCGGTGAAGAAGATGTGCGGCTTCTTCTCGTCGCGCAGCCGTTCGAAAATCGGGATGCCTTCCACTTCGACCAGCCCCGGCTTGGTCGCATAGGGATCGAAATCGAAAACCGCGTCGAGGAAGATATATTCCGCGAAGAGGCGCGCCATCGAATCCCACATTTCGCGGGCGATGTCCTCGATTTCCGCGTCGCTTTTCTCGGGATAGGCCTGACGCAGATTATCAGTCGCCACCTTGTGGCGCGGCGTCAGCGGCCCGACCAGACGGGCCACCCTGGCTGAAAAGCTGATCGCTGCCTTCGCCGGGAACAGGCGCAGCAGGCCAAGCAGCAGAAACACGGCCTGTGCCCAGAGCCAGTAGTTGAACTGCTTCAGCTTGCGGGTCCAGCGGAAGAGCAGAAGTTTCAGCTTGAACATCATGGAATTACGGCTCAGTCGATCTCAAGAATGATCTTGCCGAAGACGTCGCGGCCTTCCATGCGCTTCAGCGCCGTGTCGATATCGTTGAAGCCGACCACGGTGTCGATGACCGGATGCACGATGCCGCGCGCCATCTTCTGCATCGCATCGGCCATGTTTTCCATGCGGCAGCCGAAGGAGCCGAAAATCTTGAGCTGCTGCTGGAAGAGCTGCATCAGGTTCATGTTGGTGGAAACGCCGGAGGTCGAGCCGCAGGTGACGAGGCGCGCACCGCGCTTCATGCACAGCATCGAGCCGGCCCATGTGTCCGCGCCCACATGCTCGAACACCACATCCACGCCCTTCTTCTTGGTGAGCTTGCGCACCACGCCTTCAAAGCGGTCTTCGCGGTAATTGATGACGTGATCGGCGCCGAGCGCCTTGGCTTTCTCGATCTTGTCGTTGGAGCCGACCGTGGTGATGACGGTGCAGCCCATTTTCTTCGCAAGCTGAATCGCCGCCGTGCCGATGCCGGAACCGCCTGCCTGAACGAGCACGGTTTCGCCCGGCTCAAGCTTGGCATTGTCGAACAGCATGTGTTCGACCGTGCCGAAGGTAACCGGTGCAACGGCAGCGCCGATGGCGTCCACGCCGGGAGGGGCCGGAACGAGCAGGCGGGCAGGCAGGTTCACGGCTTCGCAGGCAAAGCCGTCAAGATGGAAACCATGCACGCCGCCGACATGCTCGCACAGATTGTCACGGCCTTCGCGGCAGGCGCGGCAAAGACCGCAGGTGCGCGCGCCATATATCGACACAAGCTGGCCGGGCAGGAGATTGGAAACGCCGGGGCCGACGGCATCGACGATGCCGGAAGCTTCCGCGCCGATGACGAGCGGCATCTTGCGCTTGGCAAACGCCATGCCGCGCCAGCCCCATACGTCGATGTGGTTGAGCGCTACGGCCTTGATGCGTACCGTCACCTCGCCGATGCCGGGGGCAGGCGGGGGTGTGATATCGGTGATTTCAAGGCGGCGATCATCAAGAAGCTGCAAGGCGCGCATGGGCTGTTCCTTTCATGGCATGATCCCGGAGAGCTTCCGCCTTCCGGGATCATCAGGAATTTAAGTTCGTTGCCGGACGGATTAATTCGGATTTGCCGCCAAAACAAGGCTCGTATTCTGTCCGCCGAAACCGAACGAGTTGGAAAGTACGGCAGAGACCTCCGCCTGACGCTTCACATTCGGCACGACATCAAGCGGGATAGCCGGGTCCGGATTGTCGTAATTGATGGTCGGCGGCAACGTGCCGGTCTGGATCGTCAGAAGCGAGAAGACGGCTTCGATGGCGCCCGCTGCGGTCAGCGTATGGCCGATCATCGACTTGTTGGAAGAAACCGGGATGGAGGCAAGCCTTTCACCGAATACGGTCGAGAGCGCCAGATATTCCATCTTGTCGTTTTCCGGCGTCGAGGTGCCGTGGGCGTTGATATAGGAAATCTGATCTTCGGTCAGGCCCGCATCTGCCAGCGCGGCGCGCACCGTGCCGATGGCAGGCGAGGCGTCCGGCTTGGAGCGTGTGCGATGGAAATCATCGGCCTTTTCGCCGCAACCGGCCAGAATGCCCAGAACCCTGGCTCCACGCGCAACTGCGCTTTCAAGCGATTCCATGACCAGTGCGCCGGAACCTTCCGACATGGCAAAGCCGTCGCGGTCCTTGGAGAAGGGCTTGGAAGCCTTTTCCGGCCTGTCGTTCTGCGTCGAAAGGGCTGACAGCAGCGAGAAGCGAATGAGCGCTTCGGCAGAGACGGAACCATCGGTTCCGATAGAGAGAACCCGGTCGCTTTCGCCGCGACGAATGGCTTCCACCCCGAGCTGGATCGCAGTCGCGCCCGAGGCACAGGCGGTCGACAGCGTGATCGGCAGGCCGCGCGTGCCGAAAGCTTCCGACAGGCGTTCGGCGATATAGCCGAACTGGGTCGTGTTGAAGAGTTCGTCCTGACGCGCGCGACGGCAGGCTTCCAGCAGAAGCTGATAGCTTGCCGGGCCTTCATTCTTCACGGTTGCGTCGAGTGCAAAGCGGCTTTTCCAGTCGAGTTCGACCGGGGGCGCCGCCAGGAACAGCGGACCGCCGAAATCGGTCGACGAAAGCCCGGACTGGGCGAGGGCTTCCTCACCGGCGAGTCGGGCCAGCGCTTCGGAAAGCGCCGATGCGCCCACATCGCTTTCCGGCAGGAAATCAACCGTTCCGGAAAAGCGCGTATTGAGATTGTCGGTAGGAAAGCGGGTGATGGTGTGGATGCCCGACTTGCCGCTGGTCAATGCAGCCCAGTTGTCTTCCTTGCCCTGACCGAGCGAGGAAACCACGCCAGCGCCGGTGATGGCGACAATGGGACGGCCGAGATGGTCTGTATATTTCGTCATCTTATACTCTCACCAGCTTTGCTGCGCCTTCGGCACGCGTTGCGCCGACGATGGTGACAATTGCCTCGCTGACAGGGCCACCGGCGTCCTTTTCAAAGGCATCGAGCGGCGCGAAAGCCTCGCCCTTCCAGACCGAAATGGCTGCAAGCGCCAGTGCCAGCGGGAACTGCGCCTCGCGCAAATGGCCGGTCAGGCCGGAAATGCCGCGATAGGATGCCGAGAGAGCGTCCAGCGCGGTTTTCTCCGCGGCGGTCGCCGCATGGGCACCGGAAGCACCGGAAACGACATAGGACGGGTTCTTGCCGTCATTGGCGGCAAGCACGAGTTCGCGGACGGCATTTGCAAGGTCGGCATTGTCGCGACGGATCTGTGCGCTTTCAATCCCGGCGACTTCTGCATAGGCGCGGGCGCCGCGCTTTGCGGCATGTTCGGCGTTTTCGAGAACGAGGAAGACGCCGCCGGAACCGGAGATCATGCCGCCGCCTGCCGAGCCGTCGCGCTCCCAGAGCGGCGCCCAGCCGTCATGCTTGAGCAGACCGCCAAGCTCATGGCCGAGAATCATGTCGAAATGTTCGGCATTGTACGAACCGCCAACCAGTGCATGGGTGCTCTGGCCGGTGCGGATGCGCGCGGCTGCGGTCTCGATGGCCGAAAGGCCGGAACCTTCCTCGCCCATGAAGGTGCGCGAGGAACCCGTGACCTTGTGCACGATGGAAATATTGCCCGCGAGCAGGTTGGAAAGCTGGGCCAGAAACAGCGTCGGGCGCAGTTCGGTCGAGAGCTTTTCGTTCAGCATGACGCCGCGGTCGTTGCGGACGCGGCCTTCGTCCAGAATCTGCATGTCGACGGTGATGTCGCGTTCGCCGCCACCTGCGCCCACGACCATGTCCATGGTCGCGCAGAGCGCTTCATCGTCCTTCATGCCTGCGTCCTGAAGCGCCAGCCCTGCGGCATAGGTGCCGAGGCGCTGCCAGGTTTCCATCTGGCGCTGGTCGCCGCGCTTTGGAATTTGCAGGCTCCAGTCCACTTCGCCCAACGGGTGAACGGTGTAGGGCGCAAAGGCGTGCTTTTCGAGACGCGGTTCGGAACCGGCCTTCGAGAAAGCGTTCCAATGCGCGTCGACCCCTTCGCCGAGCGAGGAGATGATGCCGATGCCTGTGATGACGACTTTATTGTTCTGCATGGGTGCCGTTTGTCCGTCGGTGCTGATACTGCTCCAGAAACGGAATCAGGGCGAACATTTCTGTCCACCCCTCAATACCGCCATATAATGTGCCGGATCAGCCTTTCTTGGCTGCGACCAGCTCGTCGATTTTCGCGCAGAGGTTCTTGAGAACGAAGTATTCTTCGGTCGGAACCTTGCCTTCGTTCACTTCCTGGGTCCACTGCTCAAGCGGAATCTTGATGCCGAAAGCCTTGTCGATTGCAAAGACGATGTCGAGGAAGTCGAGGCTGTCGATGCCCAGATCGTCGATGGTGTGGCTGTCTGGCGTGATGGTGTCACGGTCGATTTCACTGGTTTCGGCGATGATGTCGGCGACTTTGTCAAAAGTAGAGGACAAGTTTCGATTCCTTTATTCATGGCGGTGCCACAGTTGGCACGCATCTGACTGTTTGCGCGTGTCTAGCGTTTTTCCGGTGATAGGGAAAGTCATAATACTTTCATAAGCACCGGTCTGTCGAAAGCGCATATAAGGCGCGCAACATGCGAAGCGCAACATAAAGGCAAACTCATGTTTTGGAAATATTCTCAAAACCGAGTTATTGCGATGCGGTCAGGGCTCGTTTCTGACCCGCCTGATAAAGTACCACAGACCGACCGCGGCGCAGGCTAACATGACGATCGCCAGCGCATATTGAACCGGTCCGTTCCCCGATACGATCGCTGCGAGGCCCGATACCGCGCTCCCCATCGTACCCAGCGCTTCCGGGTGCATCAAAGCGGATGTGACCGCCGTATCGCCTTGGCGTGCTTTCGTCGGCGCTACATCGTTCAGGGCGGCAACCGGGCGAGGGACGGGCGACTTGTCAGCCAGCGCCAGCGCGCGGGCTCGCACCCGCTCAACGCGCGCCAGCCAGCCTTTTCCGAAGGTGGAAGCCGTCGACAGGCCTTTCAGCCAGGATGCACGGGCGTCGCATAACGCATTGATGATCTCGCCGGCAGGCCGGATGCTCGCAGCCGCAACCGTCTTCGCGCCAATCACGCCATCCTCCGGCACCCCCAGGACGCCTTGCAGCATCTTGGCCGCGCGCCCGGGGCCTGAATTGACTGCAAAGTCAAACACCGCATAGTCGATGCCGGAAGGCAGGTTGTCGCCGTCGATCTTGTTCCAGAACTGCGCCTGATAGATTTTCGTTGCGGTGGCCGCGGTCAGGTTCTGTACATCTTCCGGCGATACGCGATGCCCCTCCCATGCAGACAGGGTGGCGATGGTGATGCCCATATTGGTCGCGCCGCCGGGATCGGCGGGGTTGTTTGCATAACCGCCTTCTTCACTGAAAATATAAGGCATGACTTTCTGGAAATTCGACTTCATTTGAAAAGCCTCTAAATTAGTCTTTAGCCATAATAATCAATAATTTACACGCCATGATAACATCAGTTTCCTCCGGGAAAACAGCCCGAAATTCATCTGTCATCCTGATCGATCAAGTTCTGTTCAAAATCATTATTTGATCATCTTGCATCTTGCGTCCCGCGCATGGATGCGGATTCATGGGCAACTCAACGCTGCATCATTTACAGGCGGGCAAACGTGAATTCGGAAATCTTTGGGTATGCACCGGACGGGCAGGCGGTTCACCGGCTCACTATCTCCAACGGCCCGCTGACGGCCAGGATCATAAGCTGGGGCGCGGCCATCCAGGATTTGCGCATGGAGGGCCACGAAGCCCCGCTGGTGATCGGTTATCGCGACTTTGCCGATTATCCGGCGCATTCGCCGCATTTGGGCGCGATTGCAGGCCGTTCGGCCAACCGTATCCGCAATGCCCGCTTTGCACTGGATGGAACGACCTATGAGGTCGAGCCGAATTTTCAGGGCCGCCACAACCTGCATGGCGGCAGCAAGGGATTGGGCAATCGCGTCTGGAAGATAACCGGGACCGGGCCGGATTTCGTGACGCTTGCCACGGTGGCCGCCGATGGCGAAATGGGCTTTCCCGGCAACCTGAATGTAAGCTGCACCTACATGCTCAATGCGGACGGAACGCTCATCGTGCGGCTGGAGGCCGTGACCGACAAGACGACCGTCTGCAACCTGCTGCATCACAGCTACTTCAATCTCGATGATGGCGGCGAGGGCGATATTCTTGATCACCAGCTTAAAATCGAGGCGGATGCCTATATGCCGGTCGATGAAGCTCTCATTCCGGACGGGCGCGTGCTGCCGGTCAAAGGGACGCCATATGATTTCCGGGATTTCCGCCCGATTCGCTTCGAGGAGAACGGCGCTCAGGTCCAGTATGACAGCAATTTCTGTCTGGCTGCGGCTCGCGGGCCCTTGCGTCCCTGCGCGTCAGTGAAGGGCGCGCGCTCCGGCATTCGCCTCGATATATCGACGACGGAGCCGGGCGTTCAGTTCTATGCGGGCAACACCATGGCCAATGACTGCATCGGCCTTATGGGCAAGCCCTACGGAAAACATGCGGGTTTCTGCCTGGAGCCGCAGATATGGCCCGGATCGCTGGAATATCCGTATTTCCCGCAGGCAATATTGCGTCCGGGCGAGATTTACGCCCAGACCAGCCATTTCAGCTTTTCACGCGAAAGATAATTAGAGCGCATCCCGAAAAGTGTGAAACGGTTTTCGGAAAAGATGCGCGTCAGAACAAAGGATTAGAGCGCATCCCGAAAAGTGTGAAGCGGGTTTCGGAAAAGATGCGCGTCAAAACAAAGGATTAGAGCGCCGAACTGATCCAGTCAGATCGAAACGCGCCCTAATCGGCAAAGGCGGCGCGTGCGGTTTCCATCGGGGCAAGCGCGCCGCGTATCTCGACCACGCGGGCTGCTACCAGATGCGCCTTGCGGGCTGCCTCCACCGGGGCAAGCCCGTTCAGCCGCGCCGCAAGATAGGCGCCGTTGAAGCTGTCGCCTGCGCCCGTTGTGTCCACCGCTTGCGCAACGACGGAAGGGACGAGCACTCTTTCCTCGCCGGTGACGACGAGCGCGGGTTCCGTGCCGTCCTTGACGACGATCTCTTTTACGCCAAGCCCGGCAAGGCGATCAGCGCACGCGCTGGCGTCCTTGTCGCCGAAGAGCGCCTGTTCGTCCGGGAAGGTGGGAAGCGCAATATCGGCAATGCGCATTGCTTCGCTGATGATATCCTGCGCGGCCTTGCGGTCCGGCCACAGCTGGTGGCGGAAATTCGGGTCGAAGGCAATCCGCGAACCGGCGGCGCGACATTGCCGCAGGACATCGAAGAACGTGTGGCGATGCTCGGGCAGGATGATGGCGACCGAAATACCCGAAAAATAGATGATGTCGCGGCCGGTCAGGCTCTTTTCCAGCGCTTCGCGGTCACTGGCCAGACGCCTTGCGGCGGCGTCGCTGCGCCAATAGGTGAAGGAGCGCTCGGCGCCGTTGAGCGTGATTGCATAAAGGCCGGGATGCAGCCCGTCGATGATGGGGCTATGGGCGATACCGATACCGTTGGAGGTCAGGAACACGCGCTGTTTCTGGGAGAAACTGTCCTCGCCGAAGGCGGTCACATATTCGACGGGATAGGATTTTTCCATCAGCGCCCGCATGTACCACGCAGTGTTGAGCGTATCGCCCGCAAAACCCATGCGCCACTGGTCGCCTTCATTGCCAGAAAGCTCGATCATGCATTCGCCGATAGACGCAAATCCGCCCATTTCAGTCTCCTCACTTCCAATGGGGCTAACGCCTATACTAATTTGCGGCTATGTAAAATTGGTTTGTCGGCATTTCGTCAGCTGTCATCCGACCTTTATCGACTTGCCACATTCATTGTGTAAGCATCCGCCGACCGCATCGCTCCCAAACGCGGGACAGCTTTTCAAAAGCGCGATGCATTGCCTGATATTCTGGAGTTCCGCTGACGTCGTGTCGCGAACCTCGCCTAAGGATTTGACATGCGTTATGCGATTTATTTCACGCCGCCATCCAACGATGCGCTTTTGAAGGTTGCCGCAAACTGGCTCGGACGCAATGCGTTCAGCGGCGAGCCGGTAAAGATGCCTGCGATTCGCTCGCTTGCCACCGATGAAATCGCCCAGCTGACCGAAGAGCCGCGCCGCTACGGCTTTCATGCGACGATGAAGGCTCCCTTCCGTCTGGATGAGAAGCACACGGAAAACGATCTGCTTTCCGCGTTGATGCATTTTGCTTCGTCGGCGTCGCCTGTCACGATTCCCCGCCTGAAGCTTCACGCGATTGGGCCGTTCTTCGCGCTTGTGCCCGAAGAACCGGTGGCCGAGCTGAACCAGCTCGCCAACGATGTCGTGGTTGCCTTCGACCGGTTTCGCGCCCCGCTCACCGAGGCGGAAATAGCCAGGCGACGGCCGGAACGTCTCAGCGAGGCGCAGCGGCACAATATCGAGCGCTGGGGCTATCCTTATGTTTTTGAGGAATTCCGCTTTCACATGACCCTGACCGGACCGGTGGAGGAGAAAGACCGCGCTCGCGTGGAGCGGACGCTGGATGAATTCTTCACGCCGCTGCTGGATGACGCCGTGGAGGTTGCGAATCTCGCCCTGTTCGTGGAACCTGAGAAAGGGGCGCCTTTCCAGATTCATTCGCTGCATCCACTGACAGGCGGCAAGGCGGCATCGGCTCGCGCCTCACGAGCGGTTGGGAGGCCGTAACCAATGGGAAATGAAACGGTTCTGCGCAACGCACGCATCGTGCTGGCCGACGACGTTGTCCTCGGTTCCCTGAAGCTCGTGGATGGCAGGATCGCCGATATTTCCGCCGGTGCATCCAGTAGCGGCGAGGATATGGACGGCGACTTCCTGACGCCCGGTCTGGTCGAGCTGCATACGGATCATCTCGAAGGGCATTATGCGCCGCGCCCGAAAGTGCGCTGGAACCCGATTGCCGCCGTGCAGGCCCACGACGCACAGATTGCCGCCTCGGGAATCACCACCGTTTTCGACGCCCTGCGCATCGGCTTCGATGACGACGCCGAAACGGGTATCGACGATATGCGCAAGCTTTCTTCGGCAATTGCCGAGGGCCGCGCGGCGGGGCGCTTGCGCGCCGACCATTTCCTGCATCTGCGCTGCGAGGTTTCAGCACCGGATTGCCTTCCGGCCTTTGAAAAATTCGGCAACCAGCCGCTGGTCAGGCTGGTGTCCCTGATGGATCACGCGCCGGGGCAGCGCCAGTTTACCGATATCGAAAGCTACAAGACCTATTTCCTCCGCAAGCTGAAATTCTCGGAAGAAGAGTTCAGGCTCTATTGCGAGCGCCGTATCGGCCAGTCGCAGCAATATTCCGCACCGACGCGCAAGGCGATTGCCGAACTGTGCCATCAGCGCGGGGTTATTCTCGCAAGCCATGACGACGCGACGGTGGAGCATGTGGCGGAGGCGCAGGCGCAGGGGATACGCGTTGCCGAATTTCCAACGACCCACACGGCTGCCAAGGCTTCAAAAGTTTCCGGCATGTCGGTTTTGATGGGCGCGCCGAATGTGGTGCGCGGCGGTTCGCATTCTGGAAATGTCTCCGCGCGTGAACTGGCCGAGGCCGGAAATCTCGACATCATATCGTCGGACTATATCCCGGCCAGCATGATGCAATCGGCCTTTTTCCTCGCCGATGTCGTGGAAAGCATCTCCTTGCCGCAGGCCATTCGTCTGGTTTCCGCCAATCCTGCGCGCGCGGTGGGGCTGGAGGATCGCGGCGAGATCGTTGCCGGCAAGCGGGCCGACCTCGTCCGCGTGCAGATCGCCGATCACGTTCCGATCATCCGCACCGTCTGGCGCGAGGGGCGGCGGGTTATTTAGCCCACAGGGTCTGGCGCTGTCGGTTCCAGCCCCAGCCTGCCCTCGCTCAGGATATCGAGCTGCAGATTGCGATAGCTCTGGATGCTGAGATGGGAAGTCTGGGGCGAATGCGGATGCGTCGCGGTTACCACGACAACGCTCGCACCGGCGGTTTCTCCGGCAACGATACCGGCTGGCGCATCCTCGAACACAAGGCAGTTGTGCGGATCGAATCCAAGCCGCTTCGCGCCAAGCTGGAAGCATTCGGGGCTCGGCTTGCCGCGCTCGACATCTTCGGCTGACACGATGGTCCTGGGCATCGGCAATCCCGCCGCCGCGACGCGACGGCGCGCCAGTTCGAGCGGCGCGGAGGTTACAATCGCCCAGCGGTCTTCCGGCAGCGCGCTCAGAAACTCATGCGCGCCATCGATGGGCGCGATACCGTCCAGATCGGCCATTTCGGCCTGAAGCAATATTTCCGCCTCGCGGATCGGGTCAACGCCGGGCAGGGCAAGGCGGCGGACGGTTTCCACTGCCCGAACACCGTGGATGGTCGGCAGGAATGTAACCGGATCGATGCCATGGCGTATCGCCCATTCGCTCCACACCCGTTCGGTTGCCTCAATGGAGCTCAATATCGTGCCGTCCATGTCGAACAGAAACGCATCGAATGATTTGCCGAAAGGGGAAAAGGAGGTCACGCCGAATTTCCTTGAACTGGAGCATGTCGCCCGAAAGTGGGAACCGGTTTCGGGATAAAGACATGCTTAAAACAGAAAGATAGAGCATTTCCAACGATTCAATCAAAACAGGAAATGCTCTAGCAAGATGAGAATCGGGAATGCTTCTGCACTCAATCATAGTGCGTCTTGGACGAGAAGACAGTCGTGGAGCGACGAGAGTTTGTCTCTGGTGTGAATTTTTTCTGCGCCTCACTATATAAAGCGCTGGTGGCCCCGATAGCGGCGAAACTTGATCATTTCGATCAATTGTGGCTTTTGGCACCCTTCCGAACTTGAATAAATGTCGAAAGCGCCGACCGCGACTGAATCGCATTCTCAGGATTGTTGTATAAATGACTGAAATAAAATCAAAAAACCGCAACTATCCGAACGTTCGTTTTGCCGTCGCGCCTATGATTGATTGGTCGGACCGGCATTGCCGCTATTTTCACAGGCTCTTTTCCAGCCATGCATTGCTCTATACCGAAATGGTCGTGGCGGATGCCATCATCCATGGCCCGCGTGACCGGTTGCTGGGCTTCGATGCAGCTGAACACCCCGTGGCGCTGCAACTTGGCGGGTCCGACCCGGCAAAGCTGAAAGAGGCGGCGAAGATCGGCGCCGATTACGGCTATGACGAAATCAATCTCAATGTCGGCTGCCCGTCGGATCGCGTGCAGTCCGGTACATTCGGAGCCTGCCTCATGCAGATCCCGGATGTGGTGGCGCGTTGCGTTTCAGCCATGAAGGAGGCGGTTTCCGTGCCCGTCACAGTCAAATGCCGCATCGGCGTTGACGCTCAGGATGTGGAGGTTGCGCTCGATACTTTGGCCGATATGACGCTTGACGCGGGAGCGGATGCGCTTTGGGTTCATGCCCGCAAGGCCTGGCTGAAAGGGCTCTCGCCGAAGGAGAACCGCGAGATTCCGCCGCTCGACTATGATCGCGTCTATCGCCTCAAGGAGCGGCTCGGCGATGTCTTCGTCGGCATTAACGGCGGCATCAATACGCTTGACGAGGCGGAGCAACACTTGCAGACAGTCGACGCTGTGATGCTCGGTCGCGCCGCTTATCACAATCCTGAACTTCTGGCAGAGGTGGATGTGCGCCTTTATGGCGGCGAACAGCGCGATACCTCGATGGCAGACATCATCGACGAGATGTGCGCTTATATCGATCGCCATATCGCGGCGGGCGGCAGGCTGTCGCATGTGAGCCGCCATATGGTCGGGCTTTTTACCGGACAACCGGGTGCGCGGCGCTGGCGGCAAATCCTTTCGACGGATGCCACCAAGCCGGGGGCAACCAGCGATGTGCTGCGTCAGGCCCATGCCGTCGTGACCGAAGCGGCAGCAGAAGCAGCTTAATCGATCAGAATAAGCTGATCGCCACGGACGGTGAAACCGCCGAGCGTCTGCAGAAAATTCATGCCGAGCAGGCTGCCGGTCATCAGCCCTTCCTTCGTCACCATGGCGCGCACATTCTGGCGTTCGATATCGCCGATCTGCAAGGTGGCGATGGTAATGACTGCCGCGCTTGCCGTGCCGTTGGCCGTCATGATCGGAACGGAATAGTTGAGCGAGGCGGTGTCTATGCCTGCGCGCTCCGCATCCTGCTGGGACAGGACGACCGAGGACGCGCCGGTATCGACCAGAAAGTGAACGCGTGCTCCGTTCACACGTCCGTTCACCTCGAAATGGCCGTTTGCAGCCTTTGCAAGCGTTACGGTCAGCGCACCATCGGCATTGCGGCCCGAAATAGGGCTTCCCGGTACCAGCCCCGCCGTGACCCGGCTTGCAACGTCCTGCAACTCGTAACGGTACTGGTAGCCCGCAACGAGGGCGAGAATGATCACGGCCCAAACGGCCATGTTGCGCGCAAAGTCGGTCAGTTTGATACCGGAACCGAGCAGACCGGCGGCAAGCACGACGCCCCAAATGCCCAGATAGGCGGCGCGGGCAAACACGTCATTGTCCATGCCCAGCGTTGAGCCGCCGTCATTGTTGGACATCAGCAGCAGGACAACAACCGCGACTGCCGCAATAATGAGCCAGAAAAAGCGCCCCATCAGCCAATTCTCTTTTCTACGATGATTTCGTGCCTGTCGGCGAGAAGCGACAGGACGGCTGTTCGCTCTTCCGCGCTCATGCTGGACCAGCGTGCGATTTCGTCAAGCGTCCGCGCGCAGCCGAGGCAGAAACCGGTTTCCGTGTCGATCGTGCATACCAATATGCACGGGGATTCGATGGTTGACATATCCATGGATGCAATGTGGTTGCATCAAAGGGCCATGACAAGCCCGGCGAGCACGGCAATCGAACCGATCTGCTGTGCCGCGCCCAGAGTATCTCCCGTCTGTCCGCCTATTTTTGCCATGCAAAGTCGAGCGAAGCCGAAAAGCAGGACGGTCACCAACACCAGCGCATTGATGAGCGACAGGAAACCGCCGGAAGGTATCAGGGTAAGGACAAGAACGGCCAGCCCGATGCCGGAGCCGCAAACAACGGTCTCCCATTGCGGTTGGCCGACGCTGTCGGAAAGCCCGCCCGGACGCGCCGAGGGCAGCGCATGCCAGAACGCAAGCATGCCAGCGCGGCTTGCCGCTTCGCAGCCGATCAGCGCAAGCACTGCATATCCTGCGCCCGCGCGGTCGATGATCGCCATCAGGAAAGACGCTTTCACACCGACAATGACGATCAGGGCAAGCGCGGCGAAAGTCCCGATGCGGGAATCCTTCATGATGTCCAGCCTGCGGTCGGCGGAAGAGGCGCCGAAAAAGCCATCGGCAGTATCGCCCAGCCCATCTTCGTGTAGCGCGCCGGTCATCGCCGCCAGCGCGCCAATCGCGAGCAGCGCACAGGCCAGGGGCGGAAGGTTCATTCCATGGGCCGCATAAAGCACGATGCCTGCCAGCAGGCCCAGCACGGCTCCCGCGAGCGGAAAGGCCCGTGCATTGCGCGGCAACGAATCATCGCCGTTTTCAAACCAGCGTTGCGGAAGCGGCAGGCGGCTCAGAAAGCCGAGGCTGCGGATCGTGTCGCCAAGGAGACTATTTCGCTGCAAGTCACTGTTCCACTTTGTTTCCGACCCGGATTTTCGCGATAATTCGCCTCAATGTTGCTTCAACTCAAAGAGGTGATTTGAAAATTCGCGTCAGTGCTTATAGGACGAGCCCCACGAATTTACATCTCCCATCTTTGATTGGACTGAACCTATGAGCGCCAGCGGCCTACCTTTTGACGATTTCCGGGAACTGATCCGCAATCTGCCGGGGCCTGATCTGGGGGCGGAAAGGGCCGTTCGCGAGCGTGAGGCTACGCTGACGAAGCCCGCAGGTTCGCTGGGGCGCATGGAAGAGATCGCGGCATGGCTTGCCGCATGGACCGGAAAGCGCACGCCGCAGATCAATCGCCCGCTGGTTGCGGTGTTTGCCGGCAATCATGGCGTCACGGCCAAGAACATCACGCCGTTTCCGCCGAGCGTGACGGCACAGATGGTCGAAAATTTCGCCGCCGGGGGCGCTGCGATCAACCAGATCTGCATCGCCAACGATCTGGGGCTGAAAGTTTTCGATCTGGCGCTGGAACATCCCACGGGCGACATAACGGAAGAGCCGGCCATGGATGAGCGCACCTGCGCCGCGACCATGGCCTTCGGCATGGAAGCAATTGCCGGTGGAACCGACCTCCTGTGCATCGGCGAAATGGGCATCGGCAATACCACGATTGCGGCGGCCATCGCGCTGGCGCTTTTCGGCGGAACGGCGGAAGACTGGGTTGGGCCCGGCACAGGCTCGACGGGTGAATTGCTTGAGCGCAAGCTTGCCGCCGTGCGCAAGGCGGTTGCGCTCCATCAGGCGCATCTGCAGGACCCGCTGGAGGTTTTGAGCCGCCTTGGTGGCCGTGAAATCGCTGCCATGGCTGGCGCGATCCTCGCGGCGCGCATGGAAAAAATCCCGGTCATCGTCGACGGCTTCGTGGCAAGCGCTGCTGCGGCGGTGCTCTATGCCGCCAATCCGGAAGCCATCGATCATTGCCTGTTCGGTCATGTTTCCGCCGAGCCGGGCCATCGCAAGCTTCTCGCGAAGATGGGTAAGCAGCCGCTGCTCGACATGGGAATGCGCCTTGGAGAAGGGACGGGTGCTGCGCTCGCAGCCGGTATCGTCAAGGCGGCGGCACTGTGCCATGGCGGTATGGCGACGTTCGAACAGGCTGGAATATCCGGCTCGAAATAACGGTCGCCACGCCATCAACAAAGCCCGCTATCAAGCGGGCTTTTCTTTTAAACAAATGCTTGAATGCGACAAAACAAATATTTGAAGCGGTTCCACGATTCCGTTTTAACTGGAGCTGCTCTAGTTGTTGTCTTTGTCGAGCACCATGTAGTCGAGCGGCAGTTCGGTCGTGTATTTGATCTGCTCCATGGCGAAGGACGACGACACGTCGCGGATTTCGATCTTGCTGATCAGGCGCTTGTAGAAGGCGTCATAAGCGGCAATGTCCGGCACGGCCACGCGCAGCAGATAATCCACGTCACCGCTCATGCGGTAGAATTCGATGACTTCAGGAAATTCCTGAACCACTTCGGAAAAGCGCTTCAGCCATTCGTGGCTGTGCGAGCTTGTGCGCACCGATACGAACACCGTTACCCGCGCATTGACGCGAACCGGATCGAGAATGGCCACACGCCGCTTGATGACGCCATCTTCTTCCAGCTTCTGGATGCGGCGCCAGCACGGCGTCGTGGAAAGGCCAACTTTCTTGGCAACGTCTGCCACCGCAAGTGTCGCGTCTTCCTGCAATAAGCGCAGTATCTTCCTGTCGAGCCTGTCCATGCGTTTCCGTTCCCGGTTTTAGAAATCGTTTCCCGAACTTTGCGAATAGGTGAAACGTCATACCTTATGGTTCGCAATGACCGGAAGTTACAGGAAAAATATTCTGATGAAAACGAATGGAGTAAAAATTATTTATCGTCGCCGATGAGGTGTCGCACTTTTGCCTGAAGAACAGGCACCACTTCAGCGTCGAACCACGGATTTCGCTTGAGCCAGCCGGAGTTGCGCCAGGAAGGGTGAGGCAGGGGCAACGCGATTCGCCCCGCCTGATTGGGCGTCTCCATGAAATGCCGCCAGTTCCTGACGGTCTCGGTCAGATTGCGGCCCCGATAGTCGGGCAGGTGATAGGCAAGGGCGTATTGCCCGACCACCAGAATGAATTCCAGCTGCGGCATCGCGGCGAAAACGCGGTCATGCCACGTCTGGCTGCATTCGCGGCGCGGCGGAAGATCGCCGCCATGTTTGTCATAGCCCGGGAAGCAGAAGCCCATCGGTACGATGGCGAAGCGCGACGGATCATAAAACTCTTCGCGTGACACGCCGAGCCATTGCCGCAGGCGATCCCCGGAGGGGTCGTTGAACGGCAACGATGTGTTATGGACGCGAATGCCGGGAGCCTGGCTGCAAATGCCGATTTTCGCGGTATCCGAGACGATACAGACGGGATTGGGCTCGTGCGGCAGGGGCGGTGGAAACCGCGGTGTGTCGCGACAGATACGGCAGGCCCGGATCGAGTGTTTCAGCTCGTCCAGTTTTTCCATGAATTCCATCAGCTCCGTGGATAGTTCATTGTGGATAGATCATTGGGGATAGATCATTTCAATGAAGGTGCGAATGTGTTCCCTTATATAGGTAAACGCATCGCGGATTACAGCCAGGGGCGGTTTGGGTTCGGTTGGCTGTTCAGCGTTCGGGCCGTGATGTTCCTTGCGCCACAGGGACGGCTGCTCGAATTTTCCGGCCCAGATGCCGCGCTGGCCGCGGCGGGCATCTCTTTCCTCTCGCTGATAATCGCCATAGGAAACGGCCCAGCCCTGTTCGACCATCCAGCCGTTGAGATCGGTTTCTCCAAGATAACAGCGCGCCAGTTCGCGGCCATACTGATCCCGTCCTTCCGTCTCGCAGCGAATCGAGGACTTGCCGATTCTGGATCGCAACAGGTTACGGGCTTCCCGGCCGCAATCGTAAGACGTTCCAGCCCGGATACATTGCTGCTGCATCTCCGGCGCGTCGATACCCTTGAGGCGGATATGAATCTTGCCAAGGATTACCGTGTCGCCGTCGATCACATAGACCGGGCCCGCCAATGCCTCTCTGGGCGCTGACCGGATCGGCAGATAGGCGATCAGCACGGCTAAAAAAGAAAAAAGCAATATAGTCAAAAGGATACTGCGAAAACTTATGCCATTGCTTTTGCGGGGCTGGCGATAGGGACGTCTGTAGGGACGGCGGTATCTGCTCATGGGTGCGCCTCCCGACTCCCTTGCATCCTTGATTGAGACAGACTGCGGGCTCGTGTCGATGGCGTCAACAGGAGCGGATTTTCGGCCGCAACAACAGCCGGTTTGTTGTCAATTAGCAACAGTCTTTACCGATGCTTTAGGCTAAAAAGAGCTATGGTAGATTTTGCCCATTTCCCGCCACAAACAGGCGTCACCGATCATTGGAAAGGCAGAAGCCACCAAAATATTGGGAGCCGCAAGCTCCAACAGGACAGGCAGGAATGACGAAGGGCGCGTTGTTGCACGGCAAACGGATTGGGAACAGGGTGAACCCTGTTCACGCACCTTTTATTCTTTCCCATCATGGCAAGGCTTTTTTCGGCCAAGATCGGGTCTCAGTCTTGACGAAAACAGCGTGCATTCTGTCCTCCATGAATGTTTCCTCCACTGAGTGTGAAAGACCAGCGTTGTGATGCGTATCCGCAGTTTTTCATATAGCGCCCTTGCCATGGCTCTCGGCTTCGCCATTGCCTGCAACAGCGCCTTTGCTTTCGATCTCAATGACGATTCAGAAAAGTCGAGAAGCCCGTTTGAACTGTTCAAGTTCGGCTTCTCCGCCTACAAGAACGGTCATAAGGACGAAGCAATCAAGGCGCTGCGCTATGCTGCGGATCGCGGTCATCAGGGCGCCAAGTGGAAACTGGCCCGCATGTATGCCGATGGCGACGGCGTGCCTGAAAACGATTACGAAGCCTACAAGATTTTCGAAAAGATCGTTCGTGAAGGTTCGGAGCCGGGTTCGGAAAACGACTCCTATGTGGCGGATGCCCTCGTTGCGCTCGCAGGCTATGTAAAGCGCGGCATCCCGGGGTCGCCGGTTAATGCCAATCCGAGTATGGCGCGCGATCTTTATGTGCAGGCTGCATCGAATTTCGGTGATTCCGCAGCCCAGTTCGAGCTTGGCAAGATGCTGCTCGATGGTGACGGCGGAGAACGCAATTCCGTCCAGGCAGCCCGCTGGTTCCAGCTTGCAGCCAAGAAAGGCAATGCCGGTGCGCAGGCCATGCTTGGAAACATGCTGTTTCAGGCCGGCAAGACCGTTCGCGGCCTTGCCATGATGACGGCGGCTTTCGAACGCTGCCCCGCCGAGGATTGCCCGTGGATACGCGATATGCAGGAACAGGCGTTCTCGATTGCCGGTGAAGCCGACCGCCGCAACGCGATCGCTCTCTCCGGTGACTACAAGGGCGATTTCTGATCGTCTTTGGTTCGGGTCTTCTCAGACCGCAAGCCTTATCGTAACCGGCACATGGTCGGATGGCTTTTCCCAGGCACGGACGTGCTTTTCCACGTCACTCGATATGAAGCGGTTGGCAGCTTCCGGCGACAGCATCAGATGGTCGATGCGGATGCCGTTGTTCTTCTGCCATGCACCGGCCTGATAATCCCAGAACGAGTAAATCCCGGCTTCATCCGTTGACGCACGGATTGCATCGGTGAACCCCATATTCTCCAGCCTGCGGAATGCCTGGCGCGATTGCGGCTGGAACAGCGCATCGCCAACCCACTGGCCCGGATTTCTGGCGTCTTCCGGTTCAGGAATGACGTTATAGTCACCGGCAAGCACAAGCGGCTCTTCAAGGGCGAGGCGGTCTCTGGCCCAAAGCTCCAGCCGCTGCATCCACGAAAGCTTGTAGGGAAACTTCTCGGTGTCCACCGGATTGCCATTCGGCAGGTAAAGCGAAACGACACGGACAACACCCTTGTCGGTCGAATAGACACCCTCGATGAAGCGCGCCTGTTCATCGCTATCGTCGCCGGGAAGGCCGCGATTGATCTCATCCGGCGATTTTTTCGACAGAAGGGCTACGCCGTTGAAGCCTTTCTGGCCGTGTGTTTCCACATGATAGCCGAGCGCTTCGATTTCCAGTCGCGGAAACTGGTCATCGACCGATTTGATTTCCTGCAGACAGACAATGTCGGGCGAGGACTCCTTCAGCCAGTGCAGGAGGTTGTCGATGCGGGCTTTGACGCCGTTGATGTTCCAGGTCGCGATTTTCATACCGCTATGATTATGCGCTTGGGGAGGTGAGGGCAAGCAGCGTGCAATCGCGCGTCACAGCTTTTCATCGGCTGCAATTTCACTATCCGCTCATATTTCGGCGCGGGCCCCTTTGATTGGCGGTTTCGCATTCCTATCTGCTCTGGACAGGAGCCAAACAGGAGATATTCGAATGTTCGACGCCAAGAAACTTCTCGAACAGTTTCTGGGATCACAAATACCCGGTACGTCGGGAAGCGTCCGCGACAAGGCCGGGCAGGTCACCGATCTGGCAAAGAAGAACCCGCTTGCGACAGGTGCTATCGCCGCCGCCATTCTTGGCACGAAGACCGGGCGCAAGCTCGCGGGCAATGTGGCGACCGTGGGCGGCATCGCCGCCATCGCCGGTTTGGGATATCTTGCCTACAAGAATTACAAATCCGGTCAGGCGCCGCAGACGGCAGAACAGCCCGTTGCGAAGGAGCCTGAACTTCTTCCGCCGCCTCCGGCCGATTCTCCGTTTCACCCGCAATCTCCGGCAATGAGCAACAGTTTTGCGCTCACGCTTGTGCAGGCGATGATTGCCGCCGCCAAAGCCGACGGCCATATCGACGACGCCGAGCGCGCTCGCATCATGGAGAAGGTAAGGATTTCCGGTCTGGACGATGAAGCGGAAGCCTTCCTTGAGAAGGAACTTGCCGATCCGGTTGATCTCGATGTTCTGGTTTCAGCCGCGCAGACTGAGGAACAGAAGGTCGAGCTTTATACGGCTTCCCGCCTTGCAATAGACCCGGATAACCGGGCCGAACGCGGATATCTGGATATGCTGGCCGGTCGTCTCGGCCTGCCGGATGCGCTGGTGGACCACATCGAGGCGACGGTCGCTTCGGTAAAGGTTTGAGGCCGGTTGTTTTCCCGCAGCCATGAAAAAACCGGCCGCCCACATGGCAGCCGGTTTTAATTTTTTCGTGGGTGCCAGTTAGATGGCGAAGCTGGTTCCGCAGCCGCAGGCCGAAGTGGCGTTCGGATTGCGGATCTGGAACGACTGTCCCATCAGGTCGTCGACGAAATCGATTTCCGAACCATCCATATAGGGAACCGAAATGGAATCGATCAGCACCTTCGCGCCCAGCTTTTCGATAACGATGTCGTCGTCGGTCTGCTCATCCACCAGATCGTACTTATAGGAGAAACCGGAACACCCGCCGCCTTCGACAGAAACGCGAAGGGCAGTCTTTCCCGGTTCCGATCCGAGAATCTTGGCGATCCGCTTTGCCGCGGAATCTGAAACGGTAATGCCTGTCATCTGCCTTGTTCCGTTTGCAAATGCGAATATCGAACCGGACGATTTCTCCAGAATTCCGATAGCCGCATACTTGCCTTCATGATTAGCTGATAGCTATGAACGCGAATAGCGGAAGTCAATGTCTGTACCGGGTCCGCACCGGTTTGTGTAATCATATTACAGTGAGGGATGCATCGCAATGTCGCTGGAAGGAATAGGCTTTGGTTATCGCGAACGCGCGCCCTATGCCTGTGATCCTGCGCGCAGCCGTGGCCGTCTGGTGCCGGAGCCGGAAAGCCCGACCCGCACGCCATTCCAGCGGGACCGCGACCGGATCATCCATTCCACCGCCTTTCGCCGCCTGAAGCACAAGACGCAGGTTTTCATCGCCCATGAGGGCGATCATTACCGCACGCGTCTCACGCACACGATAGAAGTTGCCCAGATTGCCCGCGCTTTGGCCCGCGCATTGCGGCTCGATGAAGATCTGGCCGAAGCGGTGGCGCTTGTCCACGATTTCGGCCACACGCCATTCGGCCATACGGGCGAGGAGGCGCTCAACGAGCGCATGAAAGCCTTTGGCGGCTTTGATCACAATGCGCAATCGCTCCGAATCGTGACCAAGCTTGAGCATCGCTACGCCGATTTCGACGGCCTCAATCTCTCATGGGAGACGCTGGAAGGGCTGGTCAAGCACAACGGCCCCTTGCTGGGCGCTCATGCGACGCATCCGGATATCCCGGTTCCGCTGCCGATTCTCGATTTCAACGAACGCTATGATCTGGAATTGACGCGATTTGCCAGTCTGGAAGCGCAGTGCGCGGCCATTGCCGACGATATCGCCTATAACGCCCATGATATAGATGACGGCTTGCGGGCAGGGCTTTTGAGCCTAGATGCGCTGGACGAAGTGCCGTTGACGAAACGCCTGCTCGATCTGGTGCGGACGCGTTATCCCGATCTCGACCCCGTGCGAACCGGACATGAACTTGTGCGCCGCCAGATCACGATCATGGTGGAAGACGTGATCGAGGAAGCGCAGCGCCGTCTGGCCGAGGCAAAACCGATGAGCGTGGATGACGTGCATGACCAATCGCGCGCGCTGGTGGCATTTTCCGACGCCATGCGAACCGATGAAAAGGTGCTGAAGCGGTTTCTCTTCAAGAATCTTTATTTCCACGACAGCGTCGTGGTGCGCAGGCACGCCGCCGACAAGATATTGCAGGACCTTTTTGATGTCTGTTTCGCCGATCCCTCAAACATGCCGCCCGAGTGGCAATCGGGCTGCGAGCGGCTGGATGAAGCGGCACGGGCGCGGCGGGTTGCCGACTATCTTGCCGGGATGACTGACAATTATGCCGTGCGAGAACACCGACGATTGTTTGACCGCACACCCGATTTAGCTTAATCGGGGCTAAACGAAGCGGCATTGTCGGCAAATCGGCTGGATTCCGCAGAAAATCAAGGCATTTTCGAGCCAAAAGTGCGAAGCGGTTTTGCATCGGACAATGCGACAAAACAAAGCCCGGCGTAAGCCTGACAGGACAGACCATGAATATCTTTGCAGATTTCGACGCACGTATCAAAAAGACGTTGCAAGATATTGATCTGAAACCGAAAGACGGTAGCGAACTGGACCTCTCGCGCATCGGTGTCGAGCCGCCGCGAGATGCATCCCACGGCGATATCGCCACCAATGCTGCAATGGTGCTTTCCAAGGCTGTCGGCCAGAACCCGCGTGAACTCGCCAGCCGCATCGCCGAGGCCCTTGCCTCGGACGAAGATGTGGAAACCGTCGATGTTGCCGGTCCGGGCTTCATCAATCTGCGTCTCAAGGCCAGCTACTGGCAGCGCGAACTCGCGGCGATGCTCAACGAAGGCACGGATTTCGGCCGTTCCAAGCTCGGCTCCGGCACGAAGGTCAATGTCGAATATGTTTCGGCGAACCCGACCGGCCCCATGCATGTGGGCCACTGCCGTGGCGCGGTCGTGGGCGACGTTCTGGCCAACCTGCTGAAATTTGCAGGCTATGATGTGGTCAAGGAATACTACATCAACGATGCGGGTGCGCAGATCGATGTGCTGGCGCGCTCCGTCATGGTGCGTTACCGCGAGGCGCTCGGCGAAGATATCGGCGAAATTCCGTCTGGCCTTTATCCCGGCGACTATCTCGTTCCGGTCGGCCAGGAACTTGCAAAGGAATTCGGCACCAGGCTTCTCGAAATGCCGGAAGCCGAAGCGCTTGCTCTGGTGAAGGATCGCACGATCGATGCCATGATGGCGATGATCCGCGCCGATCTCGATGCGCTCAACGTGCACCATGACGTGTTCTTCTCCGAACGCAAGCTGCATGTCGATCACGCCCGGGCGATTCGCAATGCAATCAACGACCTGACGCTCAAGGGCCATGTCTACAAGGGCAAGCTGCCGCCGCCGAAGGGCCAGCTTCCCGAGGACTGGGAAGATCGCGAGCAGACCTTGTTCCGTTCGACCGAAGTGGGTGACGACATTGACCGTCCGCTGATGAAATCTGACGGTGCTTTCACTTACTTTGCCGGCGACGTTGCCTATTTCAAGGACAAATACGACCGCGGCTTCAACGAGATGATCTATGTGCTGGGCGCCGATCATGGCGGCTACGTCAAGCGTCTGGAAGCGGTTGCAAGGGCTGTTTCCGATGGCAAGGCGAAGCTGACCGTGCTGCTCTGCCAGTTGGTCAAGCTTTTCCGCGACGGCGAGCCTGTGCGCATGTCGAAGCGGGCAGGCGAGTTCATCACGCTGCGCGACGTGGTGGACGAAGTTGGCCGCGATCCGGTCCGTTTCATGATGCTTTACCGGAAGAACGACGCGCCGCTGGACTTCGATTTTGCCAAGGTGACGGAACAGTCGAAGGACAATCCGGTCTTCTACGTGCAGTATGCTTCCGCACGTTGCCATTCGGTTTTCCGTCAGGCAGCCGATCAGCTTGGGCTGGCCGATCTCGACCGGGTCGGCATGGCTGCGAATTTCAGCAAGCTTACCGATGAAAGCGAAATCGCGCTCGTTCGCAAGCTCGCGGAATATCCACGCCTGATCGAGGCTGCGGCCATTCATCAGGAGCCGCACCGGCTTGCTTTCTACCTCTATGACCTCGCCAGCGCGTTCCATTCGCAATGGAATAGAGGCACGGAGAACCCGGACTTACGTTTTATTAAGGTTAACGATCCAGACTTGTCGCTAGCCAGGCTAGGGCTGGTACAGGTTGTTTCCGATGTGCTGACCTCCGGATTGACGATAATCGGTGCGGATGCTCCAACGGAAATGCGCTAGAGTATAGTTTGGAAGGTGAAGACCTTTTGAGACGGATTATACTCGAAGAATGGTCTCCGCAGTCTGCGGGCCGGAATATGCGGCTCGAGATGATTCCGGAGACCAGGCGACTGTCATGAAGCTTTTCAGGTCGAAAGACTGATTGAAGGCAAAAGTTGGCAAGTCGAACGGGTGGAAGGCCATAATGAACGCAAGTCATTGGTCTTCCTTCTGGCGCAGGAAACTTCCGTCAACTTTTGCCCACATTGCCTCGCTAAAAAAGCAATGTATGGAGACGTCTTGCGGCGTCCAGGGTTTGAGTTAGGAACACGCTATGACGGACAGCAGTGCAAATCCCCGTAATTACGGCGAGCGTCCGTTGCACGAAGACGACCCGCTGATGGAACTGTCGCGGATCATGGACTTCGGCACGCCTGCTGATGACAACGTCGCTTGGAATGAGCGCCGCCCCACTCAGTTTGGGAATACTCATTTCGAGGACAGAACCGATCCCGGCTTTGATCCCTCTCTGGATCTGGAACGCGAACTGCTCGGCGATTTCAGCGATTATTCCCAGCCTGTGGACCAGTCGCAGTTCGCAGCCGCACCGGCGCACGATGATTCCCATCAGTCTGGCGCACCTCTGATACATGAGGAAGAACTTGCTTCCGCTCTGGAAGACGAGCTCGATCTTCAGATGGATGAGGATGAGCTGGCTCCCGAAGTGGAAACGCCTTCCTTCGAGACGCTTGAGTTTGAGGAAGCCGATCGCACCGAGCCCGTGCCGCAATTCGACTATAACGACTATTCGGCTGCTCGCGATTCGAACGCGGACGACTTCACCGCGTCGTCTTCCGTGTATGGTCGCAGGGAAACTATCGAGCCCCTTCATATCGATCAGACCGATTACGATCCGACGATCTATCAGCCAGCCATTGAACCGCATGAAGAGGCTTACCAGTCGGCACGTCACCATGACTGGAATGTTCAGGCTGTCGAGCCCGAACAGCCATCCTATGCTGCAGTTTCCGCGCCGGTTTCGCTTGAAGACGAACTGGAAAATCTCCTGTTTGGCGACGAGCCGCAGCCCGCATCCCCTGAGCTTGCATCACATGACGAGACTTATTTCTCGCATGGGGCGCCTGCCGAATCGCCGGATGCCCATCACGATGTCGCACCGGTGCAGAATTCTGGATACCAGGATGCGCCCGAGCTGGACGACTTTGATTTCGATGATCTGCAGCTCGACGAGCCGGCCCATGACAGCGCAGCGGAAGCCGTCGCGGCGTCGGAGCAGGGATACGGCTACACGCCGCAGGCAACTCCTTCCGCATACCCGTATTATACGCGGAGCAATTTCGCTTCGGGAGTTGCAGGGCAGGATGCGGTAGCGAGGGCGCCGCAGGCCGACTACGCGCCCGCAGTGGAATCGGCATCATCTGTCGACAACGAAGACGATTTCTCCTTCGATGATGATTTTTCGTTCGATGCCGAGGAAGGCGCGGCTCCAATTGCTGCCGAGGGAACCGACGACGATCTGTCGGAACTGGATGAAATCAGCCTCTCGGAAGATGATTTCGGCTTCGAGCCATCGGGCGACGTTTCCAGGCTCCCGGACGAGAACGCTTTCACCGAAGAGGACTTCTTCACGGAAGATGATCTCGATCTGCACGCGGAGCCGGAAGCAGAAGCAACGGCTTATGCGCATGCTGTGCGTCCGGATGATGATTACCGGGCTTCACCAGCTCCGTTCTCGCCCTTCGGAATGGCTCACGGGGCTGCGGTCAGCGCACCTGCGCCGGAAGTTGAAACGCTGAGCGTGGCCGAAGAAAAGGTCGAGCAGACGCATTCCCTCGATCTGCCGGAAATCAATTACGGCGAAGAAGAAAACAATGCCGGACTGACGGATCTCGAAGCGGAATTCGCAGAGGTCTTCAATACGGTTGGCGTCGATGAAGCGGCGAAATCCGATGCACAGAGCGAAGCTGACAGGGCTTTCGAGGACATATTCCGCGAAAGCGCCTCCAGCTATCTGCCGGACTCCGGCGCAGGCCTTGGCGCCGCGGTGGGTGCTGCCGCGTTGGGCGTTGGCGCTGCCGCGGCTGCGGGGGCATATGGCCGCTCGCAGGCGACGGCGCAGGCTCCGGCGCAGCCCTCCGGCCAATTGGGCAATGAGGACGATTTCTACAATCATTGGGCCGCTCAGGGCGCACAGCCGCTCGAAGCTGGCGACTATGGCGAACGCGCCGCGATGCAGGCCGAAGATGACCTTGGCAGCGCTGCCGAAGCCTATCGCAATCGCCCGGTTCGCGGTCGTCGCGGCCTTATCCTGGCAAGCGTGGCCGGTGTGGCCGTGCTGCTTGGCGGGATCGGCTACCATTTCCTCGGCGGCAGCGGTTCCGGTGAACCGGTCGTGATTCGCGCCGACAATCAGCCGATCAAGATGCAGCCGGAGAATCCGGGCGGTGCGACGGTTCCGAACCAGGACAAGGCGGTTTATGATCGCGTTGCCGGTACGTTGCCGAACAATCCGGAACAAAAGTCGCTGATCACGTCCGGCGAAGAGCCCGTCGATATTTCGGGCACGGACGACAGCGAGAACATGGTGGACAACACCCCTGACGAGCAGCCGGTTGCGAATAATACTCCGGCCGTGAATCAGGACAGCAACCGCAATGCGCCGCTGGTTCAGCCGCGCGAAGTGGAAACCATGATCGTGCGGCCGGATGGCTCCATCGTTCAGCCTTCTTCGGCGCCGGAAGAAACCGCTTCGCAAATGCCTCCGGCAAACAGCGCGCAGCCCGCAGCGCCTGCTGGTGGCGACGAAATCGCCGCGCTTGCAGCAGGCAATGCGCCTGTAACACCCGCCGCCCAGACACAGACACAGACACAGGCTCCGGCTCCGCAGCCACAGCCTGCGGCGGAAGCTCCCCGTCTGCCCGTCCGTGCTCCGGTGGTGCCGTCGCGTCCTGCTGAACAGCCGGTCAATATCGTCGGCAACGTGCCGCAGCGCACGCAGGCCCCGGCTGCTGCCAACCCGGCTCCCGCACCGGCTGCGCCGCAGGTTGCATCGGCGGCAGGTGCAGGCGGTTACTTCATCCAGATCGCTTCGCAGCCATCGGCAGAACTGGCCCAGAAGTCCTATGCGAACATGGCCCAGAAGTTTGGCAGCGTGATCGGCGGCCGCAGCGTGGACATCAAGCGGGCCGATATTCCGGGCAAGGGCACTTACTATCGTGTCCGCGTTCAGGGCGGCTCGAAGGAAGACGCATCCGCGCTGTGCGCACGCCTCAAATCCGCTGGCGGCAGCTGCTTCGTCACGCAGTGATCGATCAGGCACTGAGTATCGAAAAGGGCGGCTTAGGTCGCCCTTTTTTATGGTCCACTACCAAGCCCCGATTTTTTCAGTTAAACCGGGGCAGGGTTGTTCGAGTACAGCATTTCCAGACAATTTTGGGGAAGAGCGCATGAAAGACTGCAAGGCATGGATTGCCGGTGTGTCGGGAACGAAACTGACGGAAGACGAGATCGCGTTCTTCCGTGATGAAAGGCCCTGGGGCTTCATTCTTTTTGCGCGCAACGTCGAAAGTCTGGAACAGGTTTCCGAGCTGACGGCGCATATGCGTGACCTGACGGGACGCGACCAGACTCCTGTTTTCATCGATCAGGAAGGTGGCCGCGTGCAGCGCCTTCGCCCGCCGCTTGTGCCGAACTACCCCTCAGCCTCGGAAGTGGGCGCGATTTACGCGCGTGACCGCGAGGCAGGCCTGCGTGCTGCATGGCTTCATGCCCGCCTGCATGCATTCGACTTGCTTAGGGTCGGCGTCAATGTGGACTGCCTGCCGGTGCTGGACGTGCCTGTGGAAGGCGCGCATGACGTCATCGGCGCACGCGCCTATTCCAAGAATCCGCATGCGGTAGCCGAAATGGGCCGGGCCGCTGCGGAAGGCTTGCTGGCTGGCGGCATGCTGCCGGTGGTCAAGCATATGCCCGGACATGGCCGTGCATTTGCCGACACGCACAAGGAACTCGCCCGCGTCACCGTTCCTCTTAACGAGCTGGTCGCGCATGATTTCGTGCCGTTCAAGGCGCTCAACGACCTGCCGATGGCAATGACGGCTCACGTCGTTTTCGATTGCATCGACCCGCAACGCCCATCGACACTGTCGCCAACCGTCATCAACACCATCATTCGCGATGTGATCCAGTTCGACGGACTTGTCATGAGCGACGACATCTCCATGAAGGCGCTCTCGGGCAGCCTCGGCGATATTGCGGACGGCATCATCGGCGCGGGCTGCGATGTGGTTCTCTATTGCGCAGGCGTGATGGAGGAACTGAAGGAAGTTGCGGCGCGTGTGCCGGTTCTTGAAGGCAAGGCAAAGCGCCGCGCCGACCTGGCTGAAGTCTACGCGGGCGACCCCGATCTTTCCGACGAGGAAGAATTGCGTGCGGAATTCAGCGCCATGTTCGAACTGATAGCGTAATCGTCAAAACTTGGTAAACTGACATCATCGGCGGATTGATCTGCCGGTGACCTTATCGGCAGGGAAACGGGCTTGGCAGCATCGGGAGCAGACACAGACGGCAAAGACGGCACGCTCGTGCCGATGGATGCGCTGTGGCAGGGCGACACCGAACGCAGCGAAAGCGAACCGTCGCTGCTCATCGATGTGCAGGGATTTGAAGGGCCGCTCGATCTGCTGCTCCATCTCGCACGGAGCCAGCGTGTCGATCTTGCCCGTATTTCCGTTCTGGCGCTTGCCGAGCAGTATCTGGTGTTCGTGGAGCAGGCGCGCGCCTTGCGCCTTGAACTTGCTGCCGATTATCTCGTGATGGCCGCATGGCTTGCCTATCTCAAGTCGAAGCTGCTGATCCCGAAGCAGCAGGGGGATGACGGGGCGACCGGTGAAGAACTGGCCGCTTCGCTGCATTATCGTTTGAAGCGACTTGAAGCCATGCGCGACGCGGCGGCCAAGCTCGTCAACCGCAACCGGCTGGGGCGGGACGTCTTTGCGCGCGGCATGCCGGAGATGGTCATGGTCGACAGGACCAGCCAGTTTTCTGGAACGCTGTACGATCTTCTTACCGCCTATGCTTCCCAACGGCAGCGGCAGGCGGTTTCACAGGTGCAGATCGCCAAGCGCGCTGTCTGGTCGCTGAAGGAAGCGCGCGTGGCGCTTGTGCGCCTGATGGGATCGGTGGGGGACTGGATATCGCTGGATCGCTTCCTGATCGATTATGCCCTTTCACCGCGCGAAAGGGCTTCGGCACTTGCCAGTTCCTTCGCCGCCAGCCTCGAACTTGTTCGCGAAGGCAAGCTGGAAGTAAGGCAGAACGCTCCTTTCGAGCCGATCTATATAAGGGCGACGGGCGACCTGAGCGAATTGGATGAGGATGAGGATGTCTGAGGCTGAACGTCGAAATCTGGCTGAAATCGATAGCGACGACGATCAGATCGAAACGGAAGTTTCTGTCTCGACGCAGGGGCTGGCCGAGCTTGCGCGCATTGTCGAGGCGATTGTGTTTGCGTCTTCGGAACCCGTTTCCGAACGCGCACTATCGGAACGTCTGCCCGCCAATGTGGACATTGCCCCGGTTTTGAAGCATCTGCAGAAGATATATAAAACGCGCGGCGTGCATCTGGTTCAGGTCGGCGGCGCATGGGCGTTTCGCACCGCGCCCGATCTCGCCTTTCTCATGAGCCGCGAAGCCGTGCAGCAGCGCAAGCTTTCGCGCGCTGCGATGGAAGTGCTGGCCATCATTGCCTATCATCAGCCCGTCACGCGCGCCGAACTGGAGGACATTCGCGGTGTCGAGACCTCGAAGGGTACGCTTGACGTTCTGATGGAGACCGGCTGGATCAAGTTGCGCGGACGCCGCCGCACGCCCGGTCGCCCGGTCACCTATGGAACGACGGATGCCTTTCTCGACCATTTTGGCCTTCCGGAAATCCGCGATCTGCCCGGATTGGAAGAATTGCGCGGGGCAGGGCTCCTCTCTGCGCGCATGCCGTCGAGTTTCGCCGTCCCCGTGCCGAACATCGACCCGGACGAACTGACGGAAGACGAAGAGCCGCTTGAAGATATCGATCTGGAAAGCCTTGGCTTGCTCGCCCCACGCGGTGAATAGTCCCAGTCTGGCCTTTGCAGCCAATTTTATTTGTCGCAAAGCCGTTCACCGTCACACTTCTGTTTGAAAGATTTGTTGAAAGCGCTTAAATCGTAACTGGCATTGCAGGAACATGCCGCGCTCGCGGCAATGAGAGGAATAAAATGGGTAGCTTTTCCATCTGGCACTGGCTGATCGTCCTGGCGGTTGTGCTTCTTCTGTTCGGCCGCGGCAAGATTCCCGAGCTGATGGGCGATGTTGCCAAGGGCATCAAGAACTTCAAGCAGGGCATGTCCGACGAAGACGCCAAGGATGAAGCCAGGGATTCAGGTCGTACGATCGACGCCAAGGCTGATGAAACCGTCAACGACGTCAAGAAAACCACCAAGTCCTGATCTGACGGATAAAGCATGCTGCGTGCGGGAAAGCGCGCAGCATATTTTGCCATTTAAAAGTGCGGTTTTCCGCCGAAAGACGGGACGCGCGCGCGAATTGCGCGGGGTATCAAGAATATGTTCGACATCGGTTGGTCTGAACTTCTGATTATTGCGATCGTGATGATCGTGGTGGTCGGTCCCAAGGATTTGCCGAAGATGCTGAGGGCATTTGGCAAGGCAACCGCGCGCATGCGCGCTACCGCCAACGAGTTCAAGCAGCAGTTCGACGAAGCCTTGAAAGAGGCCGAGCTTGAGGACGTCAAGAACATCATCGACGAGACCCGCAAGCTGGACCCGCGCTCGAAGATCACGCAGGTGTTCGATCCGATTCGCAGCGCCGGAGAAGATTTGCGCGCTGGCCTTCAGTCCACGACTTCCATGTCTCCGGCTACACCTGAAAAAGTCGCTGAAGTGACCACGCCGGTTGATGCCGGCGGCGCACCGGTTCCGCCTGCTGTGGAGCCCGCCGTGGAAAAAGCCGTAGCGCCGAAGAAAACCACTCGCAAGGCTGCACCGAAGGCAGAGAACAAAGCGACCGAAGCCAGGACAGCTAAAGCGAAAGCGGCTCCGAAGGCGGTTTCCGCCACAAAGCCTGCTGCCAAAAAGCCCGCAGCGGCGAAACCGGAAACTGCAAAGGCTGCTGCCGCACCTGCCAAAAAGACCACGAAGAAGACAGGAACCAAAGCGTGAAACGCGACGAGGACGAAATCGAACAGAGCGCAGCGCCTCTGCTTGAGCACCTGATCGAACTGCGCCGCCGCCTGATCTGGGCAATTCTGGCATTTTTCGTGGCATTTGTTTTCTGTTTCGCTTTCGCCAAACAGCTCTTCAACCTGCTTGTCGTGCCCTATCAGTGGGCGCTCGACTGGGCGGGCATGGACCGCTCGAAGGCAGAACTGATCTATACTGCGCCACAGGAATTCTTCTTCACACAGGTGAAGGTCGCAATGTTCGGGGGCATCGTGCTGGCGTTTCCGATCATTGCCGCGCAGATTTACAAGTTTGTTGCGCCGGGCCTCTACAAGCATGAACGCATGGCGTTCCTGCCATTCCTGATTGCTTCGCCGATCCTGTTTTTGATGGGCGGCGCACTCGTCTATTTCTTCTTCACGCCGATGGTGATGTGGTTCTTCCTCGCCATGCAGCAGACCGGCGGCAGCGGCGAAGTGCAGATTTCACTCCTGCCGAAAGTATCGGAATATCTGAGCCTCATCATGACGCTCATCTTTGCGTTTGGCCTGGTCTTCCAGCTGCCGGTCGTGACCAGCCTGATGGCGCGCGTCGGGCTGGTGACGTCGGCGGGTCTCAAAGACAAGCGCAAATACGCAATCGTCATCGCTTTCATCGTCGCGGCTGTGCTGACGCCGCCTGATCCGGCGAGCCAGATCGGCCTTGCCTTGCCGACGATCCTTCTCTACGAGATTTCAATCATCGTGGCTCGCATGATCGAGAAGAAGCGGGATGAGGCACAGGAAGCTTCCGACGCCGAGAACAACGCTTCATCATCCTGATTTGTCACGTTGATTCTGTGAGGTCGCAGGTTGTGCGGCCTCGCTCCTGTTCAATTTCACGAAACGGCTTTTCCCATGCTCGACATCAAATGGATACGCGAAAACCCTGAAACCCTCGACAAAGCGCTCGCCAAGCGTGGGGCTCAGTCGCTGTCGTCCGAACTGATGGCGCTGGACGAGAAACGCCGCGAATATGTCGGCAAGGTTCAGGCCGCGCAGGAACGCCGCAACGCCGCCTCGAAGGAAATCGGCAAGGCCATGGCTGCGAAGGATGCAGCAACGGCTGACAAGCTGAAGGCGGAAGTTGCCGAGTTGAAGGATTTCCTTGCTCAGGCCGAAGACGAGGAACGTCGCCTGACCAGGGAGTTGAACGACGCGCTGTCGTCCATCCCCAATATTCCGCTCGAAGACGTGCCGCTCGGCAAGGATGAAAGCGACAATGTCGAAATCCGCCGCATCGGCAACCAGCGCAATTTCGCCTTCCAGCCGAAGGAACATTTCGAGTTGGGCGAGGCGCTCGGCTACATGGATTTCGAACGCGCTGCGAAGCTCGCAGGTTCGCGCTTCACGGTGCTGAAAGGGCCCCTTGCGCGTCTTGAACGGGCGCTCGGTCAGTTCATGCTCGATCTCCACACGACAGAGCACGGCTACACCGAAACGATGCCGCCGCTGATGGTGCGCGACGAAGCTGTCTATGGAACCGGTCAGCTGCCAAAATTCTCGGAAGACCTTTTCCGCACCACGGATGGCCGCTGGCTCATTCCGACCGCCGAAGTTCCGCTGACCAATCTGGTCGCCGACGAAATCGTCGACGCGAAGTCGCTTCCCCAGCGTTATACGGCGCTGACGCCATGCTTCCGCTCGGAAGCAGGCTCCGCTGGCCGCGACACGCGCGGCATGCTGCGCCAGCATCAGTTCCTGAAAGTGGAAATGGTGTCGATCACCGATGCCGACAGCTCGATCGAAGAACACGAGCGCATGACTGCCTGTGCCGAGGAAGTGCTGAAGCGCCTCGGTCTGCCGTTCCGTACAGTCGTGCTCTGCACCGGCGACATGGGCTTCGGCGCGCAGAAGACCTATGACATCGAAGTGTGGCTGCCTGGCCAGAACACCTATCGCGAAATCTCCAGCTGCTCGGTCTGCGGCGATTTCCAGGGCCGTCGCATGAATGCCCGCTATCGTCCGGAAGGCGAAAAGTCGACTCGTTTCGTGCATACGCTGAACGGTTCGGGTGTCGCCGTCGGTCGTGCGCTTATCGCCGTGATGGAAAATTATCAGGAAGAAGACGGCAGCATTCATATTCCTGAAGCATTGCAGCCATACATGGGCGGCCTCACGCGGATCGAGAAAGCTGCGTGAATCAGAATCATTGATAAATGAAGGAGTGACGACGTGCGAATTCTGCTGACGAACGATGATGGTATCCACGCTGAAGGCCTCGCAGTTCTGGAGCGGATCGCACGCAAGCTCTCCGACGATGTTTGGGTCGTCGCTCCCGAAACCGATCAGAGCGGCCTCGCGCATTCGCTGACACTGTCGGAGCCGCTCCGTCTCCGGCAGATCGATGATCGCCATTTCGCATTGCGCGGCACGCCGACCGATTGCGTCATCATGGGCGTGCGCCACGTGCTGCCGGGCGCGCCCGATCTCGTCCTCTCCGGCGTCAATTCCGGTGCGAACATGGCCGACGACGTAACCTATTCGGGTACGGTTGCCGGTGCGATGGAAGGAACCTTGCTGGGTGTACGCGCCATCGCGCTGTCGCAGGAATATGAATATGAAGGCGATCGCCGTATCGTTCCGTGGGAAACAGCAGAAGCTCACGCGCCGGACCTTATCAAAAAGCTGATGGAGGCTGGGTGGCCGGAAGGGGTTCTTCTGAATCTGAATTTCCCAAACTGCGGGCCGGAGGAAGTGCAGGGCGTACGCGTCACGGCGCAGGGCAAGCTCAGCCACGATGCGCGCCTCGATGAGCGCCGCGACGGACGCGGCTTCCCTTATTTCTGGCTGCACTTCGGGCGCGGCAAGGCGCCCGTGGCCGACGACAGCGACATAGCGGCCATTCGTTCCGATTGCATTTCGGTCACCCCGTTGCACCTTGATCTGACCGCGCATAAGGTTCGGGCAGAATTGAGTGCAGCACTTGGGGTTGAAGCATGAGGCAGGCAGCGTCTGAGCGCCCACGGCTTTCGGACAGGGAAGGATTTGCATCCTTCGTCATGCGGATGCGCGGATACGGTATTGACGATCCGCGTCTCTTCGCAGCCATTGAGGCCACGCCCCGCCAGAGTTTTCTGGCCTCCGCATGGTCTCATCTCGCCTACAGCCCCCGCACTGCGCCGCTCGACTGCGGCGAGTACATGGAGGGCATCGATGAGCAGGCCCGCGCCATCGCTGCGCTGAAACTGGAGCCCGGTCACCGGGTTCTGGAAATCGGAACAGGCTCCGGTTTCACGGCGGCTGTCATGTCTTCGCTTTCCGGTCGTGTCACGACCGTCGAACGCTACCGCAAGCTTTGCGACCACGCCTTGCAGCAATTCGTGTCGCTGAAGCGTGAAAACATCATGGTCAAGCATGCCGATGGTCGTCATGGAATGCCGGGCGGTCCGTTCGATCGTATCCTGATCTGGCTCGCTTTCGACGAGGTGCCGCGTCACTTCGTTGATCTACTGGCGACGCATGGGGTGTTGATTGCCCCCATCGGTCCGGGCGATGGCCCGCAGGTCATGACGCGCATAGCCAAGGTTGGCAGCCGATTCGAGCAGGAGGACCTGATGGCGGTTCGCTACCAGCCTTTCATCGAAGGCGTATCGTCGGTTCTGTGACCGACGCGCATTGATTCGTCAAAAAGAAGGCTCTTTGGCTCTTTCCGGCCGCGTCGGGGAGGGCCTCCGGCGGCTTTGTGCGCTTATGGTATTTAATTGGTGAATCTTTTTTCGAAGATTTGTCGTTCTTAACCAGAGAGTAACATTAACGCGTTTTAATCACCTTACTGAGTTTCGAGTATGGGCGAGTTGAACATGCGTTTACAAATTTTGCAGCACACGTCTGAACGTCTCCTGCGGAATGTCGCGATCGTTCTGATTGCCGGTTTTGGTGCCGGGTGCAGTGCCGATACGATGCGCTTCACTGATGGTATCAGTACGGGCTCTACGTCCAGTCAGCGTGTCGCACAGCAGCCGGCTGGCGATCTTTATGCATCCGCGGCTCCTGTAGCTCCCGCTTCCAGCGGGTCGGTCCAGCGCAATTCGCTGCCGCCGGTGACATCGGCGCCGATGGCCGCGCCTGTCGCGGCAGCGCGCCAGTCCGTTCAGGCTCCGGTTGCAGCGGCATCCAATCACATCCAGAGTCAAGTCGGGCAGGCACAGGACATGGCCGCAAACCGTGTAAACAACACGGTCAACGCAGCCGAAACCAAGGTTGCCAGCGCAGCCACTGCTACGCGCAATACCGTGAACGGCGCGCAGGAAAAGGTTCTGGGCCAGCTTCCAGCAGCCCCGGCTGCACCCCGGCCGACGGATAACAATATCGCGGTCGTGCCGCAGGCGCCTGCCGTCAACGGCAAGAAGCCTTCGGCAACCGACATGGCCTCGGCGGGGGCAAATGCTACCACGCCGCCAGCGCCGAACGGCACCTATACTGTCAAGAGCGGCGATTCACTCTTCTCCATCGCGCAGAAGCACAATGTGCCTGTCGAGCAGTTGAAGAAGGCCAACGGACTGTCGAACGGCGCCATCCGCGTCGGTCAGGCTCTCGTAATTCCGTCTGCCGCAGCAGGCAACGCGACACAGGTCGCAGCTGTTTCGCAGCCGCCGGAAAACCCGGCCAAGGCTGCTGCTGCGCCAGCCGCCAATGCCGATGTCAAGCCTTACACGCCGCCGCAGGCGAGCAACAAGGTGATCGAGGATGCCGAAAAGGATCAGGCGGCAGCGCCTTCCTCAACCGGCATTTCCCAGATGCGCTGGCCAGTCCGTGGACGTATTCTGGCAAGCTTTGGCCAGCGTGACGGCACCTCGGTGAGCGACGGCATCGACATCATGGTTCCGGAAGGAACTTCGGTGAAGGCTGCCGAAAACGGCGTCGTCATTTATGCCGGTGACGGCCTCAAGGAGTTCGGCCAGACGGTTCTGATCCGCCACGACAACGGCCTTGTTACCGTTTACGGCCACAACAGCCAGATACTGGTTCAGCGCGGGCAGAAAGTCCGTCGCGGCGAAGAAGTTGCAAAGTCGGGCATGAGCGGCAACGCGAAATCTCCGAAGCTGCACTTCGAGGTGCGCAAGAACTCCGCTCCGGTCAATCCGAGCAAATATCTGGAATCCTGATCGAGAAGACGGTTCTTGGAGCGCGATGACAGTTCAACTTGAGAACATCCCGCTTTAAAAACCACCGAGTTAAAAAAGAAGGCGGGCCCCAAGGCCCGCCTTTCTTGTCATGGGGGTATCGTGGTTTCACATCGCTATGCCGAGGCGACCCGCCAGATCCTGTATATATTGCCATGCAACCCGGCCCGAGCGGTTTCCGCGGGTGGTAGACCATTCCAGCGCTTCGGCGTGCATCTTGTCGGGATCGTAAGCCAGCTTGAAATAGGCCGCATAGCCATCGACCATGGCGAGATAATCGTCCTGGCTGCATTTATGGAAACCGAGCCAGAGACCGAAGCGGTCTGAGAGGGAAACCTTTTCCTCAATGGCTTCCGAAGGGTTGATCGCCGTCGAGCGCTCATTGTCGATCATGTCGCGCGGCATCAGGTGGCGCCGGTTCGAGGTGGCATAGAAGATCACATTGGCTGGACGACCTTCCACGCCGCCTTCGAGAGCCGCCTTGAGCGACTTGTAAGACGTATCGTCGTGATCGAAGGAGAGGTCGTCGCAGAACAGGATGAAGCGATAGTCCGTGTCCTTGATGAGATTCATCAAGGTAGGAAGGCTATCAATATCCTCGCGGTGGATTTCGATCAGCTTGAGCGGTACCCGCTCCGGCATTTCGGCGTTGACGCTTGCCTGCGCAGCCTTGACGAGCGAGGATTTGCCCATGCCGCGCGCGCCCCAGAGCAGCACATTGTTGGCCGGGAAACCTTTTGCAAAGCGCCGGGTATTGTCCACCAGCTGGTCACGCACCAAATCTACGCCACGGATCAGCGCGATATCCACTCGGTTGACACGCTTGACCGGATCAAGGGTTAGTCGTTCCGGTGCCCAGACAAAGCAGTCTGCGGCATTGAGATCGGGTGTTTTGGCTTCCGGCGGCGCAATGCGTTCCAGAGTGGCGATCAAACGGTCCAGTTTCTGGCTGAGTATGTCTTCGGTCGTCATTTCTTGTCCCTGATGATAGGAATATGGACTTAACATGCCACAGCGGAGGCGAAAAGTGTGCGACCTTGGCACAGGCGGGGTCATCGCCGGTTGCATTTGGCGCGCTAACCATTGTAATGCCGATAATAATTTGTCTTCGAGACTTCAGAGGAGTTCCTAATGTTCGTAACACCGGCTTTCGCTCAGGCATCCGGCGGCGCTGCTGGGCCAGACATGCTCATGAGCATTCTGCCGTTCATCCTGATCTTCGTGATCATGTACTTCCTCATCATCCGCCCGCAGCGGACCCAGATGAAGAAGCGTCAGGAAATGCTGTCTCAGGTTCGTCGCGGCGATACCGTTGTCACCGGCGGCGGCATTGTCGGCAAGGTTCAGAAGGTCGTTGATGACAACGAACTCGAAGTCGAAATTGCTGAAGGCGTTCGCATCCGCGTCATGCGCAGCACCCTGATGGATGTTCGCGTGAAGGGCGAACCTGTCGCCGACAACAAGAACAAGTAATTCTTTTACGACAAGCAGGCCCCGGTAAGATTTCCATAACCGGGGCCTGTGCATTATTCGGCAAGCGCCAGAACGTGCGCGCCACGACGCCGGAGAGCGGTTCGCAACAGGTGAACTCCGGCCTGCTCTATCCAAGCTGATACGGAATTGCTGCTCTATGCTCTATTTTTCACGCTGGAAATCTGCCCTGATCTGGCTCGCGGTTCTCGTGAGCTTCATCATCGCTTCCCCCAACTTTTTCTCGCGTGAAACGCTGGCCAAACTGCCAGGCTTCCTGCCAAAGCAGCAGATCGCCCTCGGGCTGGATCTCTCCGGCGGCTCGCGCCTGGTCCTGCAAGTGCAGAATCCGGGACGAGGGGAGCTTGAGCTCACGGCGAACATCATGCGCCAGCGCCTCGAGGAACTGGGATATGGCAAGCCCTTCGTCGAAGCGGAAAACCGCAATCAGATCCGGGTCGAAGTTCCTGGCGTCTACGACGCGCAGCTTCTGAAAGACATTCTCAGCGTTCGGGGCAATTTCTCTTTCCGCGCCGTCGACAGCACCATGGGGCCGGATGACGCCATTCGTGGAACGCCGCCCGCCGACAGTGAGGTCATCTACTCCTACGACGATCCGCCCGTCGGTTACCTCGTCAAGAAACAGCCGATCCTGACTGGCGCCAATGTGACCGACGCCAAGGCGACGCTCGCGGACGACGATACGGAACCGGTCATTACGCTGACGCTGGACGATGCGGGCCGAAAGAATCTCGCCGAAGCGACCTCGCAACTGGTTGGCGGAAGCTTTGCCATCGTTGTCGATAACCAGATCGTATCCGCGCCTGCCGTGGATGAAAAGCTCGACACGAATGAGCTGCAGATTTCCGGCGCTTTCGATCTTCAGGCGGCCAACAATATGGCGGTCGTGCTGCGTTCGGGCGCGCTCCCGCAGAACGTTACGGTTCTGGAAGAGCGCACGATTGCATCCGCTCTGGGCGAAGATTACGCCAGCGCCGCGGCATTGGCCGCTTTACTGGCCGCGCTGCTCGTCGGCCTGTTCATGGTCTTGTCCTACGGCATCCTTGGTGTGATCGCGATGATCGCGCTCGCCGTCAACATCATCATCCTTACAGCCATACTCTCGCTGATCGGCGCATCGATCAGCCTTGCAAGTATCGCCGGTCTGGTGCTGACCATAGGTCTGGCTGTTGACGCTCACATCCTCATTTATGAACGTGTGCGCGAAGATCGCCGCAAGGGCTATTCCGTCGTCCAGGCAATGGAATCCGGCTTTTATCGCGCTCTTTCAACCATCATCGATGCGAACCTTACCACGCTGATTGCGGCGCTCGTCCTGTTCCTGCTCGGCTCGGGAACAGTGCATGGTTTCGCGCTGACGGTCGCGGTCGGTATCGGCACGACGCTCTTCACCACGCTCACCTTCACGCGCCTGCTGATCGCCCAATGGGTGCGCACGGCAAAGCCGAAGGAAGTGCCGAAGCGTCGCCTGAAACTGGTCCCGACGGTAACGCACATTCCCTTCATGCGTCTCCAATTCGTCACGCTTGGCATTTCGGTCCTTGCCTGCGCGATTGTTGTCGCCTTGTTCGTCAATATCGGCTTCAACTACGGCATCGATTTCCGTGGCGGCTCGATGGTCGAACTGCAGGCGCGCAGCGGCGACGCCAATCTGGAAGATATCACGGAGCGGCTTACCGAGCTCAACATCGACAGCGCGCGTGTCCTGCCGGCAAAATCTCCGCGCTCAGCGCTCGTCATCATCGGCAGTCAGGAAGTCGGAGACGATGCAGAACAAACCGTCGCCGTGAAGCTGCGCGGCGAGTTCGAGCAGGATTATTCATTCCAGCGCGTCGAAGTCGTTGGGCCGACTGTTTCGGAACAGCTTTCCCGCGCTGGCATTCTGGCGGTTATTCTGTCGCTGATCGGCATCTTCATTTACGTGTGGGTCCGGTTCCGCTGGCAGCTTGCGCTTGGTGCGGTGCTGTCTACCCTGCACGACGTCATCATTCTGGCGGGCATGTTCATTGTGTTCCGCATGGAATTCAATCTGTGGAGCGTCGCGGCAATCCTGACCATCATCGGCTATTCGCTGAACGATACGGTGGTGATCTATGACCGCGTGCGCGAGAACCTGCGCGTCTATAAAAGCGCGCCGCTGCCTGCCATCATCGACGCCTCGATCAACCAGACGCTGTCGCGTACCTTGCTGACGTCCTTCGTGACATTCCTCGCGCATATCCCGCTTTATGCCTTTGGCGGCGCGGATATTCGCAGTTTCGCGCTGGCATTGAGCGTGGGTATTATAGTGGCGAGCTACTCGTCGATCTTCATCGCGGCTCCTTTGCTGGTCCAGTTCGGCCTCAAGCCGCGGGGGCCGAATGAGTCCAGCGATTCCATGGACGACGAACTGGCGCAATCGCTGAATTTGGAAAGCTGACAATGGCCCATGGGATAGAGATAAGAGAGGCTCATTTTCCGGGCCGCGCGCCCATTGATGCCTATGGCAATGGGGGCTTTCGCTTTGCGGAAATGTCACATCGCGGATCAATCCTGTGTCTGCCCTCTGGAATTCACGGCTGGGAACCTGCCACGCCGCCCTTGCTGGCTAAAGCCGATCTGGAAATGATCCTGGAACAGGCATCCGATATTGAAATCCTGCTGGTAGGCACGGGCATGGATCTGCGCCGGATTCCTGAAGACGTTCGCGCCATCTTGCGCGACCATCGCATTTCTTCCGATCCCATGAGCACCGGCGCTGCCGTTCGCACCTATAATGTGCTTCTGGCCGAAGATCGTGCGGTTGCGGCGGCGCTGATTGCTGTAGATTGATACCATGAAAGAGAATGAGGCACATTGCCTGGCATTGCTTCGCGAAGCTGACCGGGATCGCTACCTTTCGGTACTTTACGCGCCGGAAGACCGTCGCGGCGGTCTGGCTGCATTATACGCGTTCAATACCGAAATTGCGCGTATTCGCGAACTGGTCCACGAACCGCTCCCGGGTGAGGTGCGCCTGCAATGGTGGCGTGATCTGATCAACGGCGAGGCGAGGGGCAGCGCAGAAGCGCATCCCGTTGCCGCAGCCCTTATCGGAACAATCGACAAATATGAATTGCCGCGAGCAGCCTTCGACAATTACTGCGAAGCACGCATCTTTGATCTTTATGACGATCCGATGCCGAGCCGCAACGATCTGGAAGGTTATTGCGGGGAAACCGCGTCGGCGATCATCCAGCTGGCCGGTTTTATACTGGACCGGGATGCCGCGCAGGCACAGACCGAGACAACCGGCCATGCCGGCGTCGCGCAGGCCGTGACCGGTTTGCTTCGTCTCATGCCCATTCATCGGCGACGTGGGCAACTCTATGTCCCGGCGGATATGTTGCAGGCGGTGGGTGTGACCCGCGAGGTCTTCCTCGCCGGTGAAGACAAAGCGGCCACCGGACGCGTCATCAGCATCATGCTGGCCTTCGCGCGGGAGCATCTGGCGATTGTCGAGAAAAACAAGTCGCAACTGCCGAAGAGCCTTGCTCCGGCGTTTTTGCCTTTGGCGCTTGTCCCGGCCTATCTGCGAGCAATCGAGCGTCTTGGCACCGAGGCTGTGGAGAAAGTGGCGGACATTTCAGCTATTCGGAAACAATGGCTGATGTTCAGAGCCAGTTTCTAAGCATTCAAAAAGGAGAGGCTTCAGTCCATTCGAACTGAAGCCCATCGCAATATCACTCGGCCAACCCAAGCCATTGCCTACAATCAGCCAGAGCACGGGCGGAAAGCGCACGCTTCTTGGCAATTGTCTTTTCCTTGCCCCGCAGGCGCTTGCCTTCAGGCTTGGGAACATCGACAGGCGGAAACAGGCCGAAATTGACATTCATCGGCTGGAACGAACGTTTACCCGGTTCGTCATCCGCCACGATATGTCCGCTCGTAATATGCCCGAGCAGGGCACCGAATGCGGTGGTTCCAGGAGGCGGCGTCAGTGTCTGTCCAAGCTTTTCCGCAGCAGTGAAACGGCCTGCCAGCAAGCCGATCGCTGACGATTCCACATAGCCTTCGCAGCCCGTAACCTGACCGGCAAAGCGCAGTGTCTCGCGTGATTTCAGGCGAAGCGTAGCGTCGAGCAGCACGGGAGAATTCAGATAGGTGTTGCGGTGAAGGCCGCCGAGACGCGCAAATTCCGCATTCTCCAGACCCGGAATCATTTTGAAGATGCCGGTCTGCGAACCATATTTCAGCTTCGTCTGGAAGCCGACCATGTTGTAGAGCGTGCCCAGCGCATTGTCCTGGCGAAGCTGCACGACAGCATAGGGCTTAACCGTGGGATTATGCGCGTTGGTGAGGCCCATTGGCTTCATCGGGCCGTGGCGCAAGGTTTCCGGCCCGCGTTCGGCCATGACCTCGATCGGCAGGCAGCCATCGAAATAGGGTGTACCTTCCCACTCCTTGAAGTCGGTCTTGTCGCCTTCAACCAGTGCGGCGACGAAGGCCTCATACTGCTCCTTGTCCATGGGGCAGTTGATATAGTCCTTGCCGGTGCCGCCGGGGCCAACCTTGTCATAGCGGGACTGGAACCAGCACACATCCATATTGATCGAATCAAAATGGATGATCGGCGCAATGGCGTCGAAGAAGGCCAGAGCGTCCGCGCCGGTTTGCGCCTGAATGGCCTCCGCCAGCGAAGGCGCGGTCAGGGGGCCGGTGGCAACGATGGTCGTTCCCCATTCCGCCGGAGGCAGGCCGGTGACTTCTTCCCGAACAATGGTAATCAGCGGATGGGCTTCAAGCCTGGCCGTGACGGCCTGCGAAAAGCCTTCGCGGTCGACGGCCAGCGCACCGCCAGCCGGAACCTGATGTGCATCGGCACAAGCCATGATGAGCGAACCGGCGAGGCGCATCTCGGCATGGAGAACGCCGACGGCATTGGTTTCGGCATCATCCGAGCGGAAAGAATTGGAACAGACCAGCTCGGCAAGCTGCTCGGTCTTGTGGGCATCGGTGCCGCGCACCGGGCGCATTTCGTGCAGTATGACGGGCACGCCCGCCTGCGCGAGCTGCCATGCAGCTTCAGAACCGGCAAGGCCGCCGCCGACGACGTGAACGGGAGTAAGATCGGATGTGTTTGACATGGCCATTCCCATATCGCCTTTGCAGGGCGCCTTCAATGGAGAAGGCTGGCTAGGACGGGAAACGAGCCGCAAAAAGAAATGGCATCCGTCGCGGGAGGAGGAGCGACGGATGCCATTATGGTAAGACCGGTGTTGGGAGGAGGAGAACCGGTCTTGTTATCGCCAAACCTGGGAGGAGGATGGTTTGGCGATGAACCAAGTCTGGTGGGAGGAGGAGCCAGACTTGGAGAAATCCCTATCGGGAAAATTATGAGGCCCGTTGAATTAGCGAGCCTTGGTCTGGCGAGCCACGAACGGAATGTCCGCGCGGGAGATGCCAAGATCGTTCAGCTCACGGGTGGAGAGCTGGCTGAGTTCATTGACGGTGTCGCGGTAACGGCGCCAGTTGTTGTAAGAGCGAAGCAGGTTCATCGTGCTATTCCTTCATCGTTGAGGAACTGGAGTTCTGTTCAATTCATCTCGTTTGTTGCCCATGATATAAGCTATTGTTTTCGCAGGTTGCAGACCCGACTTTGCATAGCTGCCTTGCGGGCTCTGCACGTCACCCTAAATCGATTAGACTGGCCGGGCACAAAATTGCCGCAAAGCGATTTGATCCACTCTTTGCCGGCTGCGCGGTTTCCTATATGTTCTCAACCGCTTACGGTTGCGGCAGCAACAACTGACGGAATGAGCAGGAGCTAATTTGTCATTTTCCATTTCTGTTGAACGCCTGATAGAGCGGTGGCAGCGGGACGGCCTGATTGATGCGGAGACTGCATCGAAACTGAATGCCGACCTTGAAAAGCGAGCTTCGGTCTTCAGTCTCGGTTCCGTTCTGGCCACCCTTGGCGGGCTGCTCCTTGGTGCAGCCGTTATCATGCTCGTCGCCGCCAATTGGCAGGAAATGCCGCGTCTTATGCGCATCGGCCTCATATTTGTTCTTATATGGGCAAGCTATCTTGGTGGTGCGTGGCGGCAAGCGCGGGGTGACAAGCTGTTTCCGCCAGTATGCTATATTGTGGGCGCTGCATCCTTCGGAGCGGGGCTGGCGCTTGTAGGGCAAATGTATCATTTGTCCGGCGACATCCATTCCGCGGCAATCTACTGGTCTGTCGGTGTCCTGATTTCGGCCTTTCTTCTGCGCGCCCCGGTGCTGGCTGCATTTGGGGCAGCCGTCGCCTGCTTCTATCTTTCGACATATGTGTTCGACACGTCATCTTATGATGACTTGACCTATCGCTGGATCGGGCCGCTGCTATTGGCGTTCGGTGCCGCTGCGGCGTTATTCACGCGCTCGCGGCATGCGGCGCACCTGTGGGCGATGTTTTCCATAGGCTGGGCTTTGCTCATCTATGCCGAGCGCGAAAGCAATACCGTGCTAGTGCTTATGCTGATCGTGGGTATAGGCCTCATACTGGCCGACGGTTTTGCCCATACAACAATGCAGAGACTGACCCGCTTCGCTCATCCGCTCGCGGCCTATGGCCTGCTTCTGGCGCTGCTGTCGCTCGTCACGCTTCAGCTAAACCAGATGTTCTCCTATTCCAGCATTTCCGCAGGTCTGGACCGGGATATAGTATATAGCATCTTCATTCTGGCGCTTGCGATTGGAGCGATTGCGGTAGCCGGGCGGAACAATGGCGGGTTGCGCTCCATCGCCTATGCCGCATTTTCGATCCAGGTTCTCTATCTGGCTTTCGAGACGGTCGGCACGATGATCGGCACCTCCGGCTTCTTCCTGACTGCGGGCGTTCTGGTCCTGCTGCTGGCGGCATTCGTGCGGCGCATGGAGAACCGTTTCGGAAGGAAAAGCAGCGTGGAGGTGCATCCATGACCACCCGGTTCACATGGCTCTATGTGGGTGCGACCATAACCGCATTGCTGCAAACGGGCATTCTTTATGCTGCCATTGAAAAGCGCGCCTCGATCCTGCGCTCCGGCGCAGAAGTGACGCTCCAGACGGAGCCTTTCGACCCGCGTGATCTGATGCGCGGTGATTATGTCGTTCTTGGCTACGAGATTTCCAGCCTCGCGCGAAAGGAGATCGGCGGCACGCCTTCCGCCGGTTCGCGAGCCGTCTATGTGGCGGTAAAGCCCGACGCCAACGGCATAGCGCGGTTTTCACGCGCTTCATTCGCTCCTCTTTCGGACCTTGCTGCGGACGAAGTGCAGATTCGCGGAGAAGCCGCCTATTCCATATCCGATGATCCGCAATCGAATGTTCGTCTCAATTTCGGCATCGAACGATATTATGTACCTGAAGGGCAGGGAAGGGCGATCGAGGACAGCCAGCGAGAGCGTCGCATCACCGCCGTTATTGCCGTCGATCCGAAAGGCGCGCCGGTCATCAAAGCCCTGCAAGACGATGGAAGGCAGCTCTATCAGGAGCCGCTATATTGACCCTGACGGCACCTCCTTTTTGAAAAGGGTTGGCTGATGTCACAGGATCGCTATATAGAGGCGGAAAAGGGCAGCCAGATCGAACCCGGTAATTCTCTACGGGGAAGGTGGCTTTTTTTTTCCTTTGAACCGGGAAAATTGGATGATATAGAGACGCGCGCTTTCGAGGGGCGGTTCAATATCTGAGACGAATAATGGTGTGTTCTGAGGAATGCGCTTCGGTTCAGAAGCGGATGTGGCGAAATTGGTAGACGCACCAGATTTAGGTTCTGGCGGGAGACCGTGGGGGTTCGAGTCCCTCCATCCGCACCAACTGCCATAAGGCAAAAGAATTTCTCTCCCGCGACAAGGCAAGAAAGCCGGTGACGGCGGGACAATGACAAGAAGTGAAGGTTTGAACATGCAGGTTACCGAAACGCTCAATGAAGGGCTGAAGCGCGAGATCAAAGTCGTGGTTCCGGCCAAGGACCTCGAAGCCAAGCTCTCGGAGCGGCTCGAAACTGCGCGCGGTCGCGCCAAGATCAACGGCTTCCGTCCGGGCAAGGTTCCTGCAGGTCATCTGCGCAAGATGTACGGCAAGTCCTTCATGGCCGAGATCGTCAACGAAATCCTCAACGATTCGTCGCGCTCGATTCTCGCTGACCGTAACGAAAAGTCGGCTACCCAGCCTGAAGTCATCATGTCGGAAGACGAAAAAGAGGCCGAAAAGGTTCTCGACGGCAAGGCCGATTTCGTTTTCTCGCTGAACTACGAAGTTCTGCCGGCAATCGAAGTCAAGGACTTCTCCAAGATCGCCGTTACCCGTGAAGTCGTCGATATTTCCGATGAGGAAGTCGACGAGCAGGTCAAGCGCATCGCTTCTTCGACCCGCACCTTCGAAACCAAGAAGGGCAAGGCAGAAAACGAAGATCGCGTTACCATCGATTACCTCGGCAAGCTCGACGGCGAGCCGTTCGAAGGCGGCGCCGACAACGACGCACAGCTTGTTCTCGGTTCCGGCCAGTTCATTCCGGGCTTCGAAGAGCAGCTCGTTGGCCTCAAGGCTGGCGACGAGAAGGTCATCAACGTTACGTTCCCGGCTGAATACGGCGCCGCTCACCTGGCCGGCAAGGAAGCTACCTTTGACATCAAGGTCAAGGAAGTTGCCAAGCCGAACGAACTCGTTCTTGATGACGAAACCGCAAAGAAGCTCGGCATCGAATCGCTTGAGCGTCTGCGTCAGGTTGTTCGCGAACAGATCGAAAGCCAGTACGGCCAGATCACCCGCCAGAAGGTAAAGCGTCAGATTCTCGACGCACTGGACGGCGACTACCAGTTCGAAACGCCGCAGAAGCTTGTTGACGCTGAGTTCAACAACATCTGGCAGCAGATCAATTTCGACCTGCAGCAGGCTGGCCGCACGTTCGAAGACGAAGAAACCACCGAAGAAGCCGCTCGCGAAGAATATCGCAAGCTTGCTGAACGTCGCGTTCGTCTTGGCCTCGTTCTCTCCGAAATCGGCGAGAAGGCAGGCGTGGAAGTAACGGAAGAAGAACTGCAGCGCGCTGTTTACGACCAGGTTCGTCGCTATCCGGGCCAGGAAAAGGAAATCTACGAATTCCTGCGCAAGACGCCGGATGCCGTTGCCAACCTGCGCGCCCCGATCTTCGAAGAAAAGGTGGTCGACCATCTGCTCGCCAACATCAGCGTGACCGACAAGAAGGTTTCGAAGGAAGAGCTGACGGCTGAAGACGAAGATGCAGCTTCGGAAGCAAAGCCTGCCAAGAAGGCTGCCGCGAAGAAGAAGGCCACTCCGAAGAAGAAGGCCGACGAAGACAAGTCCGAAGAGGCTTAATTCTTCCTGGTTTGAATTATATGAAAGGCCGCGCACTGCGCGGCCTTTTCATTTCGAGTGCAATTCGCGGTCGAGGGTGTGACATGAATGGGCTGCCATATCTCCATCTGGAACTGACGATGCACGAAGAGCCATGCCAACCTGCATGGCCAGCAAATGTCAGCATAGCCGCGTTCTCTCACGAGTATGCACGCGCCACCCATCATTTGCTGGTTCGTGCCTATGCCGGTGGTGGCGGTTCGGTTGCCGGTTTCGACAACTGGTACAATGGGCTGATAACCGATAGCGAGTACGATCCCGAGCTGGCCGTTCTGGTTCTCGATCAGTCCCATCGGTCTGTCGCATTTGTGCAGTGCTGGAATAGTGCTTTCATAAAGGATCTGGTTGTCGATCCAGGCAGGCGGCGGGAAGGTTTGGGGGAAGCGCTTTTGGTTCATGTGCTTCGCCTTTTCTTCCGCCGTAGTCAGACAACGGTTAGTTTGAAAGTGGAGCGGAATAACCCTTCTGGCGCCGAAAAACTTTACAGGCGTCTAGGTTTTAGCGAAGTCCCGGCTGCGAAGCTGCAAACGAAAGCTTGAGCAAATCACGCTGAAGGGCAGAGAAGGCTTGCCAGTCTTCGCCGTTTGTTTTAGCCAAAGTCAGATAGAATTTTTGCTGCGCATTGCGTCGCACAGGAAGAGATAGACGAGTTACTATGACCCTTATTGATACGCGCACGCCAGAACCGAAACGCTTCATTTCCGGCGCCACGGGCGACTGGGAAGTCGTCATCGGCATGGAAGTCCATGCGCAGGTCACGTCAGAATCCAAGCTGTTTTCCGGGGCCTCCACTTCGTTTGGTGCGGAGCCTAATTCCAATGTTTCTCTGGTTGATGCGGCCATGCCGGGCATGTTGCCGGTCATCAATCTGGAATGCGTCAAGCAAGCGGTTCGCACGGGCATCGGGCTCAATGCCCAGATCAATCTGAAGTCGGTTTTCGATCGCAAGAACTATTTCTATCCGGATCTGCCGCAGGGCTATCAGATTTCACAGTTCAAGCAGCCGATCGTCGGCGAGGGCAAGATCATGATTTCGGTCGGCCCGGACAATAAGGGCCAGTTCGAAGACGTGGAAATCGGCATCGAGCGCCTGCATCTGGAGCAGGATGCGGGCAAGTCCATGCATGACCAGCATCCGACCATGTCCTATGTCGACCTGAACCGTTCAGGCGTGGCGCTGATGGAAATCGTGTCGAAGCCGGACCTGCGCTCGTCGGATGAAGCGCGCGCCTATCTCACCAAGCTGCGCACGATTGTCCGTTATCTTGGCACCTGCGACGGCAATATGGACGAAGGCTCGATGCGCGCGGACGTGAACGTTTCCGTTCGTCGTCCCGGTGGCGAATTCGGCACGCGCTGCGAAATCAAGAACGTCAACTCGATCCGTTTCGTCGGCCAGGCCATCGAATATGAAGCGCGCCGCCAGATAGCGATTCTTGAGGATGGCGGTTCCATCGATCAGGAAACACGCCTGTTCGATCCGGTTAAGGGTGAAACGCGTTCGATGCGCTCCAAGGAAGAAGCGCATGACTACCGCTATTTCCCCGATCCCGATCTGCTGCCGCTCGAGTTCGATCAGGCCTTCGTCGACGCGTTGGCCGCAGAACTGCCGGAATTGCCGGACGTCAAGAAGCAGCGCCTCGTGGAAACGCTGGGCATTTCCGTTTACGACGCCTCCATCCTCGTGACCGAGAAGGCGATTGCTGACTACTATGAAGCAGTTGCTGCGGGTCGCGACGGGAAGGCTGCTGCAAACTGGGTCATCAACGATCTTCTTGGCGCGCTGAACCGGGCGGGCAAGGACATCGAGGAATCGCCCATTACTCCTGATCAGCTCGGCGCGATCATCGATCTCATCAAGGAAGGCACGATTTCCGGCAAGATCGCGAAGGACCTTTTCGAGATCGTCTGGAATGAAGGCGGAGACCCGAAGAAGCTCGTTGAAGAACGCGGCATGAAGCAGGTCACGGATACCGGCGCCATCGAAAAGGCCGTCGACGACGTTATCGCCGCCAACCCGGAAAAGGTCGAGCAGGCGAAAGCCAAGCCGACACTGGCTGGCTGGTTCGTCGGTCAGGTCATGAAGGCAACGGGCGGCAAGGCCAACCCGCAATCCGTCAACGAACTGGTCAAGGCCAAGCTCGGGATCGAAGAGTAATGTGGGTCAGGAGCGCGACAGAAGCCGATCTCAAGGCAGTAAATGAGCTGCTCGTATCGACCTGGCACGCGACCTTCGATGATCTTCTCGGGCGGGAAATGGTGAAGGCCGTTACCGCCCAGTGGCACAGCATCGCCGTGCTGAAGGCCAATCTCAAGAAGCCTTACTCGGAGTTCATTGTTGCCGATAACGGCAATGGCGGCATCGACGGTATGGCTTTTGCCAGTCAGTCGGAAGAAGGCAAGGCTTCGCTGCATCAGCTTTATGTTCGCCCCGATGCACAGGTTCAGGGTATCGGGACGATGCTTCTCGCTGAAATCGAGATGGCTTTTCCCGGTGTCCGAACGATGAAGCTCGAAGTGATCGAGAGAAACACCAAAGCGGTGAATTTCTATGAGCGCAAGGGCTACAGCAAGGTCGGCCGTAATGAGGATTGGGGCGATCCCAATTGCAAGGAACCTGTGCTGGTGATGGAAAAGTCACTCGAAGGCTGGAGCATGTAAAGCGTGTCTCTCCAAAGCGGGAACCGTTTTGGGGATCAGGACATGCGGAAATATAAAAGCCTGGAGCGCGCAGCGCTTTGGCTCTTCATACTCTTGTGACAGCGGCAACTTGACCCTTGCCATGGCCGGACGATAGGGCCATAAGCAAGAAAACCCGGTGGTTCCGATCACCCGTGGCAATGATGGATCTGGAATAGGTCATGAAGAAATTTATTACGCAAGTTTTCACCTGGTGGAACGGTCAGACGCTCGGCACGCGGTTTCATACGTGGCGCAAGGGCGAGCGCGTCGGTGAGGACGAGTTCGGCAATATCTATTATCAGGGCGGCAAGGATTCCGAAGGCCGCACGCGCCGCTGGGTAATCTTCAATGGCTATGCGGAAGCAAGCGCTATTCCTCCCGGCTGGCACGGCTGGATGCATCATCGGGTCGATACGCCGCCGTCCAAGGAAGACTATCGTCCGCGCGAATGGCAGAAGCCGCATCTGCAGAACCTCACCGGTTCTCCGCTGGCTTATCGTCCGAAGGGCGCCATTGCCCGTCCGGGTGCGGAGCCTGCGGAACGTCCGCGCGTGACCGGCGAGTACGATGCCTGGACGCCGGGCAACTGATAATCTGTTTCGGTTCTTGTCCGGCGCGCTAATCCGCGCCGGATTTCTTATGTCCGCCTTTTGACGCCATCGCGAAAAGGCCTGAGGATAGATGGTTTGCTTCACGCCCCGGGCTGCATTGCGGCTTGCGACAGGGCAACGAATCGTCACAATTCATGCTTAGGAATTGTTCCAGCTTAATTTAACCCTTTGGATGCGGATCTCCGTTTTGACGAAGCAATCTCCCGGCAACGGAAAAAACTCGATCAAAAGGGCTGTTCAGCTTGCCCTGATCTCGTTCATGGCGACTGCCAGCTGCTTTCAGGCAGCGATGGCCGAACGCATTACCAATCCGGTTGCGGAGTTCTCGGGTCTCGACAAAATCACAGGCCGCATCACGACCTTTGATGTGTACATCAATGAGACCGTTCAGTTCGGCGCGCTCCAGGTGACGCCGAAAGTCTGTTATTCGCGTACGGAGAATGAAGCACCCCGCACAGACGGCTTCGTTCAGGTCGATGAGATTACGCTGGATCGTAAAATACGCCGTATCTTTACCGGCTGGATGTTTGCCGACAGCCCCGGCCTCAATGCTGTCGAGCACCCGATCTATGACGTCTGGCTGAAGGACTGCAAGCAGAAGTCGGAAGTGCCGCCGCCGGATCAGCGCAAATAAACCAGCCTTTTGTTGCGCATCATTCTCTGCAAGCCGTAGGCGGTGCTAGAAACGCGCTATTCCGTCGAGCGCCGTTTCCAGCAGTTTCTCATATTTCTTCCTTGGAACTTCCACGGCGCCGAATCTCTCAAGATGCGGCGTGGTGAACTGTGTGTCGAGAAGAACGAAGCCTCGGCTGACCAGATGCTGGACCAGATAGGCCAGGCAGACCTTGGACGCATCCCGCTTGCGCGTAAACATGCTCTCGCCGAAAAAGGCGCGTCCGAGCGTGACGCCGTAAAGTCCGCCGACAAGCTTGCCGTCATGCCACGCTTCGACTGTATGGCAATGCCCGATCTCGAACAGTTTTCGGTAGGCCTCGCGGATTGGACCATTGATCCACGTGCGCGCGCGCTCGCCGGTTCCGCTGGCGCACCCTTCGATCACGCCATCGAAATCGCTATCGAGCTTTATGTCGAAAATGCCCTGTCGGATCGTTTTCTGGAGGCTTTTGGGAATATGGAAGCCATCGAGGGGGATAACGCCGCGCCTCTCGGGACGAACCCAGAAGACTTCCGGATCGTCGGCTTCTTCGGCCATGGGAAATATTCCCGTGGCGTAGGCCCGCAGGAGCAGCTCCGGTTCGATTGAATAGTCGTCCGGGGACACTCCTGCGGTCACTTTCGTCAGGCGCTTTCGCTCTTGGTTTTCTTGGCCAGATATTTTTCCAGCCAATGAATGTCGTAGTCGCCGTTGGCAATATCCTGATTGGCAATCAGGTCCTGGAAGAGAGGCAGGGTGGTTTTCACGCCATCCACCACGAACTCGTCCAGCGCACGGCGCAGGCGCATCATGCATTCAACGCGGTTGCGACCATGCACGATGAGCTTGCCGATAAGGCTGTCGTAATATGGCGGAATGCGATAGCCGGAATAGACGCCCGAATCCACGCGGATGCCAAGGCCACCCGGCGTGTGGTAATGGGTGATCAGGCCCGGCGAGGGCGCAAATGTCAGCGGATCTTCCGCGTTGATACGGCACTCGATTGCATGGCCGGAGAAGCGGATATCCTTCTGCTTTACCGACAGGCCGAGCCCAGCAGCAACGCGAATCTGTTCGTGAACAAGATCGATGCCGGTGATGGCTTCCGTGATCGGATGTTCCACCTGCAGACGCGTGTTCATTTCAATGAAATAGAATTCGCCGTCTTCATAAAGGAACTCGATCGTTCCCGCACCGCGATAGCCCAGTTCCGCACAGGCATTGGCGCAGACCATGCCGATCTTGTCGCGTGCCTCGGCATTGAGCGCTGGCGAATTGGCTTCTTCCCATACTTTCTGGTGGCGGCGCTGCAGTGAGCAGTCGCGTTCGCCCAGATGGATGGCATTGCCAGCCCCATCACCCATGACCTGAACTTCGATGTGACGCGGCTTTTCGAGATACTTCTCGATGTAAACTGCGTCATCGCCGAAGGCTGCCCCAGCTTCGGAGCGGGCGGTTGCAAGAGCGATGGAAAGATCTTCCTCGCTGCGGGCAACCTTCATGCCGCGTCCGCCACCACCGGCCGAAGCCTTGATGATGACCGGATAGCCGATTTCCTTGGCGATGCGGGCAGCTTCCACGTCGTCCGTCACACCGCCATCGGAACCCGGAACGACCGGAATGCCGAGGCGCTTTGCAGTGCGCTTGGCTTCGATCTTGTCGCCCATGATACGGATATGCGAAGCGGTGGGGCCGATGAAGGTGATGCCGTGTGCTTCAAGGATTTCCGCAAACTTGGCGTTCTCCGACAGGAAGCCGTAACCCGGATGGATTGCGTCGGCGCCGGTGATCTCGCAGGCAGCAACAATCTGATGGATGTTCAGATAGCTGTCGCGCGACGGCGGCGGGCCGATGCACACACTTTCGTCTGCCAGGCGCACATGCATCGCGTCGGCGTCGGCCGTGGAGTGGACGGCGACGGTCTTGATGCCCAGTTCCTTGCAAGCCCTGAGCACGCGAAGAGCGATTTCGCCACGATTGGCTATGAGTATCTTTTGAAACATTGCGCTTTGCTGCCCGTTCATTGAATAAGCCGTAATCTGCTATCTTATTCGATTACGACGAGCGGCTCACCGAATTCAACCGGCTGAGCGTCTTCGATGAGGATGGCCTTCACAGTGCCGGCGCGCGGGGCCGGAATCTGGTTCATCGTCTTCATGGCTTCGATGATGAGGAGGGTCTGGCCTTCCTTCACCTGCGCGCCAACCTCGATGAAGTTGCGGGCGCCCGGAGCCGGAGCGAGATAGGCGGTGCCAACCATCGGTGACGGAACGGCGTTCTTCGACAGATCGGCCTTTGTCGGCTCGGCGGCGGCTGCAACCGGCGCAGGAGCGTCTGCAACAGGTGCTGCGGCAGGCATAACAGTCGCTGCGGCCTGGACCGTAACCTTGCGTGAAACGCGGATACGCAGGTCACCGTGCTCGACTTCGATGTCGGTCAGGTCGGTTTCATTGAGGATATCCGCCAGGTCGCGGATCGTTTCCTTGTCGATGACGGAGTTTTTGCTGGACATATCAGGCCCCTTTAACGCTTTGCCCGTTGTTTTCTTCTTCTTTGGCAATTGCCGCAAGCGCGCGCAGACCGAGCAGGTATCCTTCCGCGCCAAAGCCGCAAATAACGCCTTTGGCGACTGCGGATACATAGGAGTGATGCCGGAAAGCCTCACGCGCATGTATGTTCGAAAGATGCACTTCCACAGCCTTTACCTTGGCCGAGCGGATCGCATCGTGAATAGCAACCGATGTGTGGCTATAGGCGGCCGGATTGATGAGGACATAGGCGTCTTTATCGCCCGCTTCCTGAATCCAGCTCACCAGATCGCCTTCGTAATTGGACTGACGGAAATCGACATCAAGTCCGAGTTGTTCAGCCTCACGCCTGCAACTCGCTTCGATATCCTCGAGCGTTGCAATACCGTATATCCCCGGTTCTCGTTTGCCGAGAAGGTTGAGATTGGGGCCGTTCAAAACAAAAACCGTTTTTGCCATATCCGTCCGCGACTGATAACGCACTACCACGAAATTTCGGTATACTTCGCATTCCATATAGAGGGCTTGGACGCAAGCCGAAACCCTCTAAATCATTGCAGATGTTTTGCCGAACCGGTTTTTCCCGCTATTCTTTGCAAAATAAGGCAGGCAACACGGCAATTCTCTTCATCTGATACAGCTGTCGAATGCCGCAGCTTAAACTGTTTCACAAATGTGATCCGTCAAGCCGCGAGCCCGCTGCCTAGTTTTTCGCGCCAGCGCGCGCAGCGGCGATTCTCTCGACCAGCCCATCCACGCCGATCGCGCCGGGAACCAGTTCATCGCCGATGATGTAGGATGGCGTGCCGGTGATGTTCAGCTGCTGCGCCAGCTGATAGGTCTGCTGGAATGCGCCGGTAATGGCTGGGTCCTTCATCTTTTCGCGCAGCTGTGTTTCATCGGCCCCCAGTTTCACGGCATCGGCGATGGCGGATTCTTCCGTAGCACGCTCTTGCGCACCCAGCAGCACTTCGTGGAACGCAGCGTATTTTTCCGGCATCAACGCTCTGAACGCCTGTGCCACGACATGCGCCTTGGCGGAATCCGGCCCGAGGATGGGGAATTCCTTCATGACGAACCGCACATTCTTGTCGGTTTTCAGGATCGCTTCCATGTCGGGCAGGGCCCGCTTGCAGTAACCGCAATTGTAGTCGAAGAACTCGTAGACAGTCACGTCGCCGTCCGGATTGCCGAAGACCGCATCATGCTTCGGATCGTAAAGGGAGCTGCGATTGGCGGCCAATACCTGCTTGATCTGTTCCTGGGCTGCACGTGCCTGCTTGGTTTCAAGAGCACTTTGCACTTCCAGCATCAGTTCCGGATTCTGGATCAGATAATTGCGCACGACATTTTCGATGGCCTGCTGGTTCATCGCCACAGGCGCCGCGGCAGGAGTTTCCACCGGGGCAGGCGCCGGAGCTTGCCGGGCGGTTCCCGCGTAATAACCCAATGCAAGGGCGGCAATGCCCGCAATGCCACTGGCAACTGTTATGGAAACTGCGTTCTTCATTCCAAATTCCAATCTGTCTTGAATATCGGCGTCAGGCGTAAATTGCCGCCTTATTTGCTTTTCTTGGCATTGATGATGTCCTGCGCGCGAAGCCACTCCGGAGAGCGGGGCTTCATCTGCTTTTGCGCGCGGATGGCAAATATCTGGGCCTGCTGAAGCTTGCCAGAATAATAGTTCATGTCGGCTGTGGCGAGGTCTGCGAGCGCCATATCGCCCTGCTGGCCGTATGCCTGTGCGAGATAGGCATAGCCGCCCGGAAACTCCGGATCGGATGCGATGCCGGCCTTGATCTCCTTGATCGCCGTCGGCATGTTCGCCTTGGCGCCGGTGAGCATAAGGGCGCGCCCATAGCTCATGCGCAACAGCGGCGATTTACGCGGATCGAGCGAAACGGCCTTCTGGAAAGCCTTTGCGGCTCCCGAAGCATCGTTTGCTTTCAGCAGGACTTCACCGCGCATCTCCTGGAAATATGGGCTCTTGGGCTGCTCCTTGACCAAGGCGTCGAACTTGGGCAGTGCGGCGCGGGCCGAGCCGTTCAGGAATGTCGTGATGGCATTGCCATAACGGGCAGGGAGGCCGCCGGGATTATTGCGGAACATGCGTTGAAGCGCGCCCATATTGCCCGAATAAGCGGCGATCTTCGCGCGCGCCATATCGTGACGCAACTGCAGGGCCGGTGAATCGGTGTTGTTGAAATAGGGGCTCTTTCTCGCAAGCTCTTCCAGATTGGCAATGCGCTCACGCGGCAATGGGTGGCTGATGCGGTACTGATCGATCTGTGTGCCGGTAAGCGACAAGGCCGATGCAAAGCGCTCGAAAGTATCGAGCATTCCCTTGGTGGATTGCCCGGTGGCATTGAGATAGTTCACGGCGAGGCGATCGGCGGTCATTTCCTCGGTGCGCTGATAGTTGAGCACACTGCGCATGGCCATTTCGCCCGAACCCATTGCGATGCCCGCGCCGGCACCTGCCGCGTTGCCGCTGCCGCTTGCGGCACCGGCCACACCCGCGCCAACGCCCAGCAGCATGCCGATGATCGCCATATTGCGAGCCCGGCTCAATTGTTCGCGCAGGCGCTCCTGATGGCCGCCGGCGAGATGGCCCGATTCGTGCGCGATCACACCGATGATCTCATTGGGTGTTTCCGCCTGCATGATTGCGCCCGTGTTGATGAAAATACGGCGTCCATCAACGAAGGCATTGAAACTCGGCGAATTGACCAGGATGACGCGAACACCGCGCCCGCCCAGTCCGGCCGCCTTGAGAATCGGCGCGGCATAATCGGCAACAAGGGCCTCGATTTCCGCGTCTCGAACGATGGGAACACCACCCCCGCGCGACTGCGCGAATGCGGGCAGGGCACTGGTGACGGCTATGGACGCCGCGGCCATTACAGCGACCGAACGTCTGACCATCCTATGGAAAGAAAATCTTCTGGCTGGGAAAGGTGAAGTCATCATCCCCATCGTGCTGCTCTTCCTTCTTCAAACCGGCGCGAATCTTATAGCCTTTGCTTTCAATCACCGATAGGCGGAGGTTGGGATAATCTATTTGGTCGTATTTTCTCGAAAGGTGCTGTTGCTTTAGCAATCCGGCGATTATACGGCGGGTTCAGAAAGCGACATTCGCAATTTTTTGGAGGTAATGGTGGTCACTCTTTCCAGCCGCAGCGCAGTTGAGCCCTTTCACGCCATGGACGTTCTGGCAGAGGCCAACCGCCGTCGTGCAGCCGGGCATCCGATCATTTCCATGGCGGTAGGCCAGCCAGCCGATCCCGCACCTGCCGCCGTCCGGCAAGCTGCCGAACGCGCCTTGAAGGACGGGCGCATCGGCTATACGGACGCTCTGGGGCTGATTGAACTGCGGGAGGCGATTGCTGCGCATTATGCCGATCACTACGGGATTTCGATCTCGCCGGAACGCATTGCCGTAACCACTGGCTCATCCGCTGCCTTCAATCTGGCCTTTGTCGTCTATTTCGATCCGGGCGACCGGGTTGCCATTACACGCCCCGGCTATCCCGCTTACCGCAATATATTGACGGCGCTTGGCCTTGAGGTCGTGGAAATACCGACGGGCAATGGAACCTCGACGTCATTGACCGCCGAAGCGCTTGCGGCGGTGCATGCCGAGAAACCTTTGAAGGGCGTTCTGTTTGCAAGCCCGGCCAATCCTACCGGCGCTGTCATCGACAAGCCGGAACTCACGGCGATCATTGAAACGGCTCGCGATCTGGGCATCCGGGTGATCTCGGACGAAATCTATCACCGGCTTTCCTACGAGACGGATGATGTCACCGCGTTGGAGATTTCCAACGATGTGACCGTCATCAACTCATTCTCCAAATATTACTGCATGACCGGCTGGCGGATCGGCTGGATGGTTTTGCCCGAAAGCGATACGCGCGCAATCGAGCGACTGAGCCAGAGCCTTTATATCTCCGCACCGGAGCTTTCGCAGCGCGCCGCCATCGAAGCCTTCCATGCAACGGCGGAACTTGAACGGGTGAAGGATCGCTATCGCCAGAACCGGCTGATCCTGCTGGATCATCTCCCACGTATCGGCCTCAGCCTTGCTGCGCCGATGGACGGGGCCTTTTATGCTTATTGCGATGTATCGCGTTTCACCAACGACAGTATGGAATTTGCTCGCCGGATGATCGCCGAAATCAACATTGCAGCAACACCGGGACGCGATTTCGACCCGCTGGACGGCCATCGGACGATGCGCTTTTCCTATGCAGGCAAGATCGAGGAAATGGAAGAAGCTGTTCGCCGGTTAGAAGACTGGTTGCCACAGCAGAGAGCCTGAATCCCGGTTCGGGCCTTGGAAAACTAAGCTTCTGGAGCATTTCCAGCAAAAGTGTGAAACGTCTACGCGGGGAAATCAGTTCACTGGACTGATTTCCTATCCCGCTTCGATGCGTTGGATAACGCGATAAAACAAATAGTTAAAGTGGTTCCGGCGACGCTATCAGAGCAGGCACCGCTCTAAAGCAAAGAAAAACCGGCGTTTCCGCCGGTTTTTTCATTTCAATCCTGAAGCGGTTTTCAGAAGAAGCCCTTCTTCTGCCACCAGCCGGCGCGCTTGGGCTTCTGCTCTTCGCTTTCGCTTGAGGTCACAACAGGTTCTGCGTTCTTCTCCGGTTCGGCAATCGTCGCCACGTCAGCTTCAACCGCCACCGTGTCGTTGACTTCGGCCGCTGGCTTTGCCGCTGCTCGGCGGGTACGCCGCTTGGGCTTTTCCGCTTCTGCTTCGGGTTCGTCGTTGGCTTCAACCGCTACCGGTTCGGCAGGAGCCTCTTCGACCGCCTTCTTGCGAGCGCGGGTCTTGCGGGCGGGCTTCGCAGGCTTTTCCTCTGCCTCGGCTGCAACAACCTCCTCAGCCGCATCTTCAGTCTTGGCAGACTTGCGGGCGCGGGGCTTGCGTGCAGGCTTGGCTGGCTTCTCTTCGGCCACCGGTTCTACCGCTGGAGCAGGTGTTTCCACGGCTTCTACGGCTGGTTCGACCGCTACGGCTGCTATTTCTTCGACTACTGTTTCCTCGATCTTTACCGGCAGGACCGGCGTGTAACCGACAAACTCGGGATCGGGAACCTTGCGCGCACGCGGTTCATCGTCGCGACGATTCTTGCGACCGCCCCGGCGACCGCGGCGGCGCTTCTTGCGACGATCTTCCTCGCTCAAGGAAGCATTGGAAGATGTCTGCTGAGACTCATCTGCGTCATCGTCTTCGTCAGACGATTCTTCAGAGATGGAATCGGACTTCGCGGACTGCTCCTGGCCCTCGCGATCACGACCGCCGCGACGACGGCGACGGCGACGGCGCTTGCGGTCACCTTCTTCACCGCGCTCTTCAGAAGCCTGAACATCAGCCTTCGCTTCTTCTTCGGCTTCGTCCTCATCGACCGGGATTTCCGGATCTTCGATATCGTCCTCGATATAGGCCATCGGCTGCACCGGCGGCTGGGTGATAGGCCGTGTGGACGGCGCACCCTTGTCGATGACGAAATGCTGGTGGCCGACGCTCTCATCGGCGTCAATGCTGATCGCTACACCAAAGCGTCCTTCCAGATCAGCCAGAAGCTGACGCTTGTGATTGAGGACATAAAGCGCCGACGAAGCCGGTGTGCGGACGTGAATGTCGAAACCGGAATGACGCAGCAGATAATCCTCGATACCGCGAATGATGTGCAGCGCCATGGAGGAATCCGAGCGGATATGGCCGGTGCCGCCGCAATGCGGGCAGACCTGCATCGTGCTTTCAAGCACGGATGCACGGATACGCTGGCGCGACATTTCCAGAAGGCCGAAATGCGAGATGCGGCCCACCTGAATGCGGGCGCGATCATCCTTCAGGCAGTCCTTCATCTTCTTTTCGACAGCGCGATTGTTGCGCTTTTCTTCCATGTCGATGAAGTCGACGACGATCAGGCCGGCAAGGTCGCGCAGGCGCAACTGGCGCGCAACCTCTTCGGCAGCTTCCAGATTGGTCTGGAGCGCCGTGTCCTCGATGGAATGCTCTCGTGTCGAGCGACCCGAGTTGACGTCGATGGCAACCAGCGCTTCCGTCTGGTTGATGATCAGGTAGCCGCCCGATTTGAGCGTGACCTGCGGCAGCAGCATGCGGTCGAGCTGGGCTTCCACGCCGTTGCGTGTGAAGATTGGCACCTGCTCACGGTAAGGCTGGACGACCTTGGCATGGCTCGGCATGAGCATGCGCATGAAGTCTTTGGCCTCGCGATAGCCGTTTTCGCCGGCAACGAGGATTTCCGAAATGTCCTTGTTGTAAAGGTCACGGATCGAACGCTTGATCAGGCTGCCTTCCTCATAGACGAGGGCAGGCGCCGTCGATTGCAGCGTCAGCGTGCGCACATTTTCCCAAAGACGCATCAGATATTCGTAGTCGCGCTTGACTTCGGCCTTGGTCCGGTTTGCGCCAGCCGTGCGCAGGATCACACCCATGCCCTGCGGCACTTCGAGTTCCTTTACGATCTCCTTGAGGCGCTTGCGGTCCTGAGGGTTGGTGATCTTGCGCGAAATGCCGCCGCCGCGCGCGGTGTTCGGCATCAGAACCGAATAGCGTCCCGCAAGCGAGAGATAGGTGGTGAGAGCCGCGCCCTTGTTACCGCGCTCTTCCTTGACGACCTGAACCAGAAGAATCTGGCGACGCTTGATCACTTCCTGAATGTTGTACTGGCGGCGATTGGTGCGCGCATGCGTCGGAAGCTCTTCAAGCGCGTCTTCCGAACCAACGGATTCGACCATGTCCTCTTCATGTTCGATATCGTCTTCGTCGCCGTTATCGAGGGCTTCTGAGATCACATCGCTTTTCTGCGAGAGGGCCATGGCCGGTGTGCCGGGCACGTAATTTTCAAATGCCGGACCAACCGGCTCAGCCGCCGGCAATCCGTTGTCGGACGCACTGGCCTGCGCGTCACCGTTCTGGCCGTCACGGCGTCCGCGACGCCGGTTACGGCGAGACCTGTCATTGCGATCATTCCGATCGCTCCGCTCACTCTTGGCGCGCGGCTCGTCTTCGTCGTCTTCCGCACGTGCGGCTTTGGCTTCGGCCTCAAGCAGCGCGAGACGATCAGCTACCGGGATCTGGTAGTAGTCGGGATGAATTTCCGAAAATGCGAGGAAGCCATGACGGTTGCCGCCATATTCCACGAACGCAGCCTGAAGCGAAGGTTCGACGCGGGTGACGCGTGCGAGATAAATATTGCCTTTCAGCTGCTTCTTATGTTCCGACTCGAAGTCGAATTCTTCAATCTTGTTGCCCCGAGTAACGATGACCCGGGTCTCCTCCGGGTGGGAGGCATCTATAAGCATTTTGTTGGACATTATTGTCTTTCCTGCCGGCGCGAAGACGCAAAACGCGTGCGCCGGACGAAACCCTGCGGGCTGTCGTGCTCATTGCGTTGCATCTGCCGGATGGTTCTGGGTTCGTCGGAATAAAAGCTGCTGCCTCCGCGCGCGATGGCCTCGTGGCGATCACGGTCTTCAGGCTCGCAATGGTCAGTCTTGCTTGACCCATAGCTGTTCCGAACGAAACGACCTCATATATGACCCGGGAAAGCCGGGCCGACCTCTTTGCTCTTTTCGAGCGTTGGCGACAGCACGTAAAGATGCGCAGTCGGCCGATGGAAACGGAGGGCGGGGGAGCCACATCTCCGCTGAATTCTGTGCCGGTTATTGGGGGCGACGAATGAATATGCCGCTGTTTTCGCTACCATTCCTTGCGGTTCGTTTAGAGAACCGGCAAACGATTCTGATAGTTCACCCAAAACCTTCCATAGCTTTTATGGCGTCGTTTGAACGATGACAAGTGCGAATATCATTTGACTTTCGCATCGCAATTTCGCCGAAAGCTGAGTATAGGCCCGATTCAAGGTCGAAATACGGCTGGAAATCCTTCATTAACTGTAGTTCTGTACGAGTGTTTCAATGGGTATTCGAGCGAGAGGGTGCAGGACAAGCGTGCCGGTATCGCGATTATTGATACCAGTCATCCAAATGATGTTCCTGATTGTGGCAGCCGATGCATTTTCGAAGCGCTGAAAACGCGATGACACGATTGCTGAATTTGCGATGCCTTCTGGCGTTGTTGGTCCTTTTGTCGGTTCTGCCGTTCCAGTCCGCCTCCGTCTATGCGGCCGATCGCGTGACTTCGCCGCTGGCTGCGCTGACTTTCCGGATGGCGGGCGACGATTTGCGGACGCGCATCGTTGTCATGTTCGACAGGGAGCCCAAGCTGTCGACCCTGCTTCTCGATAATCCGCATCGGCTTGTCGTCGACCTGCCTGAAACACGCTTCGGTTTCGATGAAAAGAGTATGGAGCCCCGGGGCCTCGTGTCTCGCGTTCGCTACGGCCTCGTGGGCAAGGGGCGTTCGCGCCTCATCCTGACACTCCGCGGTCCGTTCAAGGTGGAGGATTTGCGCGTTCTGAAAAATGAAAGCGCATCAGGCTACCGACTTGTGGCCGACATCGTTGCGACCTCGGACCGGGAATTTGCGGATCAGTTGCAGGGCCGCAAGGAAATAACCAGTTCCACCGATCGTGATGAAAAGCCGGTCCAGGCCGCGTCGCAGAATGGGACAGCTCGCCCGTTCACGATCATGATCGACCCCGGCCACGGTGGAATTGACAGTGGCGCGGAAAGCCTTAGCGGCATCAAGGAAAAAGACCTGACACTCGCTTTCGGGCAGGAACTCAGAGATCGTCTGGCGCAGGACAAGAACATCAAGGTTCTCATGACGCGCGAGGACGACACTTTTCTGCGGCTTTCCGAAAGGGTGAGGATCGCCCGCCAGCATGAAGCGGATTTGTTCATCTCCATCCATGCCGATACGATCACCCAGCACGATATTCGCGGCGCGACGGTTTATACGATTTCCGACAAGGCATCGGACTCTGTAGCGCGCGCCATGGCTGAGCGGGAAAACAAGTCGGATACCCTTGCCGGTGCGGCGCCCGAGGAGCAGCCCGAGGTTACCGACATTCTTCTCGACCTGACCAGGCGTGAAACGCACACATTTTCGCTGAGCTTTGCCGAAAAGGTGATTCACTCCCTGCAAGGGCAGGTGAACCTCATCAACAATCCGCATCGCTTTGCCGGTTTTCAGGTACTGCGCGCGCCGGACGTGCCATCAGTGCTGATCGAAATCGGATATTTGTCCAATGCCGAGGACGAAAAGCTTATCAGCAACCCCGAGTGGCGCAAGAAGCTCGCGGACAGGCTTGCGATTGCGATCAAGGCGTTTGAAGCGCTGAAACATCCCGCAAGCCTCAGCAAAGGGTAGGGACCCTGAAATGTGGAGAACTGTGGCGATGTCTCTTAAATGCGCTACATCTTATAAGATGCAGGCTTGCAACAGTTTAACGGATTTTCGTCATGCAGGCGAAAGCAGCAGCGTTAAATTGGTAAAAACACGTAAACCATCTTGCCTTTGACTCATTTGCTGGTCACTAAGCCAGTGATTGCCTCATGGCATAATTGGGTTAAAGGGTTGGCTGTTCGTGCTTTGACCCTTATCATGTGAATAATCTGAAGGCAGGATTCCGCATTTATGGTAAGGCTTATCGGATATTTCTTCGGGATCGGAACGGTGCTGATGCTCCTCGTGGCAGGTGGCGTCGCCCTTTACGTCGGAAGTCTCACGAAGGATCTGCCAGATTACGAGGTGCTCGCAAAATACGAGCCGCCTGTAATGACGCGCGTTCATGCCTCGGATGGTAGCCTCATGGCGGAGTTTGCCCGTGAGCGCCGTCTTTATATTCCCATTCAGGCGGTGCCGAACCGCGTGAAGGCCGCTTTCGTTTCGGCTGAAGACAAGACCTTCTATGAGCATCATGGTCTTGATTTCGCAGGCCTTGCCCGCGCCATGTTGACGAACGTCAAGAATATGGGGTCAGGTCGCCGTCCGGTAGGCGCGTCCACAATCACGCAGCAGGTTGCAAAGAACTTCCTCCTGACGTCGAAACAGACCTATGATCGCAAGATCAAGGAAGCCATCCTTGCAATGCGCATCGAGCAGGCCTATTCCAAGGACCGTATTCTCGAGCTTTACCTCAACGAAATCTTCTTCGGTCTTGGTTCCTATGGTATTGCCAGCGCGGCTCTGACTTATTTCGACAAATCGGTCGGCGAACTTTCCATCGCCGAAAGCGCATATCTTGCCGCCTTGCCGAAGGGCCCGAACAATTATCACCCGTTCCGCCAGCCAGAGCGCGCCATCGAGCGCCGCAACTGGGTCATCGACCGGATGAGTGAAAACGGCTACATCACCGCGGAAGAAGCGACCGAAGCCAAGAAGCAGCCGCTGGGCGTGAAGGAGCGTTCGGACGCCCATTACGTGTTTGCCTCGGAATATTTCACCGAAGAAGTTCGCCGCCAGATAATCCAGAAATATGGCGTCGATGCGCTTTACGAAGGTGGCCTTTCCGTTCGCACCACGCTGAACCCGACCCTTCAGGTCGAGGCGCGCAAGTCCTTGCAGGCTGCGCTGCTGCGCTATGACGAGGCTCGCGGCTGGCGTGGCCCCATGAAGAATGTCGAACTTGGCAACGACTGGGGTACGGCATTCGGCGACATGCAGTCCTATGCGGATGTGCCCGAGTGGCAGCTTGCGATCGTGCTCAATGTTTCCGCCGCTGGCGCAGATATCGGTCTGCAGCCGCCGCTTGAGGCATCGGGCTCGCGCAGCAAGGAGCGCAAGCGCGCATTTATCGCGGCCGATGATATGAAGTGGGCGATGCGCATCGTGAATATCGGTGGCAAGCGCACCAGCGCCAAATCACCGGAAGGCGTGCTGAAAGCGGGCGACATTATCTATGTCTCCAAGTCCGGCGAATCTCGTTTCCGTCTCCAGCAGCCGCCGAAACTCGAGGGCGCGCTTGTTGCCATGGACCCGCACACAGGCCGTGTTCTGGCCATGGTCGGCGGCTTTTCCTACGCGGAATCGGAGTTCAACCGCGCAACGCAGGCCTATCGCCAGCCCGGTTCGTCGTTCAAGCCGTTCGTCTATGCTGCGGCCCTCGATAATGGCTATACGCCGGCTTCCGTGGTTCTGGACGGCCCGCTGGAAGTCAATCAGGGCGGTACGCTGGGCGTCTGGGCGCCGAAGAACTATTCGGGCAAGTTCTCTGGCCCGTCCACGCTGCGCTACGGTATCGAACAGTCACGTAACGTCATGACCGTGCGTCTCGCGCAGGACATGGGCATGAAGCTCGTCGCTGAATATGCGGAACGCTTTGGCATCTACGACAAGATGCTGCCCGTTCTCTCCATGGCGCTTGGTGCCGGTGAAACGACCGTTCTGCGCATGGTGACGGCCTATTCCATCATGGCGAATGGCGGCCAGAGCATAACGCCGTCGATGATCGACCGCATTCAGGATCGTTATGGCAAGACCGTGTTCAAGCACGATGCGCGCCAGTGCGAAGGCTGCAATGCACAGGATTGGGCCAATCAGGACGAGCCGACGCTGATCGATAATCGGGATCAGGTACTCGATCCCATGACCGCTTATCAGATCACCTCGATGATGGAAGGCGTCGTTCAGCGCGGCACGGCGCAGATTTTGAAGAGCCTCGACCGCCCGATGGCTGGCAAGACCGGTACGACCAACGATGAGAAGGACGCCTGGTTCGTTGGTTTCACGCCCGATCTCGTAGTCGGCGTGTTCATGGGTTATGATACGCCCACACCGCTTGGCCGCGGCAATACGGGCGGCGGTCTCGCAGCGCCTGTGTTCAAGTCCTTCATGGAGCAGGCTCTGGCCGGAACGCCGAAAGTGGATTTCCGCGTGCCTGAGGGCATGACGGTCATCGCTATCAACCGCAAGACCGGTATGCGTGCCAATCAGGGCGATCCGAATGTGATCATGGAAGCTTTCAAGCCGGGTACGGGACCATCCGACAGCTATTCGGTCATCGGCATGGATTCCTTCCGCGAAGGTTCTCCGGTTGCGCCGCAGTCGCCGCAGGCAACCCGCGCTATCAACTCAGGTTCGGGCGGACTTTACTGACCGGGAAAAACGGGGCTTTACCCTTTACACTGCGCCGCGTGCTCACTATGGTCCGCGGCGCCTGGACTGTCTGTCCATGCCCGAAAGTCTGGGCCTCGTAACGACCGGCTCAGCTTCTCAATTGAAATAGAATGATATTGAAGGAACGATTTGCCCATGCGCGCGGAAATCGAGACGCTGGTTGACGAAATCCAGCAGGCCATAAGCCTGCTGAGGAGGCATCTTTGACTGGGATCAGGCGATAAAACGTCTCGGCTATCTCAACCAGAAAGCTGAAGATCCCACACTCTGGAATGATGCCCAGGAGGCCCAGAAGCTGATGCGCGAGCGCCAGCAGCTGGAAGACAGCATCAATGGCATCAATCATCTGACCCAGACGCTGAACGACAGCATCGAACTGATCGCCATGGGCGAGGAAGAAAATGACAAGTCGATCATTCAGGATGCGGAAAACACCATCCGCGAACTGAAGGAAGAGATCGACCGTCGCCAGATCGATATGCTTCTGTCGGGCGAAGCCGATGCGAACGACACCTATGTCGAAGTGCACGCCGGTGCCGGTGGTACCGAAAGCCAGGACTGGGCGTCGATGCTGCTGCGCATGTATACGCGCTGGGCGGAACGCAATGGCCGCAAGGTCGAAGTGATGGAAGTGCACGAAGGCGAAGAAGCGGGCATCAAGTCCGCGACCATTCTCGTCAAGGGGCACAACTCATATGGCATGATGAAGACCGAATCGGGCGTCCATCGTCTGGTCCGTATTTCGCCGTATGACTCCAACGCCCGTCGCCATACGTCTTTCGCCAGCATCTGGGTATATCCTGTCATCGATGACAATATCGACGTGCAGGTCACGGAAGCAGATGTTCGCATCGATACCTACCGCGCTTCGGGTGCTGGCGGCCAGCACGTCAACACGACCGACTCGGCAGTGCGTATCACGCACATTGCGACCGGGATCGTGGTGCAGTGCCAGGCTGAACGCTCACAGCACAAGAACCGCGAAAAGGCATGGTCGATGCTGCGCGCTCGCCTCTATGAAGAGGAACTGAAAAAGCGCGAAGCGGCGACGGATGCTGCGAATGCCACCAAGACTGATATCGGCTGGGGACACCAGATTCGCTCCTACGTCCTGCAGCCCTATCAGCTGGTCAAGGACCTGCGCACCGGTGTGGAAAGCACCAACCCGCAGGAAGTGCTGGATGGTTCCGTCACGCCGTTCATGGAAGCCGCACTCGCGCACCGTATTCAGGGCGGTGGTGAACTGATCGACGATATCGATTGATTGCTCACTATCTGCACGGCATAGAAAACAAAACCCGGCTCCGGCCGGGTTTTTCGTTTCAAGAACTCAGAGTAACGGCTCTATCTGTTTTCCGGCCTTGAGAAAATTGACCGGATTGACCGCACGTCCGTTTTCACGGACTTCATAATGCAGGTGGCTCCCGGTCGAACGTCCGGAGCTTCCCGCTTCGCCGACAACAACTCCGGCGGCAACCTGCTGCCCGTCGCGTACAAGGACCCGGCTTAGATGCGCAAAACGGGTCGAGAAGCCATTACCATGATCGATCTCGACCATATTGCCATATCCGCCGAAACGGCCTGCCTTCACGACCTTGCCCGCTGCGGTGGACTTTACGGTCTGGCCGTAGGCTGCGCGAAAATCGATGCCGGAATGAAAAGCAGCCGTACCGAGAAACGGATCACGGCGCACGCCGAACAGGCTGGTTAGGGGATTCCCGGGAGCCGGATTGGCAAGGGGAAGGGCGCTCACACGCTTGCGAACCTGATCGAGCCGGTCAAGCGCGCTATCGAGATTACGCAACTGCATGTCGAAATCATTAACCACTGTGCCGGGCGACGAAACCGGGATAAGCGGTCCGCCCATCGCCACAGATGCGTTGCCGGGCGTTTCGATACGCAGTCCGGCGGCGTTCAAAGTGTCGAGAATGCTGTCTGCTTTTTCGTAGGCGGCATCGGCCAGCACACGCACCTTGCCATTCTGCTCGCTTTCGATGCGATGAAGGTTATGGGTGATGGTGGCAAGTATCTTGTCGGAAGTTTCAAGCGTTGATTCACCCGAAATCCCGCCAGAAAGGCGCAATCCCACCGAACCGGCATCCGCACGGCGATCAGGCTCTCCAGTCGGCAATTTTCCGGGCACAGGACCGGTGATGATTGGATCGATGCCGGGGAAATCGCGTCCGGCAAGGGCTTCATTGGGGATATACTGGCTGTGCTGCTCAATATCCGGCGCCGTTTCCGCAGGCATTTCCGGCATTGGCTGCAATTGCGAAGCCCGTTCCAGCAGTGGCGCAAGTTTGCCGTCACGTGCGCTCAATGTCTGCTGACGCTGCATCAGTTCAGCAACCTTGTTCTCCATCACCTGCTGATCCAGCATCTGTCGGCTGGTGATACGGTCAACTTCGGTGCGAAGCGCTGAAATGCGGTCTTCATAAAGCTGCTGGTTGCGGGCATGGCGCGCGATGCCGGCGCTCATGAGATCATCGCGAAGCACCAGGTAAGCCGTCGCGCCAAGATATCCTGCCGAGAGAGCGAGAAACACCGCGCCGCCAAGAACTGTCATCCAGGGGCGCAACGTGAAATGGCTGATCTTTTCGCCGCGCGCAATAATCAGGACAGGCGGTTCCTTGCGCTCTCCGAACACCTTTTTCGTGGATGTTTTCGCCTGATTCCCAGTCATGCCAGCCGCATGCCCCTTCTCGATTCCCTTACTTGATTACAACTTATTAGGGTTAACAGACCTTTACATTCGGAGCTTGCGCGGGCCGTGCGACGAGGTTTGTTTTTGCCGAAGGGGTCGGCGGGATAAGGGCTAGATGGATACCGGGGACAGCGAACGATAGAAGGACGGGGTCAAGCCCGCTTCGGCACGAGCCAGTTCGTTGAAGGGCGGCTTCAGGTCGCCGCGGAAATTTGCACGCACCAGCTCCTGAAATCTCGCGACCGGGTCGATTCTGTTCCGGGCACAGAAAAAACGAAACCATTTGGCGCCGACGGCGACATGCGTTTTCTCGTCATTGTAGATGACGTCCAGAATTGCAGCGGTCTCATGATCGCCAGTCTCGATCATCTTCTCCAGCAAGGATGGCGTCACATCGAGCCCACGAGCCTCGAGAATAAGCGGTACAACAGCGAGGCGGGCTTCGAGATCGTTGCGGGTCTGGTGGGCGGATTGCCAGAGCCCATCATGGGCGGGCATGTCGCCGTAATCCGCACCCAACGACTTGAGGCGATCACGCAGCAGTGTGAAATGCCGGGCTTCATCATCGGCGACTTTCATCCAGCCGTCGAAGAAACTGCGTGGTATCGGTTTGGCGGCGAAACGGGCAACAATGTCCAGCGCAAGATCGATGGCGTTCAGCTCGATATGGGCGAGGGCGTGCATCAAGGCAATGCGCCCGTGTTCCGTGTTGAGCGATCGCTTCTTCAACATCCGCGGAGGTACGAGTTCCGGCTTTTCAGGCCGTCCGGGACGCTCGGGCAAGGGCGGATCGAGCGGACTGCGAACCGACAGTGTGCGGCCAAACCAACGGGCGGCAGTTTCTCGTGTCAGCCTGACCTTTTCGTCAAGATCGCTGGCGGATATGGCGCGGATGGCATTGCCGCGCAGCGTCTGTTCGTAAGATGGCTTGTTTGTCATCGTTCAAAGCGCGCGTGCAGCCTCGAGAACCGCATCGGCATGACCGTCTACTTTCACCTTGTTCCAGACCTGAGCGATTTTTCCTTGCGCATCGATCAGGAACGTTGTGCGTTCAACGCCCATATATTTGCGGCCATACATGCTTTTTTCCACCCATACGCCATAGACTTCAAGTGCTACCCGGTCTTCATCCGCAGCAAGATCGACGGTCAGGTCGTGCTTCTTGCGAAATTTCGCGTGTTTCGTCGCGCTGTCGGGAGAAAGGCCGATGACGCGAACCCCTATCTTGTCGAATTCCGGCTTCAGTTGGGAGAAGGCAATCGCTTCCTTGGTGCAGCCGGAAGTGTCGTCTTTTGGATAAAAGTAGATGACCACCGGCTTGCCCCTAAGGGACGACAGGGAGATTTCGCCATTATCCGAAGGCAGAGTGAAATCGGGTGCCGGATCGCCAACTTGGGGATGAGCCATATCTGTGCCTTTCTTTTATGGATTAGGATGGAAACCACCTGTTACAGTCTGAGCTATCGCATTCGGGCAAGGCTTGTGCAACCATTCACGGCGTCATCGTGACGGTAGTTGATATGCGCAAGGCTACCAGTTCATGCATGTCGCACAAGTAACAAACTGCTTATAAAACAGGTGATTACGATCACTTAATAAAGTAAATTCTGAGGGATCGTTTGGCATGGCACTCTTTTTCTGGCTGGGTTGTTGACAGAGAAACCGCAGAAGATCCGCTTCAGCAAGCGGGAGATGAAAAGAATCGAGCGTCTCGCCGCTGATGTCGAGGGAGGCTTTTTGCCCGGCCCGGCACGTTCGAGCCGCTCTTTTCTGTCGCGCTGTTCCCATGCAGTTTTATCGGTCTGCATTCTTCTGGTTCTCATCACAGGCGCCGGTTTCGTCATCCTTCGCAGCGGCGTTGACAGCAATCTTTTGCGTGACGAAGCGCAGAAAAGCCTGACGCATATTCTTGGAGAAGGCGCATCGGCCTCCATAGGTAGCGCGGCGCTGTCGCTGGATCAGGACAGCCATGTTGCACTCGAGGCCCGGGATGTGTCGATCGCCGATCCAAAGCAGGGCGTGGAAATCAGCGGAATCAAATCGGTGCGTCTCGGATTGGCGCCGCTGCCGCTTTTGACCGGCAAGGTGCGCGTCGCCCAGCTTGAAGTGGATGGTGTGTCCTTTGAAATGCCGGAAACGGAGGGGCCGGGTTTCTGGAAGTCGCTGCCTTACGATCAAAACGGCATTCTCGATTTCGACGCGGTTTCAGGCGAGCTTTTTGCTGCCATGCGCCGCAGCCTGGAGCTTTTGCGCGCGCAGGACACGCATGTCATCGGCATTTTCAACAGTACCGTCGCTTTCAAGGTTGGCGATGAGCAGCAGGTTCTGGACATCGAGGAGGCCCGCCTGATCGAAGAAGGCGGGAAGATCGGCATCACCGGCAGCGTCATCTGGAAGGGCAAGAAAATTGCGCTGGATGGCAAGATTGACCAGCATGCAGGCGATAACAGCCTGGCGGGCTTTGAGCTGAACATCCGCGACATTCCCATTGCGCTAGGCTCCCCGCCGGAAGTTGCTCCCCTCATAAACGGCAACCGTGTCAATCCGGCCCATTTCGAACTTGAGGCATCGGCCCGCTTGTCCCTGATGGGGTCAGCTGCAGATGGCGACAAGCCCGAACGTCTCGCGACTGAACTCGCCATTGATGATCTGGATATGCAACTTGGCAAGGTCGAGGACGTGCGCGGGGGTGTTCGCCTTAATCTTGAGCATGCGGTCGGAAGCCGTAAAATCGAGATCAAGTCATCCCGCCTGCAGCTTGGCGGTTTGCAGGCACAGTTCAACGGTGCTTTTGGACCCGAGCCGGAAACCGAAAGCAATACGGGCGGGCCTACGTATCGCTTTGAGGTGCTCACCACTTCGGCGACGAGCATGCCGTCGGAATCGACCGATCCGCCGTTATCCTTCGCAACACGGATAGCGGGGCGCTACATGGCCGATCAGCAACGCATCCAGTTTGCAAATCTCGATGTGCAGACGGAGAACGGTCAGCTCTTTGGTCAGGGAAGCATGGCATTCGGGGCCGGTTCGCCGGAAATGATCTTCTTGCTGCGCATTCCCAAGATGCCTGTGGCCGACGCCAAGCATCTCTGGCCTATCGATGTTGCGGACGGCGCCCGAGAATGGGTGTTGAAAAACCTTTTCGGCGGGACGCTCAAGGACAGCCGCATCGATATTTCGCTCGCGGGCGGCCGTTTCAACGGGCCGGGCTTGCCGCCGCCGCTGACGGGCGATGAAATCAAGGCGGATTTCAAGGTCGTCGACACACGCTTCGATGTGGTGGGAGAACTGCCCCCCGTGCGGGACGCCGAGGGTGAAATATCGGTCCGTGGGGCCTATACGACGATCAAGCTTTTGAAAGGCGTGGCCTATACGCCGAACAACCGCAAGGTTGATGTGTCGGACGGTACGCTCATCATTCCGTGGGGACCGCAACGCCCGGTTATCGCAGAACTGGATCTCGGTGTCTCCGGCGAAGCTGCGGCCATTGCGGAAATTGCCGGGAACAAGCCAATCGACGTCCTGAAGAGTGTGCCTTTTCAGCCGGGAGATGTGACTGGCGATGTGAAATCGCGCGTCAAAGTAAACTTTGCCGTCTCCAAGGATCCGCCGCCCGGCACGCTTCGCTGGAATGCCGATATTGGCTTTACAGGTCTCAATATTTCGAAGCCGATAGCGGGCTCGTCCGTCAGCGATGCGACGGGCAGCATCAAGGTCGATCAGTCAGCCGCCAATATCACCGCCGATGCGATGCTCGACGGTGTTTCTGCAAAGATCAATCTGGTCGAGCCGGTCGATCGGTCCGGTCCGGTCAAACGCGAGCAGAAGGTCCGGCTGGACATTGACGACAAGGCCCGCAACGCGGTCTTTCCGGGGCTGAACTCCATCTTTTCCGGCCCAATGTCGGTTGACCTCGGAATGGAGGACGGCGGGAAGCGCCATGTTTCGGCCGATCTCGGCAAGACCCAGATTGACCTTCCCTGGCTCGGATGGCGCAAAGGTGCGGGCATACCCGCGAAAGCCACCTTCGATTTGGTCCAGAGCCCTGACGACAAAAGCAAGATGGACATCCATAATCTTGTTTTTTCCGGGGATGCCTTCGGCGCAAAGGGCGATCTATCGATCGCGAAAGGCGACTTCCAGTCCGCGAATTTCAGCGAGATACGCCTGAACAGAAACGATAGCCTGGCGGTCAAGGCGACGAAGAGCGGCAACAGCTATCGTGTCAATGTGCGCGGCTCGCAATTCGATGCGCGCGCCCTCATCAAACAGGTCTCGGACCTTGGGGGAAAAAGCGGAAGCGGCAGCAAATCCAGCAACCCACGCGTGGTTGTAAGCGCGCAGATCGACGAGGTCGGAGGCTTTAACGGCGAAACGCTACGCAACGTCAATGTTTCCTATGAAAGTGCTGGCAGCAAGGTTTCGGGCGTGTCGGTCAACGCTGTTACATCATCCGGTGAGTCATTCGTGGCGACGAACAACGATCAGGGCGATGCGCGCTCCATTTCGCTTCAGTCGAACGATGCTGGCGCGGTTCTTCGCTTTTTCGACTTCTATGACAAGATGCGCGGCGGCAAGATCACAGTCGGGCTTGCAGCACAGGGCAACGGCCCTTTGCGCGGCCAGATCGACGCACGCAACTTTGCCATTATCAACGAACCGCGTCTGGCCAAGATCGTTTCCAGCCCACCCTCGGATGGGGCACAAGTCTCAATCAGGCCGTAAAACGCGATATCGACGTATCACGTGTTGACGTGGAGCGCGGTTTCTCGCTGATCGAAAAGGGCAATGGCTACCTGAACCTGTCGAAGGGAGTTGTGCGAGGACCCGCCGTCGGTACGACCTTCCAGGGAACGCTCTATGACCAGCAAGGCAACATGTCCATCACCGGCACATTCATGCCCGCTTACGGTGTCAACCGGCTGTTCGGCGAACTTCCTATCGTAGGTGCGTTGCTCGGCAACGGACGCGACCGTGGCTTGATCGGGATTACCTACAAGCTTGCTGGCAGCGCCAAGCAGCCCCAGGTGATCGTCAACCCGATTTCAGTCATCGCTCCCGGCATATTCCGCTCCATATTCGAGTTCTAACGCAAAACGGCCGATCTGAACGAGGTTGCACACGATGAAACGAATCTTTCTGACACTGGCTTTCTTGCTGCCGGCGGTGCATGCGAATGCGGACTCTGTCTACGACAAATGCATTCAGCAATCCGATGGAACAAACTCCGCTTGGGCGGAGTGTGGCGGCGCGTGGGTGAAGCGGGCCGACAGTGCGCTGAACGCGGCATGGAAGAAGACCTACGGTCAGGCCGATGGGCAGACAAAGACTGATTTGCTGGCCGAACAGCGCCTTTGGAACAGCTACAAGGAAGCGTCCTGCAAATTCTACGCGAATGGCGATTGGGGACGTGAAGGACAGGTGCTTTCGTTTCCGGCTTGCCGGGCGAAAGTCATAGAAGCACGTACCAAGCAATTGCTCGGATATAACGAACGGTAATCCGCCGACAAGCTTTCCCGCTTTAACGATGCCTCTCATAACAAAGCCGGGCGCAAGGCCCGGCTTTGTTCATTCCATGATCGTCCAGCTTATGCTGGACGGATCAGCACGTGACGCTTCTTGCCCAGCGACAGCTTGATGACGCCTTGATCGTTCAGAGCACCAGCGTCGACCATCATGCGGGGATCACTGACCGGCTCGTCATTGATGCGCACCGCGCCGCCTTCAACATGGCGACGGGCTTCGCCATTGGTCGTGCACAGTTCAGCGAGAACCATCAACGCCAGAACACCGATGCCACTATTCAGTGTTGCCTTGTGAACGCCGACCGTCGGGAGGTTTTCCGACAGTTCGCCATCCTCGAAGGTCTTGCGCGCCGTTTCCGCGGCTTCCTCGGCTGCGTCACGTCCATGCAGCATGGCCGTTACTTCCGTCGCGAGGATTTTCTTCGCCTCGTTGATTTCAACACCTTCAAGAGTGGCCAGCTTGGCGATCTCGTCCAGCGGAAGTGCCGTATAGAGCTTCAGGAACCGCTCCACGTCCGCATCTTCCGTGTTGCGCCAGTATTGCCAGAAATCATAGGCGCTCAGCATTTCCGCGTTCAGCCAGATGGCGCCGCCAAGCGACTTGCCCATCTTCTGGCCGGATGCCGTCGTCAACAGCGGCGAGGTGAGGGCGTAGAGCTGTGGCGTTCCCATACGGTGACCGAGATCGATACCGTTGATGATATTGCCCCACTGATCCGAACCGCCCATCTGGAGGCGAATGTCGTGGCGCTTGTTCAGTTCCACGAAATCATAGGCCTGAAGGATCATGTAGTTGAATTCGAGGAATGACAGTGACTGCTCACGATCGAGGCGCGTCTTCACCGAATCGAACGAAAGCATGCGGTTGACCGAGAAATGACGGCCCACATCGCGCAGGAATTCCAGATAGTTGATGTTGCGCAGCCAGTCGGCATTGTTGACCATCAGGGCGTCGGTCGGGCCATCACCAAAGGTAAGGTAGTTGGCGAAGACACGCTTGATGCCAGCGATGTTCTCGGCAATAGTGTCCTCTGTCATCAGCTTGCGGGCTTCGTCCTTGAAGGACGGGTCGCCAACCATGCCGGTGCCGCCGCCCATAAGCGCGACGGGCCTGTGGCCGGTCTGCTGGAGCCAGTGCAGCATCATGATCTGGATCAGTCCGCCTGCATGAAGGCTCGGAGCCGTGGGGTCGAAGCCGATATAGGCCGTCACGGTTTCCTTGGCCAACAATTCGTCGAGGCCACTTTCATCGGAAATCTGATGAATGAAGCCACGCTCGGAAAGCGTGCGAAGAAAATCGGATTTGAAACCGGACATTCCTTTTCCCTGACTGATAAGGCGAAGTTGAAACTGGTCGCAAGCGGCTGCTTACACCCATGTGATAAGTCCGCCTTTAGCACCAATCAACCGCCAATAACAAGGAAACTCCCGAATTGGCGGATTGCAAACCGGTAATTTGGCTTCATCTATTGGGGGAACTGGCGTTGGCCTCAGTGTTGTGCGGTGCTTGAAAACAGATTGAGCACAATGACACCGGCAATGATCAATCCCATGCCGAGCACGGCGGCGAGGTCGAGCTTCTGGCCGAACAATAGCCACCCGATCAAAGCAACGAGCGTCACGCCTATTCCAGACCATACCGCATAGGCGATACCGACGGGAATACTCTTCAGCGTCAGGGAAAGAAAATAGAAGGCCAGTCCATAAGCGACGATGACGATCATGGATGGTCCGAGCCGGGTAAAGCCTTCGGACGCCTTGAGGCTGAGCGTTCCGATGACTTCGGACACGATGGCGATAGCGAGGATAGCATAAACCGGCATGTCACGCTCGTGAGATGGATGTGAAAGGACGAATCATTTGGCGGCGATGGTAGCATCGCATGAAAAATCCGGCGGGAGACCCGCCGGATGAGACGCTGCAAATCTGGAAAACGACTTGCCGGATTGTTTGTTAGCGAAGGCGCTTCGGACGCGCTTCCACCAGTTCGCCAGCCAAACGGCGATCAAGATATTCGGCGCAATCCTCGATGAGTTCATCGCCCTGACCGGTGAAGAAGTGGTTTGCTCCCGGAATCGTGGTCTGGGTGATTGTGATGCCCTTCTGGGTCTTCAGCTTGTCGACCAGAGCCTGCACGTCCTTCGGCGGCGCGACCTTGTCGTTATCGCCATGGATGATGAGGCCGGATGACGGGCAGGGCGCCAGGAAGGAGAAATCATAGGTATTCGGCTGCGGGGCGACCGAAATGAAACCTTCGATTTCCGGGCGGCGCATCAGAAGCTGCATGCCGATCCACGCGCCGAACGAGTAACCGGCGACCCAGCACGTCTTGGAGTCGGGGTGAAGCGCCTGCACCCAGTCGAGAGCGCTTGCCGCATCCGACAGCTCCCCCGCACCGTGGTCGAATTCGCCCTGGCTGCGTCCAATACCGCGGAAGTTGAAGCGCAACGTCGTGAAGCCGCGCTGCTGGAACATGTAGAAAAGATCATAGACGATCTTGTTGTTCATCGTGCCGCCGAACTGCGGGTGCGGATGAAGGATGAGCGCGATTGGAGCATTCTTTTCTTTGGAAGGCTGATAGCGACCTTCGAGGCGTCCGGCAGGGCCGTTGAAAATGACTTCTGGCATGTGTACTCCGCTCGTAACGGGAAGACCGGATCTGGACGGCGAAACTTGACGTTGTTGGACGCCGCTTCTAGAACCGGTTTGAAATTTCGACAGACTGAAAGCGAGTTTCAGTTCCTATGGGGGCTTAATAGGCTTTTCTTGATTGAAAATTCAAGAAAATTGCGCTTCCAGAATTTTGTTTAGGAGATAGGTACGGTGAACGGGAGCGGCAAGAGGCTCTATCTGGACTATAATGCCAGTGCTCCGTTGCTTGAAGAGGCGCGGGATGCGGTCGTCAACGCACTCGGCGTCACCGGAAATCCATCCTCCGTGCATCGCGAAGGCCGCGCCGCACGCGCGCTCGTTGAAGCAGCGCGTCGCAGCGTTGCCGCGCTCGTCAATGCTAGGCCGGACCATGTTTTCTTTACATCAGGTGCAACAGAAGCCGCTTCGACGCTGCTGACGCCGCACTACATGATGGGGCGGTCGCCGGTCCGCCTGTCGCATCTCTATGTGAGCGGGACGGAGCACCCATGCATGCTGTCCGGTGGCCAGTTTGCCCCGCAGGACGTCACGGTGCTGCCGGTCGACGCAAACGGCATAGTGGAGCTTGATTCCCTGAAGGCTGCCCTCGGCCGTCACGACAAAAGCGCCGGCCTGCCGCTCGTGGCGATACAGGCTGCCAATAATGAAACGGGGATCATCCAGCCCGTTGCGGAAATCGCCGCTATTGTGAAAGCTGCTGGCGGTATTTACATCGTCGATGCCGTGCAGGCCGCTGGACGCATTAAATTAGACATTTCAGATAATTGCGGTGATTATCTCATAATCTCCTCACACAAGATCGGCGGACCGAAAGGTGTCGGCGCCATCATTGCCGTTTCCGATCTCATGATGCCGCGCGCGCTTGTTCGCGGTGGGGGGCAGGAGAAGGGGCATAGAGCGGGAACCGAAGCCCTGCCGCTGATCGCCGGTTTTGGGGCTGCGGCTGATGTCGCCAAAGCGCGGCTGGACGGGGATGGCTGGTCTCCGGCAATGCGGGACAGGCTGGAAGCAGGGCTGACCGCAATTGCTCCAGACGCGGTGATCTATGGCCAATCGGTCGATAGACTGCCGAACACCACATTCTTTTCCCTCGAAGGACAGAAGGCCGAAACCGTGCAGATCGCATTTGATCTTGGCGGGGTCGCTCTTTCAGCGGGTTCGGCCTGCTCGTCTGGCAAAGTCGGTCCCAGTCATGTGCTGTCGGCAATGGGATACGGAGACAGTCTGGGGGCAATCCGCGTTTCACTGGAGCCGACCGCAACGCCCGATCAGGTCGATGCATTTCTCGAAGTGTTCCGCAAAATTGTCGAGCGCCGCGCGAAAAGAGCCTGACGCCAAGCCGAAATTGAAGTGCCGCCCGGGGACGCATGTTACCTGAAAACGCTGTTTCACGGGGGATTTTTATAAGTTGATTGTTTTAATCGGCATTTTTTCGGGCAAATTTACACCCGGCGCTTGAAATTCAGTTTAGAGAGGTTTTAAAGAAGGGCCACGCACACTATATCGAGACGGTAATCAAGACTATTATCGCCTTGACGTTTGCAACTGTCGGGCCTTGACCCCGACGAGGATGGAGAACGCCGATGCCTGCAGTGCAGGAGACCATTGATCAGGTCCGCGGCCTTGACGTGGACCAGTACAAGTATGGCTTCGAGACGACGATCGAAGCTGAGAAGGCCCCCAAGGGCCTTAACGAAGATATTATCCGCTTCATTTCCGCCAAGAAAAACGAGCCGGAATGGATGCTGGAATGGCGTTTGAAGGCCTATGAACGCTGGCTCACCATGGAAGAGCCGACCTGGGCTCGCGTCGATTATCCGAAGATCGATTTCCAGGACGCATATTACTATGCGGCGCCGAAAAACCAGTCCGGTCCGAAGTCGCTGGATGAAGTCGATCCGGAACTGCTGAAGACCTATGAAAAGCTTGGTATTCCGCTGCGCGAGCAGGAAATTCTTGCTGGCGTTCGCAAACAGGGCGAGCCGAGCGAAATCGACGGAAATCCGTCCGATAATGTCTATGCGTCGGGCCGTGTGGCCGTTGATGCCGTGTTCGACAGCGTTTCGGTCGTCACGACCTTCAAGGAAGAACTCGCCAAAGCTGGCGTGATTTTCTGCTCGATTTCCGAAGCGATCCGCGAGCATCCCGAACTGGTGCAGAAGTATCTGGCTTCTGTGGTTCCTGTTTCGGACAACTATTATGCGACGCTGAATTCGGCTGTCTTCACGGACGGTTCTTTTGTCTATGTTCCGAAGGGCGTTCGCTGCCCGATGGAGCTTTCGACCTATTTTCGCATCAACGAAAAGAACACCGGTCAGTTTGAACGAACGCTCATCATCGCCGATGAAGGCGCGTATGTTTCCTATCTCGAAGGTTGCACCGCACCTCAGCGTGACGAAAACCAGCTGCACGCGGCTGTCGTTGAGCTGATTGCGCTCGAAAACGCCGAAATCAAGTACTCGACGGTCCAGAACTGGTTCCCCGGCGACAAGGATGGCAAGGGCGGCATCTATAACTTCGTTACCAAGCGTGGCGATTGCCGTGGCGATAATTCCAAGATTTCGTGGACCCAGGTAGAAACCGGTTCCGCAATTACGTGGAAATATCCGTCCTGCATTCTGCGTGGCGATAATTCGCGCGGTGAGTTCTATTCGATTGCCGTTTCCAACGGCCATCAGCAGATCGACTCCGGCACCAAGATGCTGCACCTCGGCAAGAACACGTCGAGCCGCATCATCTCCAAGGGTATTTCGGCCGGCAAGTCGAACAACACCTATCGCGGACAGGTTTCGGCCCATCGCAAGGCTGAGAATGCCCGTAACTTTACCCAGTGCGACTCGCTCCTGATCGGCAATGATTGCGGCGCGCATACGGTGCCGTATATCGAGGCGAAAAACGCCACGGCGCAGTTCGAACACGAGGCAACCACCTCCAAGATTTCGGAAGACCAGCTGTTCTATGTGATGCAGCGCGGCATTCCGGAAGAGGAGGCAATCGCTCTCATTGTCAATGGCTTCGTGAAGGAAGTCATTCAGGAACTGCCGATGGAATTCGCCGTCGAAGCCCAGAAGCTTATCGGCATTTCGCTTGAGGGCAGCGTCGGTTAACCGACGCGCCCATTCCATCTCGCATCAGATTTTCTGGCCAGCCTTTTCCTGGCATTAGAACAAGGTTTACATTCATGCTTGAGATCAAGAACCTCCATGCAAAGATCGCCGACACGGATACAGAGATCATCCGTGGCCTGAACCTCACCGTGAACAAGGGTGAAGTTGCTGCGATCATGGGTCCGAACGGTTCGGGCAAGTCCACGCTTTCCTATATCCTGGCCGGTCGCGAGGACTATGAAGTGACGGAAGGCGACATTCTCTATAACGGCGAGTCGATCCTCGAACTCGACCCGGCCGAACGCGCCGCCAAGGGCATCTTCCTGGCTTTCCAGTACCCGATGGAAATTCCGGGCGTCGCCACGATGGAATTCCTGAAGGTTGCGATGAACAGCCAGCGCAAGGCGCGTGGCGAGCCAGAACTGAAGATTCCTGAATTCATCAAGCGCGTGAAGGACGCCGCTGGCGGCCTCAACATCGACATGAACATGCTCAAGCGCCCGCTTAACGTTGGCTTCTCGGGCGGCGAAAAGAAGCGCGCTGAAATTCTGCAGATGCAGCTTCTGGAGCCAAGCCTTTGCGTCCTCGACGAAACCGATTCCGGTCTCGACATAGATGCGCTGAAGATCGTTTCGGAAGGCGTGAACGCGCTGCGTTCGCCAGATCGCGCCGTGGTCGTCATTACGCACTATCAGCGTCTGCTCGAGCATATCGTTCCGGACAGCGTGCACGTTCTGTACAAGGGCCAGGTCATTAAGTCCGGTGACAAGAGCCTTGCGTTGCATCTTGAAGAAAACGGTTATGCCGACGTAATCGGCGAAGCTGCCTGAGGAGGGATGGATCATGAATATCCAGACCGCCCCGGCTGCCAAGCCGCGAACGCCAGCTGAAACTGCGCTGATCGACAGCTTTGCCGACCGCATGGGCGACCTGCCGGGCAATGGCGATGTTGTCGTTGCACGTGATGCGGCCCTTGAATCGCTCAAGGAAAACGGCATTCCGTCCCGTCGCATCGAAAGCTGGCACTACACGGATTTCCGTACGCTTCTGAAAGGCGTGGCGCCCTTCGATACCTCCGCGGGAACGCAGGCATTGCCCGCGCTCATCGCCGGTTCGTCGATCGTCGCTGCGAGCAACGGCGTTGCTCTTGCTGCGAATGCACCCCAAGGCGTGTCGCTGACGCCGGTTCGCGAAGCGCTGGCTGACGGCTCGCTCGTCACCCAGCTCCGGTCACGGGGCTTCGACGATACGATTGGCCAGATCAACGCTGCCTATGTCAGCGATGGCTGGATGGTTTCGATTGCCGATGGCACCGAACTGGAGGCCCCGCTGGAACTCCAGAATATCCAGAAGGCCGGACAGGGACACACACGTTTCCCGGTTCGCATTGGTGCCAATGTCAAGGCCACGATCGTGGAACGCCAGAATGGCGGCGAGGGCGATGCCTTCTCCACTTCTGTCAACCATGTAACCGTTGGCGATGGCGCTGAAATTCTCTGGGTTATCCTGCGAGATTTCGGTCAGGCAACGCAGCTCTCGCAGTTCAATGCGACCATGGGCAAGGGTTCCCGCCTGACGCTTTACATCATCAATGCGGGCGGCAAGCTCGTGCGTCAGGAAGTGCACGTCAACGTGGCCGGAGAAGATTCCGACTTCGAACTGCGCGGCCTCAACCTGCTGGCCGATGACAGCCATACCGACGTGACCATGACGGTTGGCCATCTGGTGGAGAACACCCGTTCGACCGAGATCGTCCGCAATGTGGTCAAGGACCGCGCGCGCGGCGTCTTCCAGGGGATGATCCGCGTTGCGCAGATCGCCCAGAAGACCGACGCCCGCATGGCCTGCAACACGCTGCTGCTGTCGGATGAAGGCGAGTTCGATGCCAAGCCGGAACTCGAAATCTTTGCCGATGACGTGGCCTGCGGCCATGGTGCGACGGTTACCGAATTGTCGAAGGACTATCTGTTTTACCTGATGGCCCGAGGCATTCCGGAAAACGAGGCTCGTGGCCTGCTGATCAAGGCTTTCATCGCCGAGATTATCGAAGAGCTGGAAGACGAAACGCTGGTTGAGGCACTGGAAGAAGTGCTGTCCAACTGGCTCGCCAGCCATGCCTGATTGATTGAGGCGGAGCGTGTGAATATACGCTCCGCCTTTTCCTGCCGAAACGGCAAGAGGAACGATCATGGACCATAAGAATCCGCTTTTAGCGCGCTATGACGTCGAAGCGATCCGCCGGGATTTTCCGATCCTTTCGCGCGAAGTGCACGGCAAGCCGCTCGTCTATCTCGACAATGGCGCATCGGCGCAGAAGCCGCAGAGCGTCATCGACGCGGTTGCTCACGCTTATTCCAACGAGTATGCCAATGTTCATCGCGGGCTGCATTTTTTGTCGAATGCGGCAACCGATGCCTATGAAAAATCGCGTGAGACGGTGCGCCGTTTCCTGAACGCCGGTTCGGTTGACGAAATCGTCTTCACGAAAAACGCGACCGAGGCGATCAACACGGTCGCCTATGGCTATGGCATGCCGAATATCGGTGAGGGTGATGAAATCCTGCTTTCGATCATGGAGCATCACTCCAACATCGTTCCGTGGCATTTCATTCGCGAAAGACAGGGTGCGAAGCTCGTGTTCGCACCGGTGGACGACGAAGGTACCTTCCACATCGAAGAGTTCGAGAAGCGCCTGACGGAACGCACCAGGCTGGTCGCGATCACGCATATGTCGAATGCGCTTGGCACGGTGACGCCGATAAAGAAGATCGTGGAACTCGCCCATGCGCGCGGTATTCCTGTTCTGGTCGATGGCAGCCAGGGCGCTGTGCACCTTCCTGTCGATGTGCAGGATCTCGGCTGCGATTGGTATGTCTTTACCGGCCACAAGGTTTACGGCCCATCCGGCATCGGCGTGCTCTATGGCCGGTCGGAAATGCTCGAGAAGATGCGTCCTTTCCAGGGCGGCGGTGAAATGATCGAAGAGGTGACGGAAGAATACGTCACCTATAATCATCCGCCGCACCGTTTCGAGGCAGGCACGCCTCCGATTGTTCAGGCTATCGGTCTTGGCGCGGCACTTGAATATATGGAAAAGATCGGCCGTCACGCGATCCTCGCTCACGAGGAGGACTTGCGTGATTACGCCCACGAACAGCTTGGACGCATCAACAGCTTGCGCATTTTTGGCAATGCGCCGGGCAAGGGAGCCATCATCTCGTTTGCGCTTGAAGGAATTCATGCGCATGACGTGTCGATGGTGATCGACCGGGCAGGGGTAGCGGTGCGTGCAGGAACGCATTGCGCGCAGCCGCTCTTGAAACGCTTCGGTGTTACATCTACATGCCGTGCATCCTTCGCCCTGTACAATACCCGCGCTGAAGTGGATGCATTGGCGGAAGCCTTGGAAAAGGCAAGGAAGTTTTTCGGATGACCGACATGGAACAGAAAACTGAGGATCGAACCGCCTTTTCTGCCTCCGCCATCCCGCAGGAAGAACTCCTGCGCATGACGGATGACATCATTGCGGCCTTGAAAACGGTCTATGATCCGGAGATTCCAGCCGATATCTACGAGCTGGGCCTCGTCTACAAGATCGACATCGAAGATGATCGCACCGTGAAGATCGAGATGACGCTGACGGCTCCCGGCTGCCCTGTGGCGGGCGAGATGCCCGGCTGGGTCGAGAATGCCGTCGGCGCGGTCGAAGGTGTTTCAATGGTGGAAGTCACCATGACGTTCGATCCGCCATGGACCGCGGACCGTATGTCCGAAGAGGCGCAGGTGGCTGTCGGCTGGTACTGAAATCAGTCTCTCTTCCTCCCGAAGTCGAGAGCCGGCCCCGGGAGGAACGCTTTCAAAAGCCGGTTGTCTTCGAATAATGCAGGGATTGCTTGCCCCAGCATGCCTGAAGCAGCCCAGAAACGCCTCCCAATGCCGTAGCGAATGAAACCAGTCCCTGTCCACCCTTGAAGGGCAGGGTAAAGGTTGCACTCAGCAGTTTCCATAATCGGCTAAGAAACCTGACTGGAAACTGCTTTATTGCCCGCCAGCGGTTCACTCTGTATTGGAGCGCGAATTCACTCGCATTATGATCCCGGTTCCGGCGGAAATGGTAAGAAAAGCTAATCCGGCAGCAGGGGACGGTTTCATAGACAATCGCGTCGGGCGCCCAGCCGGTTCTGGCGCCAAGTTTTTTGGCTTTAAGCCACAGGTTCCAGTCTTCTCCGCCCGTCAGACCCAATTGCGAATCAAACCGTAACCCCGTTCTTCGAAAGAAGTCGAGCCTTCCCATCCAGCTGCCGGTTGCAACCTTGATGGCGTCGGCCTTGTTTTCCTGCCACTTCTGACGCGCACGCAGTTCAGCTTTGACGCTGTTTTTCTCAACGCCGGACCAGATCAGGTTTTGCCAGATATTCAGTTGCGGATTGAACGGCCTTGGCCGTACCGGGGAGCCAAGGATATCGAGATTCATGCGCTGCTGCTCGGCCAGCAGTTGCTTCAGCCAGTCGGTTGCGACGGTCTCGTCATCGTCTACAAAAACAAGAAAATCCGCTCCCGCCTGTTCAGCAAATTCAAGGGCGCGATTACGTGCAGACGAAATGCCGATGCTTGTTTCGAGCAAATAAAGCACCGGGTATGGGTAAATTTTCGGCCTCATCTCGGCAAGCCAGCCATCCAAGGTGCTGACCGTATTATTCTCGACAACAAGAAATTCGATTTTCAAAGAATCCGGAAAGTCCATATCGCATAAAGACAAATAAAGATTTGCAAGCATTCTTGGTCTATTGCGCGTAATAGTCGCAATAATAATACTAACTTTTTCCATTTATAAATCTCTATTATAGACATATCTAAATATTTTAGGGTATAGAAATATAATAAAGAAATATTCAGTATTACTATGGTTAAAGTTGGGCAGAATTAAGTAAGCGAAATCGCGCAGAGATCCTGCACGGAGATATTGTGTAACTGGCAGAAATTCGGCTCGAAGCGGAGGCGCACTCGAATCCAGAAATCAAAAATGTGGCCAGATGTGGAGGATGTTCCACAATGAACACCTCGCCTTGCGGCGCGCTGTAATGATAACAGTGAGGATCTAGGTGGGAGGTGTTGTCGCCAGCTTATGTCATTGTAACAAAAGCACAATCCTCCAAATAAGAGGATTTGTTGGTGCCCCCAGAGAGACTCGAACTCCCGACCCCCTGATTACAAATCAGGTGCTCTACCAACTGAGCTATAAGGGCACTTGCGCCCGATTAGCACAAATGCAGCGACTGTAAAACGAAAATTCGTCGCAAGCAGGTCATGGCAACCGGGTTTTTCATGTGATAGCCAATAGCGGGTTGGGAAAACAGTGGCAAACTTGTCAGAGTTGGGCCGGATTCGGGACTGTAAACATGGAAGATAAATCGCTCGCGCTGCATTTTCTGTCATCAGGAACCGAAGAATCACTGCTCGCACAAAAGGATTTGGTGGCTCGCTACGGCCATGTGGCGGCGGAAGACGCCGACATCATTGTCGCGCTTGGCGGTGATGGAACCATGTTGCAAGCCTTGCGCGACTTCATGAGCAGCGGCACGCCGATCTATGGCATGAATCGCGGGTCGGTTGGCTTTCTCATGAACGAGTTTAGCGTGGACGACCTGCCAGCCCGGATTCTGGCCGCTCAGATGGAAACCATTCGCCCGCTCGTCATGATCGCAGAAACGGAATCCGGACAATCGTTCGAAGCATTGGCGATCAACGAAGTTTCCCTGTTCCGCCAGTCCTATCAGGCCGCCAAGATCAGGATAACGATCGACGGCAAGGTGCGGCTCGATGAACTTGTTTGCGATGGTGTAATGGTTGCGACGCCAGCGGGCTCCACCGCCTACAATCTCTCGGCGCAAGGCCCGATCCTGCCGCTTGAGGCGCCGCTTCTGGCGTTGACCCCGGTAAGCCCGTTTCGCCCGCGTCGGTGGGGCGGGGCGCTGCTGCCCAAGCATGTGACCGTTCGTATGGATCTGCTGGAAACCGAAAAGCGTCCCGTCAACGCAGTCGCGGACAATAATGAAGTCAAATCGGTTCGCTCCGTCACGGTGCGGGAAGCGCCGAACAGCCAAGTCGCCATTCTTTTTGATCGCAATCATTCATGGGATGAACGCATCCTGACGGAACAGTTCAGGCATTAGTTCTGGCAGGAAAAGGGCGCGCGACCTGAGCAGTGCCGGTTGCTTTTTAGCTTTTGATAATTTGAATAAATTTGTTCATGTTCGACGTTGATTTCGATTGTTGCAGCATGATTGAAGCAATTTGATATCTTTCGATGGTATTTTAGTTGACTTTTGCACGCTGTAGACGTAGGCGATGCTGCAAGAAAACGCATATTGCGTTGCAGACGCCTTATTCTGCCTTGGTTCCTGCGCCCGATGACGCGGCTGCAATGACAGGATGGGTGGAAACCATTTCCAAACCAGAGAGCTGCGCCTCCATTGACGACATTTGCCGAACTCGGTCTTTCCCCGAAAGTGCTCGCCGCTGTTGAAGCGGCAGGATATACTGCGCCCACGCCCATCCAGGCCGGAGCCATTCCTCCAGCCCTTGAACGCAAGGATGTTCTGGGCATAGCGCAGACGGGAACCGGAAAGACGGCCTCTTTCGTGCTTCCCATGCTGACGCTTCTGGAAAAGGGCCGGGCGCGGGCGCGCATGCCTCGCACGCTCATTCTGGAGCCGACCCGTGAACTCGCCGCGCAGGTCGAGGAAAACTTCGCCAAATACGGCATCAATCAGCGACTGAATGTGGCTCTTCTGATCGGCGGCGTTTCGTTCGATGACCAGGAACGCAAGCTGGAGCGCGGCGCGGACGTCCTTATCGCGACACCTGGCCGCCTGCTCGACCATTTCGAGCGCGGCAAGCTGCTCCTGACCGGTGTCGAAATTCTCGTCATCGATGAAGCCGACCGCATGCTCGACATGGGCTTCATTCCAGACATCGAGCGTATCTGCAAGCTCATCCCGTTCACGCGTCAAACGCTTTTCTTCTCGGCCACCATGCCGCCGGAAATCACCAAGCTGACCGAACAGTTCCTGCATTCTCCCACGCGCGTCGAGGTCGCAAAGGCCTCATCGACGGCCAAGACCGTCACCCAGCGCCTGGTGAAATCCACCAAGAAGGATTGGGACAAGCGTGCGGTGCTGCGCGATCTCATCCGCGCCGAAGGCGATACGCTCAAGAACGCAATTATCTTCTGCAACCGCAAGAAGGACGTATCAGAGTTGTTCCGCTCGCTGACGCGGCATGAATTCAACGCCGGAGCCCTGCATGGGGACATGGATCAGCGCGCGCGCATGACCATGCTGTCCAATTTCAAGGACGGCAAACTGCAGTTGCTGGTCGCGTCCGACGTGGCCGCCCGTGGTCTCGATATTCCTGATGTGAGCCACGTTTTCAATTTTGATATTCCGATCCATTCGGAAGACTATGTTCACCGCATCGGCCGTACCGGTCGCGCGGGCCGTTCCGGCAAGGCCTTCACCATCGTGACGCCTTCGGATACGAAATATCTGACTGCTATCGAAGACATGATCGGTGAAAAGATCGAATGGCTGGACGGTGATCTGTCCACCCTGCCGGCCTCCGACGAGGCGGACGATCAGCGCAAGGGCAAGAATGCGCGCGGCAAAGGCAAGGACGCCAAGGGCAAGGAAAAGCCGAAGGACAAGGCGAAGGCCAAGCCTGCGGAAATCGTTGATCCTGCCGAGCAGCCCCAGCCGGTCATTGAAACCAGTGACCGCCGCGATGCGATCCGCGCTTCCAATGACGAGCGCCGCGGCAAGCCGCAGCACGAACAGAAGCGCCGTCGTGATCGTGACGATGACGGCCCGTCGCCTGTTGGCTTCGGCAACGATATCCCGGCCTTCATGCTGATTCCGACCGGAATCTGACGGAAGAAAACTGAGAATGTTCAATCGGCTGCAAGCGAGCGCTTTGCAGCCGATTTCTTTTTGGGCTTGGTTTTTTCGCTTCGCAAGGCCGCGTCATAGGCGAGGCGGGCCCAGCGCGTCATCACTTCCGGATCATCGAAAGCTTCACTTGGCACGCTCCAGTAGGGCATGGCAACAGGTTCGCCGCCTTTGCGTCCTTCGTAGGTCCATTGGGTCGCGCCAGCGTCAATAAATTGAGGAATGGTTGCTTCGTCAGCCTTGAAGAGCAGCTCGTCGCGAACGACGAGCGCAAAAATCATGCCCTGATGATAGATGCCCTTGCCGCCGAACATGCGGCGGATGGTGACGGGACCAAAGTCCTGCAACAGATCGCGGAGAACTTCGTCATCCATCGGCAGGCGGACCTTTGTCTGGCGTCAGGCTGCGCCCTGCATCTGGCGCAGGCTTTCCGGAGAGGCGGCTTTGATTTCAACAGACTCACCGCATCCGCAAGCCGAGGTCTGGTTCGGATTGTTGAAGACAAAACCCGTGCGAAGGGTCGTTACCTCGAAGTCCATCTGGGTGCCGAGCAGGAAAAGAACGGCCTCCGGCGCGATGTAAACTCTCGCGCCATCCTTCTCGATGACATCGTCGCCAGCCTTGGCTTCGGTGAGGAGATCGATGGTATATTCCATCCCGGCGCAGCCGCCCTTTTTCACGCCTACCCGGATACCCAGGGCGCCGTCCCGCGATGCGATGATCTCGCGGACGCGATCAGCTGCTTTGTCGGTTAGCGTCATGACTGCGAAACGGCCCATTTTCTCTCTTCCGGTATCGTACTGGCTTATGGACGGAGAATCGTCCAGTCTTGTCGCAACAGGCTGAGTTTCCTCTGCGATTGCCACGTTTTCACTATAGTTAGTGTTGTAACATCATTACTGCAATACACCAAATCGGGAGCGTCCCGAAACGCTCTGCAAAATATTGCTCGGAAGAGGAGAAGCGTATGTCGAATGACCGGATGAAACCTCTCATGCTGGCTGCCGTGATCGGCCTTCTGGGTGCAGGGTCAGCAGGCTTTGCAGCCGGAGGCGCCCTGGCGCAGAACCCGCCGAAGGGCGCGCCTGAAGAAACGCCGAGAAACGTCCAGGAAAAGCACGATAATGCTCCCGAGCCGGTTCAGGAAACCAAGCCCTCCGAACAGACGCAGGATGCCGCCGGAGGCGTGACGGTTCCGGATTATCGCGACGATCGTTCCACTCCACAGGCGCTCATCGAATCCTATTACAATGCGATCAACCGCAAGGAATATGCGCGGGCCTATGGCTATTATTCCGAAGAGGGACGGGAGCCGGACTTCAAGACCTTCCTGAAAGGTTATGAAAACACCAAGAGCGTGAAGGTAGCGTTGCGGAAGACCGATCCCGACCCGGGGGCGGGGCAGATTTACTGGAGCCAGCCCGTGGCCATCGAAGCGGAAACGGCGGATGGCAAGAAGGAAGTCTTTACAGGCTGCTATACGATTCACCTTACAAATCCTGCCATGCAGGAGGACCCGCCCTTCAAGCCGATGCAGATCATGACTGGCTCGCTCACCAAGTCCCCGCTTGAACTGGAAAAAAGCGTGCCGGAGACCTGCGAAGCGCCTTGAATCGAAATGGCAAAAAGGCCCTTGACCTTGCCACGATGGGAAGCTCCATCTTATGGCCATCCCTAGAAGGAGTGACTGATTTGATGAAGTTTTCCATTCCCAAGATGAAATGTGGCGGTTGCGCCGATAGCGTTACAGCCGCCTTGCGCGGACTTGATGCAACGGCGCCCATCGAAATCGACCTCGAAAAGAAGGAAGTCGAGTTCGGCGGAAACGTTCCCCAGGATAGAGTGCTCTCCGCCCTGGCTGCAGCCGGGTTTCCAGCGGCAAACGCTCAATAATGTGATTTCGGCTGCGCTTGTTTCAATGCGCTGCAGAAGATAGAGCCATCCCCGGAAGCATGATGCAGTTCCGGCTAGGCTGTGCGTCGAGAACAGATGCCGGGAAGCGGAGGGCTTTCCGGCATTTTCATGTTCCGACGCGCCGTAGCACTCATATGGAGTGAACTCGGGCGCGCCCGGTGAACTCCCGGCGCTCTGGTCGGGTAACAGTGAGCATAAATGCCGCTAATGCTGTGTTTCATTGACTGGACCCGCGATTTTTGCCACATCAACGGCAAATCTCGTTTATGGTGCTCCGGCAGGATGCAGGGCGCTCCAATGGCATGAAACATCGCACTTCGCGATAAGGAAGGGTTTAGGGCTATGGCAGCCGATTTCCAGGATCTTCGCACAAAGATGGTCGACAACCAGATCCGCACGACGGATGTAACCGATCTGGCAGTGATCGATGCTTTCCTGACCGTCCCGCGTGAGGCGTTCGTTCCGGCGGCCCGTCAGGTCCTTGCCTATATTGACGAAGACCAGCTTCTCGAAAGCGAAGGCAAGCAGCCTCGCTATCTGATGGAGCCTTCGCCTTTCGCCAAGCTGGTGCAGCTCGCAAGCATCAAGAACACGGACGTCGTTCTCGATGTCGGCTGCGGCACCGGATATTCCTCCGCCATCCTTTCCAAGCTGGCCGGTTCGGTCATCGGCCTCGAAAGTGATTCCGTATTGTCTGCTGCCGCCACTGCCCGTCTCGCAGAATTGGGCTATGACAATGTTGTGATCGTTTCAGGCGAACTGCAGGCAGGCTATCCTTCGGAAGCACCTTATGACGTGATCGTCATTGAGGGCGCCGTCGACTTCATCCCGGACGCACTTCTCGCCCAGTTGAGGGACGGCGGACGTCTCGTTGCCGTTGAAGGGCGCGGGAATGCCGGAGTTGCGCGGATTTACGTTAAAGAAAATGGTGTTGCATCAGGACGCGGTGTGTTCAACACTGCGGTTCGTCCGCTACCGGGCTTTGAACGGATTCCGCAGTTCGAGTTTTAATTTTAGCGGATGATACAATTCTGCAACGCTGTGGAATTTGTTTGTGCAAGCTCTGGCGGGGGCAATGGAAATAACCGAATTTAGAGGTTATTAGGATTTGCCCGAACCAATCGGTTCGATAGTTGGATTCGTTTGTTCTTATAATGAGGTACCCGGTGTTCAAAACGTGCAAAGGACTGGTAGCGGCCGCAGCATTGTTGTCTGGCACCATTTTAACGGGGCAGGCGGCGTTCTCGGAGACGTTGACCGGCGCTCTCGTCAAGGCTTACAAGAACAATGCTAACCTGAACTACTCCCGCGCAGGCGTCCGCGTTACGGATGAAGGCGTGGCGATTGCCAAGTCCGGTTATCGCCCGCAGATTACGGGTTCTTATAACGTAGGGCGCGGCAAGACCCCTTCAAGCCGGGGATATCGTACGACAGGCACATTCGGCATTGAGCTGAACCAGATGCTGTTCGATGGATTTCAAACCAAGAACAATGTCGCCGCCGCCGAGACACAGGTCTTTGCCCAGCGCGAGAACCTCCGCAATGAAGAGCAGAACAGACTCTATGAGGCGGTGACCGCTTATATGGATGTCTATCGCGCTCGCCAGATCGCGGCCCTGCGTGAACGCAACCTTGCAGCCCTGAACGAACAGGTTCGTGCAGCCCGCGCTCGCCTCGACGTGGGTGAGGGTACGCGCACCGACGTTGCCCAGGCAGACGCCAGCCGCTCGAATGCGGTTGCTGCGCTCAATTCTGCACGTGCGGATGTCAAGTCGGCAGAAGCAACCTACGTGCAGGTGATCGGCGTTCAGCCGGACAAGCTTGCAACGGCTGCGGCAGCCAAAAATCTGCCAGCCTCGCCGGATCAGGCATTCTCCATCGCGATTGCTGGCCATCCGGGCATCCTCGCGACGCAGTACGCCGTCAATGCTGCCGGATATAACGTAAAGGCCAAGGAAGGCGCTCTGCTTCCTTCCGTCGGGCTTACAGCAAGCGCCAGCCGCCTCGATACTTATGCCGGTGAGGGCGGTTCGCAGACCGACGGTAATTCGGCTTCCATCGGTGTTGGTGTGAGCATTCCGATCTATACCGGTGGCCGCACTTCGGCACAGGTCCGCCAGTCCAAGGAGCAGCTTGGTCAGGCGCGTATCGAAGTCGACGTGGTTCGCGATCAGGTTCGGCAAGCGATAGGTTCGGCTTGGTCACAGCTTGAAGCTGCCCGTGCGTCGGTCAAGGCAAATCGGGACGGTATTTCTGCCGCACAGCTTGCTCTCGATGGCGTCATCGAGGAACGCAAGGTGGGGCAGCGCACCACGCTCGACGTGTTGAATGCGCAAAACGATCTCATCACGGCGCAGATCGCTCTGGTCGAATCCGAGCGTAACGTCATTGTTGCCAGCTATGCGCTTCTGAACGCGACCGGTCGCATGACCGCCAGCCAGATGGGGCTGCAGGTTGCCGAATACAAGCCGGAAGAGCACTACAACGCCGTCAAGGACAAGTGGTTCGGCCTGCGCACGCCGGACGGCCGTTGATCATTTGTGTGGAATGAGAATTGAAAGGCACCTTCGGGTGCCTTTTATTTTGCCGTCGATTCGGGATTCTCGCGGCATCGCCAATTCTTAACAAATCCATAAAGCTGTGAGTTTGAGAGCACGTGTCCTGCGTGGGGATTCTCAAACGGGGGATCGTCCGCTACCCTTAATCCATTGATTCTCTGTCTTTTGCAGACAATGTCGCAATACAGGAAAGCGGATTAGCCATGGCACAGACATCCAGCGCAGCACGTGAACCGTCGATGGAAGAGATTCTCGCGTCCATCCGCAGGATCATTGAAGACAGCGATGTCACCCGCCAGCCCGCGCCGATGGCATCTCAGGTTCGCGGAGAGGTTGCCGAGTTCCGTCGTCCGGTCACCGAGCAACCCGTTGCGCAGCCGGAGAGGCCCGCAATGATGCGCAATGTGTTCCAGGACGAACCGACATTGCGCGGCCCGATCAGCGAGCCGGTGCCGCCAGCGCCCGAACCGGCAATCGAGGCCGAGGATGAGGATGAAGTTGTTCTCAACGCCGAGAATGACGATCATTCCAACCCCGAGGCTCTGGCACATCCGCAACAGCCCGCCGCAACGGATATTTCGCTGGAAGAAATGGACCTTTCGGTTGAAGCGGAGATTGCAAAGGCGGTCGATACCTTGCTGGAACCGGAACCCGATGCGGAAATCGAGCAGGAAGTTCCTGTCCAGCCCAAGGCTGCCGCCCCGCTTACAGAAGCCGTTGCAAAGCCGCAGCCTTCTGCCCATATGTTGTCGCAGATCGCGGAACGTCAGGTAGCTGCTGCGTTTCAGGATTTGAATCATGCGGTCAGGGCTGAACCGCGCCGCTCGTTCGATGATATTGCTTCGGAACTGCTGCGCCCGATGCTGCAGGACTGGCTCGACAACAATTTGCCGACGCTCGTCGAGCGGCTTGTGCGGGAAGAGATCGAGCGCGTGGTACGCGGCGAGCGATAAGCGTACTGGCCCGATCCGTTGAAATCTTACCCGTCTGTGCAGCAGGCGGGTTTTCACTTTTAGAATGACCGACGGCGGCGCTGTCACTTTTAAAGTGATTTGTCAGCTGTTAGTTGCTATTGAGCCTTCAATTCATTCATCGCGCATAAAGACCGGATAATTCCATGCTTGAGAAGACCTATGACGCCGCGGCGATAGAGCCGAAAATTGCTGAACGCTGGGAAGAAGCGGATGCATTCAAGGCGGGTGCAGGCGCGAAGCCGGGAGCCGATCCGTTTGCAGTGGTTATTCCGCCGCCGAACGTCACCGGATCGCTGCATATGGGCCACGCGCTCAACAACACGATCCAGGACATCATGGTCCGCTTCGAGCGCATGCGCGGCAAGAATGTGCTGTGGCAGCCCGGCATGGACCACGCAGGCATTGCAACCCAGATGGTTGTCGAGCGCCAGTTGGCTGAACGGCAGGAACCAAACCGTCATGCCATGGGCCGCGAGAAGTTCATCGAACGCATCTGGCAGTGGAAGGCTGAATCTGGCGGCATGATTTCCAACCAGCTGCGCCGTCTTGGTGCCTCGTGTGACTGGTCGCGCGAGCGCTTCACCATGGACGAAGGGCTTTCGCGCGCGGTTCTGGAAGTTTTCGTCTCGCTCTATAAGCAGGGCCTCATCTATCGCGACAAGCGCCTGGTCAACTGGGACCCGAAGCTGCTGACGGCGATTTCCGACATTGAGGTCGAGTCTCGCGAGACGAAAGGCCATCTGTGGCATTTCCGTTATCCGCTTGAGAATGTCCCGTTCGACCCGGAAAACCCGCACACTTACATCGTCGTGGCGACGACGCGGCCGGAAACCATGCTGGGCGATACCGGTGTCGCGGTCAACCCGAAGGACGGGCGCTATCATGCTCTGGTCGGAAACGACGTGGTACTCCCGCTCGTCGGTCGCCACATTCCGATCGTTGCCGACGATTATGCCGATCCGGAAGCCGGTTCTGGCGCGGTCAAGATTACGCCAGCGCATGACTTCAACGATTTTGAGGTCGGCAAGCGCAACGATCTGCGCGCCATCAATATCCTGACGCCCGAGGCCGCAGTGACGCTCAAGGGCAACAATGACTTCCTGGAAGGCCTTGAACTGACGCCCGAACTGAAGGCGCTCATCAACGAGCTGGATGGGCAGGATCGCTTTGCGGTTCGCAAGCGCATCGTCGAATTGATGGACGAGCGCGGCTATCTGGAAAAGATCGAGGACCACACGCACGCCGTTCCGCACGGTGACCGCGGTGGCGTGCCGATCGAACCCTACCTGACCGACCAGTGGTATGTGAACGCTGCCGAACTTGCCAAGCCTGCAATGGCGGCTGTTCGCGACGGCACCACGCAGATCGTTCCTAAGAACTGGGAAAAGACCTATTTCGACTGGATGGAAAACATCCAGCCGTGGTGCGTCTCGCGCCAGCTTTGGTGGGGACACCAGATTCCGGCCTGGTATGGCCCGGACGGCAAATGCTTTGTCGAAAAGAGCGAAGAAGAGGCAAAGGCCTCTGCGCGCGCCCACTATGGCGAAGATGTTGCGCTCGAGCGTGATACCGACGTTCTCGACACATGGTTTTCGTCTGCGCTGTGGCCGTTCTCCACACTCGGCTGGCCGGACAAGACGCCGGAACTCGCAACCTATTATCCAACCAGCGTTCTGGTGACCGGGTTCGATATCCTGTTCTTCTGGGTTGCCCGCATGATGATGATGGGTCTCCATTTCATGGAGGAAATCCCGTTCCATACGGTTTATCTGCACGCTCTGGTTCGCGACAAGCATGGCGCGAAGATGTCGAAGTCGAAGGGCAATGTCATCGATCCGCTGGAGTTGATGGACGAATACGGCGCCGACGCGCTGCGGTTCACCCTTGCGATCATGGCCGCTCAGGGGCGTGACGTTAAGCTCGATCCGGCTCGTATTGCAGGCTATCGCAATTTCGGCACCAAGCTCTGGAATGCGACGCGCTTTGCGCAGATGAATGGCGTGAAGCTCGACGCCGGCTTCAAGCCGGAAAACGCCAGCCTTGCCGTCAATCGCTGGATACTGACGGAGCTGACCAAGGCCACGCGCGCCGTGACCGAGGGCATCGACAACTATCGCTTCAATGAAGCGGCGGGCGCCGCCTATCGTTTTGTCTGGAACCAGTTCTGCGATTGGTATCTGGAACTGCTGAAGCCAATCTTCATGGGCGACGATGAAGCTGCGAAGGCTGAAGCCCAGGCTACTGCAGCCTATTGCCTCGATCAGATCTACAAGCTTCTGCACCCGTTCATGCCTTTCATGACGGAGGAACTCTGGACCCTGACCGCAGGCGAGGGGCAGAAGCGCGATACGGTGCTGGCGCTTGCAGCCTGGCCGGAACTGTCGTTCGAGGATGAGGAAGCAGCGGCTGACATCAACTGGCTGGTTGATCTCGTCACCGGGATTCGTTCGGTTCGCGCGGAAATGAACGTGCCTGCTGGGGCGATTGCTCCTGTTGTCGTTCTGGATGCGAATGCGGCAAGTATTGACCGCTTTGCCCGTCACGATGCTGCGATCAAGCGTCTTGCGCGTGTCGAGAGTGTTTCGTTCGAGGCACAGGCTCCAAAAGGTTCGGCACAGATGCTGCTGGGTGAGGCGACAATCTGCATCCCGCTTGGCAATCTGATCGACCTGAAGGCGGAAGCCGCACGCCTTGCCAAGGAAGCTGGCAAGATTGCCGCCGAAATGGACCGCATCGAGAAAAAGCTCTCCAACGAGAAATTCGTTGCGAATGCGCGTGAAGAAGTCGTTGAAGCGGAGCGTGAGCGGCTTGGGGAACTGAAGGAAGCCGCGCAGCGTGTGGCAACGGCCGAGTCACGCATCCGTGATGCAGGCTGAATTGACCTGACATAAGAAAACAGATTCCGGTCGAATCAAACACCCGGCAGCTTCCGCTGTCGGGTGTTTTGTTGCCCGGTAGTCGTATTTCGGCGCGTTTCAAGCGGCGGAGGGAGTGATCGAACTGGCGTTTCGATTGTTTTTGAGCAATGTTGCGCTTTCGCAACAAGGCGAAAAAGCGGCCGAAAATTGGCCGATTCAGACATGTTTTGCCATGTGCTTGGTATAATTTTACTAATGAAACGACGATATGATCGGTGTTTTAGCCATTTTCTGCATATGCTTCGAAAGTTCCAAAACGCTAATCCAAATTAATGCATCTTGCGGGCTGAATCCTTCCTGATTTACGTTTTCGTCAACGTTAATACCGTTGCTGTGTGGGAGGACATTTATGAGTGTACAGCGCGTGAAAATGGCAGGGATGGTCGCAGCTTTCCTCGGAAGCGCGGTCGCTGCCAATGCGGGCGGCTTCGAGCGCGGCTCGCAGGATTTCGATATTCTTTTTGAACAAGGCAATGCCGTTGAGGCGACCGGCACCTTTGTAGCTCCTCAGCGCAAGTTGAAGAATATTGGCGGCTCTTTGGTCGGCGCCTCGACAGGCGGTATCAATCCGATTACCCGTCGCCCCTACGAGACGGAAGTCGATGAAGCGAAGAGCTATTGGGTTCCAAAAGTTTCGGCGAAATTCGACCTTACCAATGACCTCGCTTGTGCGGCCCAATATCGCCAACCTTGGGGTATCGAGACGGATGTCGGCGTCGATACCGTGCGAATGTTCACCGCGATTGAACAGAAAATCTCCTCCAACGATTATGGTGTAAACTGCTCCTATCGGTTTGCAGCTGGAGAGAAGAGCTATTTTCGTATTCTGGGTGGCGTGAGCTATCAGGAGCTCAAGGGCGAACAGACCCGAATGATACCTCCGGGTTCAGCCTTTGGCGGCTCGTTCCGCGTAGCGTCTCTGGATGTTGAAGACCAGTCGGTGGGTTGGCGTCTTGGTGCCGCTTACGAAATCCCTGAATATGCGATGCGCGCAACGCTCGTTTATCAGTCGAAAGTCAAATATAACCTCGAAGGCACCATCGACAATCTGGCGCTCGATCGGTTGACAGGTCGCGGCATACCGATCAACGTTGAAAGCGACGTTTCTACACCTCAGTCGGTGGAATTCAGGTTCCAGACCGGTATCGCTCCAGACTGGCTTGCTTTCGGTTCGGTCAAGTGGACCGACTGGTCGAGCATTACTTCTGTGGACTTTAATTCCGCGGATAGCAGGGTCGTTCGTCAGGGAACCAAAATCACTAGCCTGAACCTTTACTATCAGGATGGTTGGACGGTTAGCGGTGGCGTCGGTCACAAGTTCAACGACCAATGGTCGGCTGCTGCGACCGTTACCTGGGATCGTGGCACCAGCACGGGCCTGACTTCACAGACAGACATCTGGCTCTTCGGTCTCGGCACGAACTACAAGCCAAACGATCAGTTTGAGGTTCGTCTGGCTGGTGCTGCTGGCTGGCTTTCCTCGGGTGAACTGGACGATACCGTTATTGCTGGTACGCGCAATGCCACAGGCTCCAAGGGCGAATTCGGAAATGATTTCGTTGGTGCCCTGTCACTCACTGCGAAGGTCAAGTTCTAAGCTCGACATATAAGACACGAAAAAAGCCCGGCGTTGCCGGGCTTTTTGTTGGAAACCGCTTGGGCTCAGGACCGTTCAAGCCGTGCAAGCAGCGATGACGTATCCCAGCGGTTGCCTCCGATCTTCTGCACTTCCTTGTAAAACTGGTCCACGAGAGCCGTAACCGGCAAAAGCGCGCCATTGCGGTCCGCTTCCTCTAGGCAGATGCCAAGATCCTTGCGCATCCAGTCGACCGCAAAGCCGAAATCGTATTTGCCTTGGTTCATGGTGCCGGAACGGTTCTCCATCTGCCAGGAGCCCGCTGCCCCCTTGGATATTACCGAGATCAGCTTTTCGATATCGAGACCAGCCTTCTTGCCGAAATGGATGCCTTCCGCCAGCCCTTGAACGAGACCGGCAATACAGATCTGGTTGACCATCTTTGCAAGCTGGCCCGAGCCGACCGGACCCATGAGGCCGACCATGCGCGCATAAGCATCTATTACGGGCCTGGCGCGCTCAAAAACAGCTTCCGGCGCTCCAACCATGACCGTCAGTACACCGTTTTCGGCACCTGCCTGCCCGCCGGAGACAGGCGCATCGATGAAGTGAAAGCCGCGCTTTTGCGCTTCGGCGTCCAGTTCGCGGGCAACCTCCGCGGAGGCCGTGGTATTGTCGATGAAGATCGCATCCTTCCTCATGGTCGAGAATGCGCCATCCGGGCCGGTAGTGACGGAGCGAAGATCATCGTCATTGCCGACACAGGCGAAAACAAAATCCGCATCGCGAACGGCTTCGGCGGGCGTGGCAGCAAAGCTGCCGCCGAATTCCCTTGCCCATTTTTCGGCCTTGGCCGTCGTGCGGTTATAAACCGTGACGTCGTGACCGCCCTTGTTCTTGAGATGTCCGGCCATGGGATAGCCCATGACGCCCAAACCCAGAAAGGCGACTTTAGCGGGGGTCGTCATTCGTTCATTCCTCTGGATAGATGTAAGCAATCAGGTGAGAGGCGTCATAACGGCTGCCTGATAGGCCGGACGCTGTTTCAAACGGTCATACCAGTCTTCGAGCCGTGGGAGAGAGGGGCGCTCAATTGGGAATTCGAACCATGCATAGGCATAGCAACCGATGGGAATGTCGCCGATGCCGAAATTGTCGCCCGAAAACCAGGCGGCATCCCTGAGGCCGTCATTGGCAATCTGCATCGAATGAGCCAGCCCCTGAAGACCGCGTTCCAAAACGGCCGGATCGCGTTCCGCTTCCGGCAACCGGATCAGATGCTTGATGACATCGCTGAAATTGGAGGCGAGGGAGGTGGAGGCCCAATCCATCCACTTTTCAGCCTGCGCGCGCCTGGCCGGGTCCTCGATCCAGAACGTTCCCTTGTCATAGACTGCCGCAAGATAACGCGTGATGGTATTGGATTCCCACAACACAGTCTCGCCGTCTTCCAGTAGCGGAATCAGCCCGTTCGGATTGCGCGCAAGATAAGTGGAGTCTTTCAGGCCACCAAACTGGCCGCCCACATCGATCTGTTCATAGTCGAGATTAAGTTCCCGCGCTATCCAGAGCGCCTTCTTCACATTTGTGGAATTGATACGACCCCAGATTTTCAGCATGACTCAGCCTGTTGCATTACTTTCGAAAAATGCATTCTAAACAGATCGTCCCCGAAAGTCGCAAGACTTCCGGGGACGATATTTTGGCTTATGCCTATTTAGTGATCTCTAGCGAACAAGATGACGTGTCAGCCGTCGTTCGAGAAAATCCCAAACGTGCCGCAGACACTCGACGATCACCAGATAAATGACCGCTGCCCAGAGATAGGTCTGGAAATCGAAGGTCCGCGAATAGGCGCGCCGCGTTTCGCCCATAAGGTCGAGCACGGTGATGATGGCGACAATGGCCGATCCCTTGATCATCAGGATGATTTCGTTGCCGTAAGGGCGCAGCGCCACGATAAGCGCCTGCGGAAGAATGACCTTCCAGAAGGTCACACGCTTTGAAATGCCAAGAGCCGCGGCGCCTTCCCATTGGCCGAGGGCCACGCTCTGAATGGCGCCGCGCAGGATTTCAGCCTGATAAGCCGCCGTATTGAGCGAAAACGCCAGAATCGCGCAATTCCATGCATCGCGGAAAAACACCCAAAGCCCGATGCTTTCGAGAAACGGACGGAAGGTGCCAAAACCGTAATAGATAAGGAATGTCTGCGCGAGCAGTGGGGTGCCCCGGAAGAAATAGACATAGCCGAAGGCAAGTCCGCGAAGCCATCGATTGTTGGACATGCGCGCAGCCGTGATCGGCAGCGAGAGCAGGGCGCCTATGATGATGGAGACAGCGACCAGCTTGAGCGTGATCAGAAGACCGGACCAGTAGCGCGGCCCGTAGGTTTCAAACAGATCGACGCGCCATGCGTTGTAGAGATAGATCGCAAGGCCGGCGAAGAGAAGGAACCATAGAGCGACGATGACGTGGCCTGCGACGCGCATCCGCGTCCATTGCTTTACCACTGGCGGCGGAGCCATCACCGGGACCGTCGTGTTGGAAACCGTCTGGCTCATATCATGCACCTCGCGAACGGTTGGCGCCTGCATCGGCCCAGCGGGCAATGCGGTCGATGAAGTAGGACGAGATGATTGCGAGAACCAGATAGAGCAGGCAGGCTATGCCGAAGAACAGAAACGGTTCCTTGGTCACGCGCGCCGCGATGGAGGTTTGCCGCAGGATATCCGACAGGGTGATGACGGAAACCAGCGATGTATCCTTGAGAAGCACCAGCCACAGATTGGCCAGACCGGGCAGGGCGATGCGGATCAGCTGCGGCAGGATGACCTTGCGCATGGTCTGCCAGTGCGACAGGCCGACGGCATAACCGCCTTCATATTGGCCGCGCGGGATGGCGCGGAATGCCGAGAGGAAGACTTCGCTCGAATAGGATGAGAAGACGAAGCCCAGCGCGACCATACCCGCGCCGAACGCATTGATTTCGACATTGGCTTCGACGCCAAACAGGCTCAAGAGCCGCTGCAGCCCCAGCGAAGCGCCGAAATAGACGAGAAAGAGGGTCAGAAGCTCAGGCAAACCACGAAAGATCGTCGTGTAGATGTTTGCTGCCAGCCGTATCGAGGGTTCGCTGGATTGTTTGCCGACGGCAACCAGAAATCCAAGTGCGAGACCGACGGGAAGTGTTGCGAGGGCCAGCGAGACGGTAACCAGAAGGCCCCAGGCAATGCTTGCCCCCCAACCGTCCGGGCCGAAACTCAACAAAGTGGCGTAATGTTCCATGCGCCTATTCTTTTTCCTGAAGGCAACTGCCTGTGTTTTTTATCGCCTTGCGGGCATCAACCCGGCGAGGCTTGTGCGGCATGCCCGTACAAATGTTTTGCGCCGGTTTGCCAAAACGCAAACCGGCGCATGTCTATCAATTTGGATTAGTTTTCAGCGCCATAAGCATCGAAGTCGAAGTACTTGTCGTTGACTTCCTTGTATTTGCCGTTCGCGCGGATGGCCTTGATGGCTGCGTTGAACTTTTCAACCAGTTCGGGGCGGCCCTTCTTGAAGGCGACGCCAGCGCCCGGACCATGGATTTCGATGACTGGCGGGAACGTACCGACCATCTTGCAGCAAGCCCCATCCGGGGACTTCAGCCACTGGGCCAGCGTCACGCTGTCGTCGTTGACGGCATCGAGACGGCCATTGGCGAGATCGAGACGATATTCTTCCGCTGTCGGATAGGCCTTGATCGTGCTGTCGGTGAAGGTCTTTTCAGAATAGTTGGAGTGCGTGGTGGAAACCTGCACGCCGATGGTCTTGCCTGCGAGGTCTTCCTTGGTCACACCCTTGATGTCGGTGTCTTTGGGAGCCGCAATGCCGGGAGGCGTGTTGTAATACTTATTGGAGAAGTCGACCTGCTTCTTGCGCTCGTCCGTGATGGACATGGATGCGATGAAGGCGTCGAATTTGCCTGCCTGAAGCGCAGGAATAGCGCCGTCCCATTCCTGGGTAACGAATTCGCACTCGGCTTTCATCTCCTCGCAGAGCGCCTTGGCGATATCGACGTCGAAGCCCGAGAGGGTGCCGTCCGGATTGATGAAGTTGAAGGGAGGATAGGCGCCTTCGGTGCCGATCTTGAGCTTGAGTGGTTCTTCTGCATTGGCAACGCCAGCAGCCATGCTGCCGATTGTGATTGCCAGTGCTGCGACCGATGCTGCAGTGGCGATACGCTTCAATACGCGCATTTTCAGTCCTCTCGTTTGTTCTGGCTGGTTCCCTGATTATTTCTTCTGGTTCAGCCGCTTAAGGGGCACTCACGACCGTGTAAATTTAGATTGCACGTTTGGCAGCGGATTCCCCCTGTCCCTACCAATAGATGGTTGAGCCGATCATGCGCAATATTTTTTCGCGCTTCCATCTCCACCATCAGGTCTGTCGGCGATATTCCCACCATTTTTAGACGATTGGCAAGATGGTCCGTGTAATTAAATTGTGTCTCTTGAGAGTGAATTCGTCTGCATTTTCTGCATGTTTTTGTCTCGTTATAATGGAAATCGCTATTTTGACCATAAAATTTAGGGAGTTGCTCAAAGCGCCATCTCGCCTTCGATAAAATCGGCTATTTTCTCGATATCATTGATGTCGAACACGGGCACTGCTTCGTCGGGTTGGGGCTGGTCGCTGGCGATGGCGACGATAGTCGGATCGTCGCGGGAAAGCGCGGGCCCGTCATGGCTTCCCTGCCGACGCAGCTCGATTTTCTTGTGTGTTTCGCGCTTATAGCCTTCGACCAGGACAAGATCGCAGGGTGCAAGTTTGGCGGCAATCTCACGCAGGGAAGGCTCTTCTTCGCCCAGGTTCTCATGCATGATCGCGTAGCGCTGCGACGAGACTATAGCGACTTCCGCCGCTCCCGCCTTTCGATGCCGCCAGGAATCAGTTCCTTCATGGTCGATGTCGAAATTGTGATGGGCATGCTTGATCGTGGCGATACGGTATCCGCGGGCGGTAAGGCATGTCACCAGGCGTTCGGTCATTGTTGTCTTGCCGGAGTTTTTCCAGCCGGTAATGCCGAAAAGCTTCTGGTTCATTCCATCGACTCAGCCAGTTTTCGGGCCGCGACAAGATCGTCGGGCCGATTGATGTTGAAGAACGGATCATATGTTTCCGGACTATCGCCAGCGAAGGCAAGCGGAAAATCGACGGTCTCAAAACCTATATGCTCAGCGAACGCAAGCACGCTCGCCCTGTTCGTTTCGGAGAGCCAGGCGGACAGTTCATCCGCCAGCCCCGTTTCCCACAGGCCGAAAATGGGATGCACCCGGTCAAGGGAACCGGCGAGAACGATGCGCGCTCCGCTTTCATTTCGACGCGAAAGAAGACGGTCTGCGAGATCGCGAGGCAGGAACGGCGTATCGGCTGCCGTTGTCAGTAAAAGGGAAGACCCCCGCGCATGGATCAAAGCCGACAGGATGCCGACAAGTGGTCCCCCATGTTTTGAAGGCAGGTCTCTTATGATCGGCAAGCCGAGTTTGGCCAGACGGGGATCATCGCTGTTCGCATTGACAACGAGAGTTTCGACCTGCGGGCTGATGCGCGTGATGACATGGGCAATGATAGAGCGGTCGCCGTCGAGTGGCTGAAGGAACTTGTCGCCCGCAACGCCACCTTCCTGCATGCGGCTGGAAAGCCCCCCGGCGATGATGGCCCCTGCAATCATGACGGTTCCACGCCGGTCGGGATCGTCGCGAGCGTGCTCTTGTTGCGTTCGCGCTTCTTCAATACGTTTTCGCGATAGACCATGTAGACGCCGCTGCCGACCACCAGAATAGATCCGATGATCGTATATATGTCAGGCGCTTCACCGAAGATCAAAGTGCTGAGGCCGATCGCCCAGAGCAGGCTGGAATAGCGGAACGGTGAAACGAACGAAACCTCGCCTTCGCGCATCGCCAGAATGATGAAGTGATACCCCACGAGAAGCAGAACGGCGGCAATGGCCATGGCGCCGACAGCGGTCATCCCGAGTGGCTGCCATCCACCCATGGGAACTGTCAGCGCGCCACCCGTCAATGTTATCGCGCCTGCGGTCAATGTCGACAGAAAGAGGGTTGGCACATGCGCCGGCACGCGGCGTGTCGCAATATCTCGTGTGGCGGCAAAGCACACGCTGGCGAGAAGCACGGCGACAGCGGCCAGGCTCGCCGCGCCATCCGTTCCAGGCCGGATGATGATGAGAACGCCTACCAATCCGACAAGGATACAGCACCAGCGACGCCAGCCCACTTTTTCCTTCAGGAAGAGCGCCGCTCCGAGCGTCACGACAAGCGGCGTTGCCTGAAAGACGGCGGAACAGAAGGCCTGCGAAAGATGACCGAGGGAGTAAATATAGGTGATCGTGGCGACGACTTCGCCCACAACACGCAGGATCGTCATCCTCTCCAGCGAAAGATTGCGCAACGCGCCGTGGCGCCAAGCCAGCAAACCGATCAGCGCCGTCGCGAATATGCCGCGTACCAGCATATACTGCCCGCTGTTCATCTCGGTCAGGAGATATTTTGTGATCGTATCGCCGATGGTGAAGGTCCCCATGGCGAGAAGCATGAAAATACTTGCACGAAAATTCGCTGATTGCGGCACGATACAGAATCCGTTTTGGGCCTGAGCCTTGGATTGCATACCGTTTTAAAGTCGATCTCGCGACAACTATTTCAGGTGATTTGTGCTTTTCAAGTATAGGCGGCTCAACCGCCGGTAAGGCTCATGTGGCGTGCAACCGCCGGGCGATTATGATCGCGGTCGATGATGAAATCGTGCCCTTTCGGCTTGCGCGAAATGGCTTCGTCAATCGCCTGGCTGAGCAGCAGGTCGCTTTCGCTTTCCCGCAGCGCCTTGCGCAGATCCGCATCGTCGTTCTGGCCGAGGCACATATAGAGCATCCCCGTGCAGGTCAGCCGGACACGATTGCAGCTTTCGCAGAAATTATGGGTCATCGGCGTGATGAAACCAAGCCGCCCGCCTGTCTCGGCAATCGTCACGTAGCGGGCAGGCCCGCCCGTGCGGTACGGGATGTCCGATAGCGTGAACTGCCGCGACAGGTCCTCCCTTACCTGCGACAGCGGCAGATACTGGTCGGTGCGGTCGAACTCGATCTCACCCATTGGCATGGTTTCGATGAGGGTCATGTCCATGCCGCGGCCATGCGCCCAGCGGATCAGTTCAGGAATTTCATGTTCGTTGAAATCCTTCAGTGCGACCGCATTGATCTTGACGCGGATACCCGCACGCTGTGCAGCCTCAATCCCCTCAAGAACGCGGGGCAGATCGCCCCAACGAGTGATCTGATGGAATTTTTCAGGGTCGAGCGTATCCAGCGAGACATTGATACGGCGTATCCCGCACTCCGCCAGTTCGTCGGCAAAGCGTGAAAGCTGCGATCCGTTCGTGGTGAGGGTCAGCTCATCCAGCGCACCTGATTTCAAATGGCGCGAAAGCTGCCGGATCAGGTGCATGATGTTCTTGCGCACCAAGGGCTCGCCGCCGGTCAAGCGCAGTTTCCGCACTCCCTTGTCGATGAAGGCGGTGCAAAGCCGGTCCAGTTCCTCGAGCGTCAGCAAATCCTTTTTGGGCAGGAACGTCATATGTTCCGCCATGCAATAGGTGCAGCGGAAATCGCAGCGATCCGTAACCGAAACGCGAAGATAGGTAACGGCGCGCCCGAAAGGATCGATCATGGGTCCAGTCGGGGAAACAAGTGGCTGGGCTTGGTTTGTGTGCATCATAAGCCGTTGTTTCCGCTTGTTGCGGAAGAATGTCCGCATCGTTTCCCTAGAGATAGGACCTGCGGACTTCATTGTCCAGTTTCGCGCGCACGAAGCTCTTTCAATAATGATCGCGCCTATTGCGATATTTTAACGCGGGGCCTATCAAAGCTGGCGAATATCCAAGCTGGAGAATGGTTATGAGCGAAGTCTGGCCGACCGAATTGCGCGTTTCGCACGACCGCAGGCTGCTGACGGTGGCATTCGACGATGACCAGAAATTCGAGCTGACCGCCGAATTGCTGCGGGTGCTGTCACCTTCGGCGGAAGTGCAAGGCCATTCGCCGGAACAGCGCGTGACGGTTGGCGGCAAGCGCAATGTCGAAATCATGAAGGTCGAACCGGTCGGCAATTACGCCGTTCGAATAACTTTCGACGACATGCACGACACCGGCCTGTTTTCGTGGACCTATCTCCACAAGCTCGGCACCGAGAAGGAGACGCTGTGGCAAACCTATCTCGATGAGCTTGCCGGGAAGGGGCTCAAGCGGGACCGCTGACCTATTCCTTCTCCAGCATTTCGCAGATGCGGCGCATCACGTCGCCCATCGCGTTGCATTGCGCGGCTGTCGACTGCGCCATGACGCGGTCGATCAGTTCCGTATAGACCGTCAGCGCGTGTCCCAGCAGCTTTTCGCCCTTGGCGGTCAGCGTCAGGCGCATCACACGCTTGTCAGCAGGATCGCCTTCGCGCACCAGCAAGCCACGCTTTTCCAGCTTTGGCAGCAGCATGGTGATGTTTGAGCGCCCGACAAGAATACGGCGCGCAAGATCGTGCTGGGATTCGCCGGGATGGCGATAAATATTCATCAGTACATCGAGGTCGGCGATCTTCAGATCGAAGGTCGATAGCCCTTGGGCGAGGGCGCGTTCCACCGCCTTGCCGGCGCGCACGACGGCAATCCAGTTCTTGAAGCGGGGATTATCCCACGGCAGTTTTTGAGTCTCGTCTTGCATTTTGTTCATTCTTGTACAATTATTTGTTCAGGATTGAACATAATTGAGGCCCTGTCATGACATCGTTCTCTTTGCAGGTTACGCGATTCGGCCTGGGTGTGCTCGGACGCATTGATGCCGAGAGGGCGGGCCGCGCGGCATTCAGGATTTTCTGTCGGACGCCAAGCCGCAAGCCGAAGACGAAGGCCTATGCGGCGCGCCTTCAAAAAGCGAACACGGAACTCGGCCAGGCAAAGCGGCTCGATCTGATTATCGATCGCGGGTTGATCGCGACTTATCTGTTCGAGCCGAAGGTTCCGGTGGGGCGGACCTCGCTCGTCGTCCACGGATGGGGATCGCGCACCGCCGACATGATGACGATCATTCGCGAGCTTGTCGCACGCGGCGAACGGGTCGTTTCCCTCGACCTGCCGGGACATGGTGCATCAGCGGGCCATACGCTCAACATGATACAGGCAATCGCCGCCGTCGATGTTGCGTGGCGCCAGTACGGCCCGTTCGACGCGATGATCGGCCATTCGTTCGGCGGCGCGGTCATCATCAATGCGGCGGCGGGTTCCGTCGGTTGCTACCGGTCACACCGCCCGGCAAAGCTGGTGACGATTGCCTCTCCGCACTCGATGGCGGGCGTTTTCGACGGTTTCGGCAAAGTGCTCGGGCTTGGCCGCGATGCGCGCAACGCCATGAAGGAGCAGGTCCGCTACATCGCGGCGCGTCCGATCACGGATTTCGATACCGATGTGCTCCTTCGCCGCATGACGATACGGACGCTAGTCGTTCATGCGCATGACGACAAGGAAGTTCCCGCCATTTGCGCGGAAATGGTTGGCAAAGCTGGCTCCCATGTCACGGTGCGCTGGGCCGACGGCCTTGGCCATCGCCGCATCATCGCAAGTGCGGAAGTAGCGTCCATCGTGGCGGATTATCTTGATGATGCTCCGGGGTTAAGGCTCGTCGCCTGATCGTGCTTCGCCGGGAACAAGTTTGTCCCATGCCGCCATGGCGCCCCGCGCGGCTGCTGTAAGGTCTGCTCGTGTTCCACCGTCGCGCGCAAGAATGGACATGCCGTTCTGCACCGTTGCGTAAAAGGTTGCGACCGCTTCGCAGTTGACCGACATGGCTATGTCGCCGTCGCGAATGCCGCGTTCGAGCCGCTTTTTCAAAATTTCGATATTGGCCTGGCGACAGTTACGCAGCACGGTGCAGACCTTGTCGCTTGACTGTGTACGGTGCAGCGCATCCAGCGCGATCATGCATCCGCGAGGCACCGATTCCTGACAGTAAGCGTCGATAGTGGCGTAGAGAAACTGCTCGAATGCCCGGCGGACCTCCGGCGTCTTATCCAGCGTCGACCATATTTCCACTCCGACTTCACCGGAATAAAGGGTGAGGGCTTCAAGATAGAGCCCTTCCTTGCTGCCGAAAGCTGCATAAAGGCTGGGAGCATTGATGCCCATGGCGGCTGTCAGGTCGGCCAGCGACGCGCCATCAAAACCTTTTTCCCAGAACTTGAGCATTGCAGCACGCAGCGCTGTCTCGCGGTCGAAGCTGCGGGGGCGTCCTTTGTCTGCCATGCTCCCTCCTTTCTGTATCGATCAATAAATAAATCGCTTGACCGCTCAGCGCAAGCCTGTCAGCAATTATGTATCAATTGATACAGAAAGGAAATGACATGCCAGCAGAAGCTCTGAACGGGAAGGTTGCTTTCGTCACTGGCGGAAGCCGTGGCATCGGAGCCGCAATTGCGCGGCGGCTCGCGAAAGATGGGGCGGCAGTCGTAATCACTTATGTGAATGGTAAGGAAAAGGCCGATACCGTGGTCTCCGGGATATTGGCCGATGGCGGCAAGGCGCTGGCGCTGAAGGCCGACAATCGCGATGCCAGCGAGATTGCAGCGGCCATCGAAAATACCGTCAAGGAATTCGGCCGTCTGGATATATTGGTCAACAGCGCTGGCATCTGGCATGCTGCCCCGCTGGAACAGGTCACGCTTGCCGATTTCGATGATGTAATGGCGGTAAACTTCCGCGCTGTCTTTGCCGCCGTTTCCGCAGCCGCTCCGCATCTCGGTAATGGCGGACGCGTGATCACCATCGGCTCAAATCTCGCCGAAAGCGTGCCTTGGCCGGGCATCAGCCTTTATGCGGCAAGCAAGGCGGCGCTGATCGGTCTGACGAAAGGTCTGGCGCGCGATCTCGGCCCCCAAGGCGTCACGGTCAATGTCGTTCACCCCGGATCGACCGATACCGACATGAATCCGGCAGCAGGCGACCATGCGGAGCAGCAGCGCGAACGCATCGCTACCGGCAGCTTCGGTTCGCCCGACGATATTGCAAGTCTGGTGGCCTGGCTTGCCAGCCCCGAAGGACGGTTCGTGTCGGGAGCCTCGCTCACCGTCGACGGTGGGGCCAACGCCTGAAACGAAAAGGGCGGCTCGCGCCGCCCTTGTTTTCTGTCTCTTGCTTGAACTGCCTAGCCCAGATTGAGCTCCTTGAAGAAATCGTTGCCCTTGTCATCGATGACGATGAAGGCCGGGAAATCTTCCACTTCGATGCGCCAGATCGCTTCCATGCCGAGTTCCGGATATTCGACGACCTCGACCTTCTTGATGCAATCCTGCGCCAGACGGGCAGCCGGCCCACCGATGGAGCCCAGATAGAAGCCGCCGTGCTGGCCGCAGGCTTCGCGCACCTGGCGCGAACGGTTGCCTTTGGCGAGCATCACCATCGAACCGCCGAAGGACTGGAACTGGTCTACATAGGAATCCATGCGGCCAGCCGTGGTCGGGCCGAACGAGCCGGACGCATACCCGGCAGGCGTCTTGGCCGGGCCTGCATAATAGATCGGGTGGTTCTTGAAATAATCCGGCATGGCTTCGCCGTTTTCCAGCCGCTCGCGAATCTTGGCATGCGCCAAATCGCGCGCCACGATGATCGGTCCGGAGAGCGACAGACGCGTCTTGACCGGGTGCTTCGACAATTCCTTGAGAATGTCCTGCATCGGCTGATTGAGGTCGATCTTGACCACATGCGACGACAGTTTTTCCTCGTCAATGTCCGGCATGTACTTGGCGGGATTGGTTTCCAGCTTTTCCAGAAAGATGCCGTCTTTGGTGATCTTGCCCTTGGCCTGACGATCCGCAGAGCAGGAAACGCCAATGCCGATCGGCAGCGAAGCGCCGTGGCGAGGCAGGCGAATGACGCGCACGTCATGGCAGAAATATTTGCCGCCGAACTGCGCGCCGACACCGAGCGACTGCGTGAGCTTGTGGATTTCAGCTTCCATTTCGAGATCACGGAAGGCGTGCCCGGTTTCCGAACCCTTGGTCGGCAGGCTGTCCAGATAGCGCGTCGAGGCAAGCTTGACCGTCTTCAGGTTCATCTCGGCGGAAGTGCCGCCGATGACGATCGCCAGATGGTAAGGCGGGCAGGCGGCAGTGCCGAGGCTCAGGATCTTGTCCTTGAGGAAATCGATCATGCGGTCGTGGGTGAGGAGCGATGGCGTTCCCTGATAGAGAAACGTCTTGTTCGCCGAACCGCCGCCCTTGGCAACGAAAAGGAACTTGTAGGCGTCTTCGCCTTCTTCATAGATATCGATCTGCGCGGGCAGGTTGTTCTTGGTGTTCTTTTCCTCGAACATCGACAGGGGTGCCAGCTGCGAATAACGCAGGTTCTTCTTGTTGTAGGCGTCGAGAACGCCTGCGCCCAGCGCATCGGCATCGCCGCCTTCGGTCCAGACGCGGCGGCCCTTCTTGCCCATGATGATGGCCGTGCCGGTGTCCTGACACATGGGCAGCACGCCGCCAGCGGCGATGTTGGCGTTTTTCAGGAGGTCGTAGGCAACGAACCGGTCGTTGTCGGTCGCTTCCGGGTCTTCGAGAATCCTGGCAAGCTGCTGAAGATGGCCGGGGCGCAGCAGATGGTTGATATCGGCAAAAGCCGCTTCCGAAAGCAGGCGAAGTCCTTCCGGGTCAACCGTCAGGATTTCCTGTCCCTTGAACGTATCGACAGAAACATGATCCGAAGTCAGCTTGCGGTAAGGGGTGTCGTCTTCGCCAAGAGGGAAAAGATCGGCGGCGCTTGCTTCTGCCATCGCGGTACCTCGCTTGCTTGCCAGCTGCGCCAGCCGGAAATGGTCACCGTTCCGGCTCGCGCGATAGGTTGATCGAAGCCCCGAAGACAGCTCCGGAACCAAAGTCTGAGGGGCTTTTAGCGCGATGCGGGATGGATGCCACTGCGTCACTTTGTTCATCAGGGCAATCCGGGTCGGTCTCCCAAGAAGGTGCCTCAATCAATTGTGATAGGTGTGGGACGCGAAATTGCTTCCCGAAGCATTAGCGTTAAAAGTTTCTATACGAGATTGGTAAATTCTACGTGCGAGATTCGGACGGATTCGCTTGTTCAGCGAACGCATCAATTTGGGCGGTTTGAAATGCAGTTTCCCAGACACTCGCAGACAGATGAGAAGAGCAGCGCTGGGCGCGGACTAACTATCCGTCGCGCAGCGGCGCTGGCTCTGGCAGCTTCGGTGTTTCTCCCCACGGCGCAGGCTGAAGCCGCGAATTCGTTATTGGAGCTTTTTCAGCAGCGCCGCCAGCAGCAGGCGCCACAGATTGCGCCCCAGCCGGAGCTTCCAAAAGCTGCGACGCCAAAAGCAGTCGCGGCCCCGCGCCCGTCTACGCCGAACACGGCCGCGCGCAGCGTTTCGCCAGCCCAGCGCGTGACGGTGAAGGGCCCGCAGATTTACGATTACAAGCCCGATACTCTGGTCAATGTCGATTTCAGCGCGCTCGACATGGGCGTCACGGCGGCCACTGAACCTGCTATGGTCGATCCGTTGACATCGGGCATGTCGCCGATCCGCCCGAAGATGCATGAGGAAACCCCGGGGCAGCGTGCATTCGATGCAGCGGTGGACTATCTGAAGTCCGTCAACGTCAAGGCGGAGAAGGAGATAGCGCAGGCTATCGTCGATTATTATTCCAACAAGCGCAGCTTCATGTGGTCGGCGGATGAGAAGGTGCTGGACCGCGCCAAGGACGTCGCTGCTTTCTTTGCCCGTGCCGATGAAGACGGGCTCAATCCCGACGAATATGCGGTCACGATTCCGGCTGATACTTTCGACGCTGCCGCCCAAGCCGAGCGCCAGCAGAAACTTGCGGAGTTTGAAATCCGCATGTCGGCACGCGCTCTGCGCTATGCCATCGATGCAGGCGAGGGCCGGGTGATCGCCGACCGCCTCAGCGGTTTCCACGACCTGCCGCGCAATCGCGTCGATCCGAAAGCCGTTCTCGAAAAACTGGCGTCGGAAAGCGATCCGGCTGCCTATCTGCATGGCTTCCAGCCGGACAACGAGCAATATGCAGCTTTGAAGCGCGAACTGGCGAATACCGAGCCGCCCTCTGCCGAACCGATCCGCATCTCGCTCAGTGGCGTCATCAAGCCGGGCGATGCCAACCCGCAGCTCGGCAAGGTGGTCGCCCTCATTTCGAGACATGCGCCCGCCAGCTATCTGGCAGAGCACAGGCAGGTGCTGGACGCACATGCAAACGGCGACGTTTACGATCCGGAACTGGTTGCGGCCATCAAGGACTACCAGAAGCTTTCCGGCAGCACGCCGGATGGCGTCATTGGCCGCAATACGCTTTCTGCCCTTCAGGGCGAGCAGTCCTCCGTCAAGCGCGACCGTATCCTTTATTCCATGGAACGCCTGCGCTGGCTGCCGCATGATTTCGGCACGCGCTACGTGATGGTCAATCAGCCGGCTTACCGTGCGGAATATTTCGAGGATGGAAAAGAAAAGCTGGCCATGAATGTGGTCATCGGCTCTCCGAGCCACCAGACCTATTTCTTCTACAACAAGGTGCAGACGGTCGTTTTCAACCCGTCATGGGGCGTGCCGCGCTCGATCATCCTGAACGAGATGCTGCCGAAGGTCATGCGGGACACGAGCTATCTCGACCGCAACGGCTATGAGGTTTATGCGGACGGCAAGAAGGTTTCGGCCAGCGCCGTCAACTGGAGTGAGGTTGCCGCAGGCAAGGCCCATGTCGGCATTCGTCAGAAGCCGAGCCTCGACAATGCGCTGGGCGAACTGAAGATTCTGTTTCCCAATTCGCATGACATCTACATGCACGACACTCCGGCCAAGTCCTATTTCAGCCGCGACATGCGGGCGCTCAGCCACGGCTGCATCCGTCTGGAACGCCCGCGCGACATGGCCGCTGCCGTCATGGGAACCACCGTGCAGGATCTGGACAAGTATTTCGGCAAGAACGAACGCGGCATCAAAGTGAAGGAGCCGGTTCCTGTCTATATCTCCTACTTCACGTCATGGCCGGATGCGAGCGGCCAGATTCGCTATTATGGCGATGTCTATGACCGTGATTCCGGCTTGCAGAAGGCATTCGACAAGACGGCGGGTTCGCGTCTGGCAGCGCTCTGAAACCCTTTGCCATTCAAAACAGCACGGCAACCATTGCTGAATGGTTGCCGTTTTTGTTTGTCGATTGGCACGGACGGGAGAAGTAAAATCTCTTTGGGAAGTGGCACACCAGACGCTTGACTTATGCAGGCGCAGGCCAGTATATCCGCACCACCTTGATTGAGCACTGCTCATCGGGCGTGTAGCTCAGCGGGAGAGCACTCCCTTCACACGGGAGGGGTCACAGGTTCAATCCCTGTCACGCCCACCATTTCCTTACTCCCACGCCGAATGATCCGGCTCGCCGCAGCTGCCGTGAGCGCGCACGAAAGAAGCCGGAAAATCCGGCTTGATCGATTGCGAGTTTATCGGAAACGGGCGCCGATGGTCTATCGCGACAGGATGACATCCCATTTGCCGAACTCGACGAGGCCGCAGGTTTTGGCGAGCGCAACGGACGGCAAATTGTCGAGTTGGCATCGATACTGCGGTTCAAAGCCCCGCTCGATCGCAAAATGGCTAATCCCGCGGAACAATCTGGATGCATATCCTTTGCCTCTTGCATGAGGCAAGGTCAGCACGCCCGTATCCGCGAGTTTCGTGTCGTCCCATGGATACATGCTTGCAGCGCTGACAAGTTCGCCGTTATCGAATGCACCAGCGACAAGCCAGTGATCAAGTTCCACAGACGCGGCGTCGAGATCATCCTCGGTAGCCTTATCGCAGAATGCGTTGAAGAGCGCGGCGTCTTCTTCCGTAAGCAGACGTATATCGGGAGAAACATCCATTTCGGCGATGTTTTTCAGTTCCGCCTCGGGAAAATAGAACAGGTGGTCGGCGCCGTGGCATTTTATGCCAGCCCTATCAAGGCGGCGGTGAAATTCCGGTGCGCTTGCCGGGGTGTCCGAAAGCAACTGCCTGGCCAGCGCTTCGCGCAGAACGACCAGCGTTCTATCCGCCATCTCAAGAATGGCGCCATCGGCTTCGATCTCGAGCGCCGGCGTGGTGGCGATCGAAAAGTGTTTGTCTTCAAACACGACGCCTTCCCCACGAAAGGTGTCACGCCAATAATTGTTCACGGTATCAGAAAACACGACAGCACCAATTCTTGCTCAGTTTTCCGGAGCATGGGCCTGCGTTTGTGAAGATCGTGTGAATTTTCTGTCGGGCTTACGTGAGTTTTCTGTCGAAAGGCGGCGGCAGCGCGTCAAATTTCATCGGTCTCAGGAACGTTCATATCTCCAAAGCATAATGCACGCTGCAATCACCACCGCAGACGTCAGAACGCCTATGACAATAGAGAATAAGACCATTGCATTATCCCTGTTCCGTTTGTTTTCTTTATCGGAGGGGAGAATGACCGAGGAAAATCACTTCGTCAGGTCCGCAATGACGAATCAACATTTTTGACAGTTGAATTGACGAGTCGCGGTTTTCGCGGAGGGCGCAACAACGGCCCATTATCGGCGTTACGACGTATATTTCTTCATGCTGTTATAAAACCTTCACCGTCGCCGGTTAGGCGAGGGCGACCGCTTGTTGAGCGGATCGGACGGGCATTAAGGGGCAGACTAACAAAATCGCTGGAATGGTGGATTCGTTGCATGTTGCGACGATGAAGAGAATTATTTTGTCTATTTCCAAATAGATGAAGTATATATAATATTATATGAAGTAGTTTTTATATCACATATAAATAATTCACAAAACTTACATCGAATAAACATTGATCAAATTATGGTGAATAAATATAGCGGTGGCGTCTAACTCTTCCACTGGAGACGCATTTTATGACTATCAGAAAAATTCTTCTTGGTTCGGCTGCATCGCTCGTAGCGATTTCCGGCGCGCAGGCAGCCGATGCAATCGTGGCGCCTGAACCCGAAGCAGTCGAATATGTCCGCGTATGCGATGCATACGGCGCTGGCTATTTCTACATTCCGGGAACGGAAACCTGTCTGCGCATTCATGGCTATGTTCGCTATGATGCAAGCGGCGGCGACAACAACTATGCTCGCACCCCGGCACAGCTGGAGCGCGACACCTGGAACAAGCTGGCCCGCGTCAGCCTGCGTTTCTCCACCGCCTCCGAAACGGAACTCGGCACGCTCAAGACCTATAGCGAACTGCGCTATGACTGGAACGGCGACGGAAACGGCAAGGCCGACAACTACAATGGCGGCTCCACCAGCACCTCGCTGCGTTATGCCTATATCCAGCTTGGCGGCCTGCGTGTCGGTCTGGATGAATCGGCTTTCGTTACCTTCACCGGCTATCTCGGCAACGTCATCAGCGACGACGTGATCCTCGCCGGCGGTTATCGCACCAACCTCATCAGCTACACCTTCAAGGGCGGAAACGGCTTCTCGGCCATCGTCTCGCTCGAAGAAGGCGGCAATTCCGACTCCAACGTGGACGTCACCATCAAGGACTACATGCCGCATGTGGTTGGCGGTCTCAAATACGAGCAGAGCTGGGGCAAGATCGCAGGTGTCGTAGCCTATGACGCCCGCAATGAGGAATGGGCCGGAAAGGTCCGCGGCGATGTCAACATCACCGATCAGTTCTCGGTCTGGCTGCAGGGCGCCTACAAGTCCAACGACGATCATTACGGCACGTCGGGTGGTTATCGCGTGCGTATCGTCGACTCGTTCTACGGCACGTGGGGCGGTGACTGGGCAGTCTGGGGTGGTGCAGCGTTCAAGGCAACCAGCAAGGCGACCTTCAACGTACAGGCCGCTTACGACGACAGCGAAACCTTCGCCGCAACCGCCAACGTCGCCTACCAGCTGGTTCCGGGCTTCACCATTACGCCTGAAGTTTCCTACACCAAGTGGCAGGACAAGAACACCAGCATGGACGGCAAGGACGCCTGGCAGGGCAAGATCCGTTTCCAGCGCTCGTTCTGACAGGCTGGCTGATAGTGCCGCCAACGGCACAAGCATTGTCGTAGAACTATGATGACCTCCAGTCCATGTTTCTAGCGACAGGGGCGGCGATCTGACCGGTCGCCGCCTTTTTGTGTTTCAGCCCATGAATTTGCAGAAGAGTAAGATAAAACAACAAGTTAGAAGTATATTCGAGATTCTGCTTTAACTAAAAAAAGCCCGGACTGTTCGTTCCGGGCTTTTGGATGCTCATGGCTGGGTTCTTAGTCGAGAACGTAGCAGGCCTTGGCCTTGCCGCGTGCCGGATCGCCGAAGGCGCGATTGTCGCAGCGAACGCCATTCCGGAAGACGCCTTCCGTGAACCGGCCCTCAGCGCCGTAGCGGACGCGCTTGCGCCCGTAAAAATCACAGAAACCGCCTTCCTTCGCGCAACGGCTCCAGTCACGGTCACGGTCGCGATCTTCGTAGCGGTCATACGGGTCATACCGGCCCGGACGATCGCGGCGATCAGGACGGCCCGGACGGTCCGGCCTGTCCCAGCGATCCTGAACGACGAAGGAGCAGCTCTTCTTCTGGCCCGGCGCGGGATCGCCGAAAACCCGGTTGGAGCAGTTGACCTGCGGGCGGTCGATGAAGCGCGAGGTATTCCGTCCGCCAGTGCCGTAAACCACTTCGGCCGGGTAGGGCAGCTGGCAAATTCCGTTCTCGCTTGCGCAACGCTGCAGCTGTGCTGCCGATGCCGGTGCAACAAGCGGGGCGAGGACGGTTACCAGGCCGCCAAGGCATATTGAAGCAATGGTCGTCTTGAGTGCAGGTATCATGATGTGTCCCTCTGATATCGGTGAAATATGCTTTAGTTCCGGTATCTTGAACAGAGGATGAATGTGCTGTGACCAATGGGAATTTTGCCGGGTGGTTAAGAATTCCATGAGGCGGGGTCGACAAACATTTTCCGCTCTGGTTTGCCGCGGCAAGAATGAGGTTCTGAAATGCACCGACTGCCTTTTCGTTTCACATCGATCATCGTCGTACTGGCGGGCATGATTGCCGTCGGGTTTTATGTCGGCCACAAAACGAAAGAGGCGCGCCAGACATCGCTTGTTCAACGTTCCGCGCCATCAGAAGCTGGAATATAGTCCCGCTCTTTTGCTCGGAACGAGCTTCCTTTCCCGCAGGTTTCATGAAATGAGAGTGAAACACTCACCTTCACTCTTCGGAGGCTGCCCGCATGCATGGCGAATATAAAGTCCACGGTGGAAAACTTGTCGTTGTCGATCTGAATGTCCGCGACGGACGCCTGAGTGATGTGCAGGTTGCGGGAGATTTCTTCCTTGAGCCGGATGAGGCTCTGCAGGACATCTGCAATGCCGTCGAGGGCCTTTCAGTCGATGCATCGTCGGAGCAGATCGCAGACGCGGTGAGGGCGGGCCTCCGCCCGGATGCCATGATGCTGGGTTTCAGCCCCGAAGCGGTGGCGATTGCCGTCAGGCGAGCACTGGGCGTGGCGCGCACATGGCGGGATTTCGAGTGGCAGATCGTTGAAATGCCTGCGGTTTCGCCCGCCATGCATCTCGCATTGGATGAAGTCCTGGCACAGGAAGTCGCCGCGGGGCGCCGCGCGCCTACACTCCGCTTCTGGGAATGGGAGCGCCCGGCCATCATCATCGGCGCGTTCCAGTCGCTGCGCAACGAAGTCGATATGGAAGCGACACGCGAATTTGGCGTCGAGACCGTCCGCCGCGTGACCGGCGGCGGGGCCATGTTCGTGGAACCTGGCAGCACCATCACCTATTCGCTTTATGCGCCCGGCGAACTCGTTCGCGATATGAGCTTTGCTGATTCCTATGCATTTCTGGACGATTGGGTGCTGAAAGCGCTCAATTCGCTTGGCATCGACGCTTTCTACAAGCCGCTCAACGATATTTCGAGTTCCAAAGGCAAGATCGGCGGCGCGGCGCAGAAGCGCTTTTCCAAGGGAACGGTCCTTCACCATGTAACCATGGCCTACGACATGGACGCCGAGAAAATGGTGAAGGTGCTGCGCATCGGGCGTGAGAAGCTGAGCGACAAGGGCACGGCAAGTGCCGTCAAGCGCGTCGATCCGGTTCGCAGCCAGACGGGCCTGCCGCGTGAGGAAGTCATCAAGCGCATGAAGGAAACCTTCGTGTTGCTCAATGGCGGCGTCAGCAGCACGATAACGCCGGAGGAATACGCGGCTGCGGAAAGGCTCGTGGTCGAGAAATTCTCGACCGAGCAGTGGCTGCACAACATTCCCTGAACATTCTGTCACGCTCACAATCGCGAAGCAGGGTGACTTGCCCGTGCCGTCATGGCATAGGGAGGCCGCAACGCGACCGCCTTACGTTCCATCCTCTTACAAAGTTCTTCCGTTTCATGATCCGCATCGACAATATCACCAAGTCCAACAGCCATCGAATTCTCTATATCGAGGCGTCCGCCGCTTTGAACCGCGGCGAAAAGATCGGCCTTGTCGGTCCCAACGGGGCGGGAAAGACGACATTGTTCCGGATGATTACGGGTGATGAACACCCCGACGAAGGGCAGGTTTCCGTCGAAAAAGGCGTGACGGTTGGCTATTTCGACCAGAATGTCGGTGAAATGGGCGGACGGTCTGCCGTGGCGGAAGTCATGGAAGGAGCTGGCCCGGTCAGTGTGGTCGCAGCCGAACTCCGTGAGCTTGAAGCTGCGATGGTTGATCCGGACCGCATGGACGAGATGGATGCGATCATCGAGCGCTACGGTGAAGTGCAGGCGCGATATGAGGAACTGGACGGCTATGGTCTGGACGGCCGCGCGCGCGAGGTTCTGGCGGGTCTGAGCTTCACGCAGGAAATGATGGATGGCGATGTTGGCAAGCTTTCCGGCGGCTGGAAAATGCGCGTTGCGCTGGCGCGCATCCTGCTGATGCGCCCGGACGTGATGCTGCTCGACGAACCGAGCAACCATCTCGATCTCGAAAGCCTCATCTGGCTGGAAGCGTTCCTGAAGAATTACGACGGCGCGCTGCTGATGACCTCGCACGACCGCGAATTCATGAACCGCATCGTCACCAAGATCATTGAAATCGACGGCGGCTCGCTCACCACCTATTCCGGCGACTATGCATTCTATGAGGGGCAGAGGGCGCTGAACGAAAAGCAGCAGCAAGCCCAGTTCGAGCGTCAGCAGGCGATGCTTGCCAAGGAAATCAAATTCATCGAGCGCTTCAAGGCGCGTGCTTCCCATGCATCGCAGGTCCAGAGCCGCGTGAAGAAACTGGAGAAGATCGACCGCGTGGAGCCGCCACGCCGTCGCCAGACCGTCGCCTTCGATTTCGCTCCGGCGCCGCGTTCGGGTGAGGACGTGGTGAGCCTCAAGGGCGTGCACAAGACCTATGGAAGCCGCACGATCTATGACGGCTTCGACTTCATGGTCCGCCGGCGCGAACGCTGGTGCATCATGGGCGTCAACGGTGCGGGAAAATCGACGCTGCTGAAACTGGTCGCGGGCGCTGCCGAGCCGGACAAAGGCAATGTCAGTATCGGTGCCAGCGTAAAGCTTGGCTATTTCGCGCAGCATGCAATGGACGTGCTCGACGGGGACGCGACCATACTGGAATGGCTGGAAGAGCGCTTTCCGAAAGCTGGGCAGGCTCCGCTTCGTGCACTCGCCGGCTGTTTTGGATTTTCCGGCGACGATATCGAAAAGAAATGCCGCGTGCTTTCAGGTGGGGAAAAGGCCCGCCTGGTCATGGCGGCAATGCTGTTCGATCCGCCGAACTTCCTTGTTCTGGACGAGCCGACCAACCACCTTGATCTCGATACCAAGGAAATGCTCATCAAGGCGCTTGCCGCCTATGAGGGTACGATGCTGTTCGTATCGCACGACCGGCATTTTCTCGGTGCCTTGTCGAACCGCGTTCTGGAACTGACGCCGGACGGCATTCATCAATATGGCGGCGGTTATACGGAATATGTCGAGCGGACGGGGCAGGAGGCCCCGGGCTTGCGTTCGTGATGCATGATTTACGACAAGATTTGCGTCGCTTAATCAAAATAAGCCATTGATGCACATGCGCGGTTCGGTTAGAAACGCGCATGCAAAGGCTTCGAGCCTTCCGGCTATGCACCCGTAGCTCAGCTGGATAGAGTGCTGCCCTCCGAAGGCAGAGGTCACAGGTTCGAATCCTGTCGGGTGCGCCAAATATTCCTAGAATTCTCAGGCCCAAACGTCTTTAGCTTCTCAGCGACCTCGATGGAAAGGTCGTGCGCACGCCACTGTCCAGCCTTCTTCACCCCGATGCCTGGAGATGACGACGGGCAGGGAATAGAGATACGCTATTCCTTCCAGATATCTCCTACCCCACCCCAAAGCGATCACGATAGGAGCGGGGCGTAACTCCCAAGCGTTTTTGGAATGCACGGTGCAAGGAATGGAGGCTGCCGAAACCTGAGCGCTCGGCGATGCGTGGCAGAGACCAGTCCGATGTCTCAAGAAGCGCCTTCGCACGCTCAATGCGTGCAGCTTCCACGAATTGTGCCGGTGTCGTGCCGGTTTCCCTGTGGAAGGAGCGCGAGAAGGTCCGCTCGCTCATTCCCGCACGGGCCGCTAGAGCGGGACCGGAAAGATCTCCGGTCGGATTCTCGATGATTTCGTCCAATAGCCTGCGCAGGCGCGGCGTGGCGTCGACCTGGGTCGCCAGAACCGGACTGAACTGCGATTGCCCTCCCGGCCTGCGCATGAACAGCACCAACTGTCGAGCGACGGACAATGCTGTTTGCGCCCCGCAATCGGCTTCAACTAATGCCAGGCATAAATCGATACCTGTCGTAACGCCTGCCGAGGTATATGTCGGCGGCTCAGCGACGAATATAGCATCAGGTTCGACATTGACCTGCGGTCGAAGCTCCTTCAGGAGGTCGACGGAATTCCAGTGCGTGGTCGCACGCTTCCCGTCCAGGAACCCACCAGCAGCGAGCACGAAAGCGCCGGTGCAAACACTGACAAGTCGGCGCGTTGTGGTACTGCGTGACTTCAGCCATTCGACCAATGTCGTGCCGAAGATAACCCTGCGCAATGCTTCTTCGCTGCCGCCGGCCACGATGATCGTATCGATCTCATCCGGCAGCTTGTGCAACGCCACGGCATTTCCCAATTGCAATCCGCCGGCCGAACTGCATTTCACGCAGCCACCGGCCGGAGAAGCCAATGTAACAACATACTGCGGCGTGGGTTGTGAGAGGTAGAGGTTCGCCGCCGCGAAAACCTCCATAGGGCCGACCACGTCCATGGCCTGCACCCCGTCATACCCGATTACGACAATCAGTCTGGTCTTTTGCATCATTGGCGTAAAATGCGATAGAATTGACATTTTCGCCATAACTTTCAACGGCTATTTTTGGAGGCGTTTCTATCAAACACGGATAAACCTCATGTGCCGTCTTATGAAAATTCTCCTTGCGGTCCTTCTGGTCGCCTCCTGCATTTCGGGGGCGGGAAGTGCTGTGGCTGCCGATGCAAACTCCATTCATCTGCCGCCTGTGAAGGCCGGACGAGAACGGCCGCTCGTTGCGATTGTGGCTGATAATGGAGGCACGGAGACAACCGATCTCATCGTGCCTTATGGCGTATTGAGGGGGGCGGATGTTGCGGATGTCGCCATTGTCTCGTCTCACGCCGGTCCAGTCAACTTGATGCCCGCGCTTAAAATCCAGCCGGATACGACCATACATGCATTTGACGTGGCCCATCCGGAGGGTGCTGACATCATTATCGTGCCGGCGATGCATGACAGCAGGAACGAAGCCGTGATCGGGTGGGTACGAGATCAGTCGGGCAAGGGAGCAGTCGTCGTGTCCATCTGCGAGGGTGCATGGATAGCCGCTCGCGCCGGTATCCTCGACGGAAGGGCGGCAACCACCCATTGGTACGCGTTCGACAAGATCGCAAGAAATTATCCCAGGGCACGATGGGTTCGGGACCAGCGCTATGTTTTTGATGACAATGTCATGACCACGACCGGCGTCACCGCTTCGATTCCCGCAAGCCTTGCCTTGGTTGAAGCCTTGGCGGGACGTGCAAAAGCGAAAGCGATGGCGGCCGAACTCGGTACCGGAAATTGGACTTCGGCACATGATTCCGCATCGTTTCATCTCACGGCGCGGCGCATGTGGCTCGTTGCTCGCAACTTTCTCTCGTTCTGGAACCGTGAGACCCTATCGATCCCGGTCACAGACGGCTTTGATGAAATTGCGCTTGCGCTCAGCGTCGACGCATGGTCGAGAACTTATCGTTCGCAAGCGGTCGCCACGTCCGGAAAGGCAGTTGTCGAATCGCGTTACGGTCTTGCCCTGATACCGGATCAGAATGCGGATACAGGCAAAAGCCAGCTACCTCTCGATCAGACAACTGCCTCGGCGAAGGCTCTAGACCACACTCTTAAGGAGATTGCAGCACGCTATGGCGACGCAACCGCAGACCTGGTCGCACTGCAACTGGAATATGCCCGATAGAGCAAACTGGCAGCGACTACGGGTTCAATTGAGTCTGGAAGTTCGATGCCGATGCTGCTTTGAGCAGATAATCCGGTGAGAATCGGGCGCACGCCTTGACCGTGATTGCCGAGAAGAGCACGCCAGATATTTGGAATCTCATCATTCGTCCGCGCGTACCTGCGCGTGTGAAATTAATCCGAAGATGAATGTTCCACCGACGACGTTCCCCAACAATGTGGGGAGGCCGAACTTGAAGAGGCTGTCAAATGGTGAAACTTCCCCAATAATCAGCAGAAACAACACCTCGATCGAGCCAACGATGATGTGTGTCAGATCGCCGATCGCAATGAGGTAGGTGACGAGAAATATCAGCGCGATGTGACCCTGTTTGGTGCTGTGGAGCATCCAGACCAGCGTCGCGATAAGCCACCCCGACATTATGCCCTTGCTGAACAACTCATTGCTGGTGTTGGCCATGAGGTGCTTTCCCATGCCGATGAAGGTCTTCGTCACCTCGTCTGAAAAAATAGGCATCGAGGCCATGACGTAGGCCGCAATGGCGCCTCCGATCAGGTTGCCGAAAAGGACTATTCCCCAGAGCCTGATCATCTTCAGAAAGTGGGACAATGTAGGTTCAACCATGAACGGCAGAACCGGTGTTATCGTATTTTCGGTGAACAGTTGCTGATTGGCGATGATGACGATTATGAAACCGACGGTATATCCTGCGGAACTTATCAGGAAGAACAGGTCGCCCTCGGGGAGATAGGTCTCCAGAATGCCGCGAGCGATCATCGAAGTGCTCATTGATATACCGCCCGCAATGGCAGACCAGAGCAGCGCCATCGCTTCGCGATTTATCTCCTTTTCTCCGTCGCGCCGGATCAGCTCGTGTATTGCCGCCGATTTTGACGGAAGAACTTCTTTTAGTCCATCCGCAGTCGGTTCTGTCTCTTCCGGATTGGACATGGCGATCCCCTCACTGTTTCGATTTCGGCAGATAGAGCGTCACAGTTGTTTGTCGAGAGACGGAACTTGATCGCCGGAGGCTCGTTTCGTCTCTCGTGAACAGGAGAATTGAATGCGAAAGTCCTTATTGTTTTTTATTCTGGCCGTTGCCGTGATCCTGGGCTTCATTTTCGCAACGCCCTATTACTATGGCGTAAGCCCGCAAAACAGCGGCGAACAAGGCTCGTCTGCCGAGCATTAGTCTCCAGGCTCCAAAAAAGCCGCAACAGGTCAGCACCCCTTTGCGTCCGCTCTGCTTTTAGTACCCATCGAAGGCTCAAGCCCTATCAACGGTGAAATTCAATCGTTTCTGTTCGGTGAACAGGCGATTGTGTTCGCGACCTTTGGCAGTCACCGCTGTGCAAGGAACCGGCAATCGGCAGCAAACCGGCATTGATAAATCCCAGGGATAGAAAGCGTTCGACCGTGGTAGGGACCGGTGCGCCGCAAGCGAAAGAACAGTGTGCAAGCCGCGCCGAACCATCTAATGATAGCGACGGGGGAGAAATTATGACGAGTCGGCAATTTTGCATTGCCGGCGTGAATCTTCCCCCTTTGCAAGTGGCCGGACCGGAAGAACAATTCCAGAGGGAGCCGGTACGAAATGGGAGGAACTGGAATGCGCGTTTTAAAGCGTATCGCTGTGGCAGCTTCGATGATGGGGATCGTGGCCACGACAGGTGGTTTTGCAATTGGCGCAGCAAGCGCCGAAGAACCGCTGAAACTGATTATCGGAACGGAAGGCGCGTATCCGCCGTTCAATTTCATCAATCCGGATGGCTCTCTTTCCGGCTTCGATGTCGATATCGCACGGGCGCTTTGCGCGGAGATGAAGGCCGAGTGCACATTCATCACACAGGAGTGGGATGGCACTATTCCGGCGCTTCAGGCCGGGAAGTTTGACGCTTATGTTTCCTCCATGTCGATCACGGAAGAGCGCAAGAAACAGGTCGATTTTTCCGATAAATACTACAACACGCCACCCGGCATTGCCGCGCCGAAGGACACCGACATCAAGGGCGTGACCAAGGAAGACCTGGCAGGCAAGACGATCGGCGTTCAGGTGTCCACGACGCATGCGAATTATGCCGAACACGCCTTCACCGAGAGCACCATCAAGGCCTATCCGACAGCGGAAGAATATCGCCTGGACATGGCCAATGGCCGCCTGGATGCCGTCAACGATGACAGCGTAACGCTGAGCGAGTGGCTGAAGACGCCGGATGGCGCCTGCTGCAAGATGGTCGGCACCTATCCGCCCGATGACAACATCCATGGTGTTGGCGTCGGCGTTGCCTTGAAGAAGGGACGCCCGGAACTGGTCGAAAAGTTCAACAAGGCGATCAAGGCCATCCGTGCCAACGGCAAGTACAAGGAAGTCAACGACAAATACTTTGATTTCGACGCCTACGGCCCTGAAAAATAAGTACAAAAAACCGTTAGCCCACCGATAATGGCAATGCCGTCACCGGCGGCATTGCTATTGGCAGCCATGATGGCGGCAAGACTGTGCCTCCATATAATCATGAGGCAGTTGTTGGAGTTGAGAATTCTCGTGCCGGCAAGGACAATGCCTGATCTTGCCGTGCACGGGAGTTCCAGATGTATCGAATACTGTGCCTGATGGTTTCCGGTTTCGCGCTTGCGCATATGTCTTCATACTATCGGCAGGATATGCCGGCCGTATCATATGCCGCAACAAAGGGCTGTATCTGTGACAAGAACCGCCAGCCGGTCTCTGCGTGTCTGGATGTTTGCCAGTGGACCAACTGAATTTAATGAGGAATTGAGAACATCCCGGAGAAACAATGCGACCTGAAAATCTCGTCATTCGCGCAGTGGAAGCCGCGGATGCGGAAGGACTCACCCATTTGCAGAACATGCCGGGATTTCGTTTCGGCACCTTGCGCACTCCGTTTCAACGCCTCGAGACGACACGCAAGTGGCTGGAAACGCTCGGGCCGGAAGCCACGATTCTGGTTGCGACGATCAATGAAGAGATTGTCGGAAACGCTGGCTTGCTCCGACACGCAGGACGGCGTGGTCACAGCGCGGCGATTATCATGGGCATACATGACGACCATGTCGGGCAGGGCATCGGCACAGCATTCATGGCCGAACTGATCGACATTGCCGACAACTGGCTCGACCTGAAACGGCTTGAACTCACCGTTTACGTCGACAATGCCCCTGCAATCCGCCTCTATGAAAAGTTCGGCTTTGTTTCGGAAGGCATACGCCGGAAAGATGCTTTCCGGGCCGGTGAGTTTGTCGATTCGCTCGCAATGGCCAGGCTCAATTTCTGACGCCGTTCTTTCGCGATTATCGCACCGCTATAACTGCGGCCCAGTCAGTGGAACGTTTATCGTAGGCGCTGCCGGTCCAGCATTCAATTTCGATGCCCGCCCATTGACCGTTATCGCTCCAATATTCCCGCAATTCTTCCGGTGACAGATAGTTGTAATAGCGGCCAAGCGCGTCGTGGCCTTCAGCCGTGCCGGTCTTGAAGCTGGCCCACACGATCCCGCCTTTCACCAAGGCACTGTGGACGCGTCTTATGATAGGACCAAGTGCGGTTCTGGGCACATGGGTGAGCGAGGCGCAAGCGTAAATCCCGTCATATTCCTCGACCGCGGAAAGCTCATCGAACATCATCGTGCGGACGGGCTGCCCCAGCCGTTTTGCAGCGATTGCCGCCAGTTCGGAGGAGCCATCCGTCGCATCGAGCTGAAATCCGGCGTTCAGAATGGCACTCGCATCGGTGCCCGAACCCGTTCCAAGTTCCAGGATTCGTCCCGCTGGCTTGCAGCGCTTCAGAAAGCTAAACAGTTTCGGGTTGGGCGTCTCGCCGTCGGCTGCATAGTCGATCGCATTGGAATTGTAGAAACCCAGCGTGTTGTCCTGCATGTCGGAGAATCCCTCATCCCGGTTTCGAAGAGCCCGGAAATCCCGGAATCGGCGCGCGCTCTTATGCAGCGAAATCGCACCATATTGAAGTCCTGAAAGTGTCGGAGAACCGACATTCCGGGTTCGCTTCGGGCACGCCAAAGTCCGATCCAGCAGAGCGCACAGAATAACGTTGCATTTTCGCCACAATGCGTTGCATAGATGCAACGCTATTGGGTAACATGGTTAATATGAACACGGCGAATCTGACGGCGAACATGAACGGCGAGGAACAATCATCGCAAAGCGGCGAGGGGCGCAGGCTTCTGGCCCTGCCGGGCATTATCACGGTCATTTCGGCGCTTGTCACCGCCTCGATTTCCTTTGCCATTTTGATCGGCATTACACCGATCACGCCTGATAGGACCGTCACGCTGGCATTGGTCATCATCAATGTCGCGCTGATTCTGTTCCTCATCCTGCTGATCTGCCGCGAAGTTTACCGCATCGTGATGGCCCGGAGGCTCGGGAAGGCGGCTTCGCGCCTGCATGTCCGTATTGTGGCGCTGTTTTCGCTTATCGCGGCGGTGCCCGCCATCGTGGTTGCCATCGTTGCGTCGGTCACGCTCAACCTCGGTCTCGACCGCTGGTTCGATACCAATACGCGCGACATTGTCAGTTCATCGCAGAGCTTGACCACCGCCTATATCCGCGAAACCGCGCTCAACCTGCAAAGCACCTCCTATTCGATGCTGCAGGATCTCGATGCGCAGCGCACCATTTATAGTCTTGACCGTGGTGGCTTCATCCAGCTGATGACATTACAGACGCGTGGCCGTGGCCTCCTCGGTGCGTTTCTGGTGCGTGAGAATGGCGACGTCGTCGTCAAAAGCGATACTGGAGTTGAAGATCGTCTGCCACCGCCAACCGAAGATGCGTTGAAAACGGCACCGGATGGCAAGCCGGTTATCATCCCGCCAGGCAACAGTAATTTCGTCGGCGCAATCATCAAGATGCGCGAGATACCGGACGTCTATCTCTACACGGTTCGCGCAGTCGATCCTCAGATTCTCGACGCCATGCGCCTGATGGAAGCCAATACCCAGCGCTATCAGGAGATGGATGCGAACCGGATTCCAACGCAGATTGCATTTGCGCTGCTCTATTTCGGCCTGACGCTGATTGTGCTGCTTTCGGCTATCTGGACCGGTATTGCCGTCGCCGACCGGCTGGTGCGTCCGATCCGGCTTTTGATCGGCGCGTCCGACGATGTGGCGGCGGGCAATCTCGACGTGTCGGTTCCGGTGCGCACATCGGATGGCGACGTGGGCGCGTTATCCGGCACTTTCAACAACATGGTGGCGGAGCTGAAAAGCCAGCGCAACGAGCTGCTTTCCGCCAAGGACCAGATCGATGAGCGCCGCCGCTTCTCCGAAGCCGTGCTTTCCGGCGTGACGGCAGGCGTTATCGGCATCGAGACCGATGGCTGCATCTCCATCCTGAACCGTTCGGCGGAACATATGTTCGGCGTCACGTCGGAAGATGCTGTCGGCAAGAACCTCACAAGCATCGCGCCGGAGATCGGGCAGGCTTTTGAGGTCGCCCGTTCAACGGGACGCGCGGTGCATCGCGAGCAGGTCAGCATGACCCGTGGCGGCGTGGCGCGTACCTTCAACGTGCAGGTAACCGTCGAGGACACGGAATCCGAAGATCATTCCTATGTGGTGACGGTGGACGACATCACCGATCTGGTGCAGGCGCAGCGTTCGTCCGCCTGGGCGGATGTCGCGCGCCGCATCGCGCATGAAATCAAGAACCCGCTCACGCCGATCCAGCTTTCCGCAGAACGCATCCGTCGCCGTTACGGCAAGGTCATCACCGAGGACCGCGAGGTTTTCGATCAGTGCACGGATACGATCATCCGTCAGGTCGGCGACATTGGGCGCATGGTCGATGAATTCTCCGCCTTTGCCCGCATGCCGAAGCCCGAAATGCGGCTTATGGATATGCGCGAGGCATTGCGCGAAGCCTCCTTCCTGGTCGAAGTCAGCCGCAGCGATATTCGTTTCCAGAACGATTTCGGCTCGGAAAAGCTGGTCGGTTCCTTTGACAGCCGCCTGATCGGACAGGCCTTCGGCAATGTGATCAAGAATGCAAGCGAAGCCATTGACGGACTTCCGAAGGAAGATCGCGCCAGGGAAGGCGAAGGCGGGCATATCCTCATCCGTTCCTATCAGGCGGATGGACAATTGTTTGTCGATGTCATCGACAATGGCAAGGGCCTTCCGGGCGACGACCGCCAGAAGCTGCTCGAACCTTACATGACGACGCGCGAGAAGGGCACCGGCCTCGGTCTCGCGATTGTCCGCAAGATCGTCGAGGATCATGGCGGGCATCTGGAATTGCATGATGCGCCTTCGGATTTCCACGGAGGACGAGGAGCAATGATACGTATGGTCTTTCCGCAGGCGCCCACCAATGAAGCTGGCGTAAATGCCGGTTCTGCCGGTGAGATCGAAGCAGATGCGGGAAATGACGAAAAGAACATAGCTGGACAGGTGATTTGATATGGCTGCCGATATTCTTGTGGTTGATGACGAAGCGGATATCCGGGAACTTGTTGCAGGCATTCTGAGCGATGAAGGCCACGAAACCCGCACGGCCTTCGATGCGGACAGCGCGCTCGCCGCAATCAACGATCGCGTTCCACGGCTGGTCTTTCTGGATATATGGCTGCAAGGCAGCCGTCTGGACGGGCTCGCGCTGCTCGATGAAATCAAGAAGCAGCACCCCGAACTGCCGGTGGTGATGATCTCCGGTCATGGCAATATCGAAACGGCGGTCTCTGCGATCCGTCGCGGCGCCTACGACTTCATCGAAAAGCCGTTCAAGGCGGACCGCCTCATCCTCATTGCGGAACGGGCGCTTGAAACCTCGAAGCTGAAGCGCGAAGTCTCGAACCTGCGCAAGCGCAGCGGCGACCATCTGGAATTGATCGGCGCGTCGCTGGCCATGAACCAGCTGCGCCAGACCATCGAGCGCGTCGCGCCGACCAACAGCCGCATCATGATTACCGGACCGTCGGGCGCTGGCAAGGAACTTGCCGCGCGTGCCATCCACGCGCAGTCGGGCCGCGCCAATGGGCCGTTCGTGACCGTCAATGCCGCAACCATCACGCCGGAGCGCATGGAGATCGAGCTTTTCGGCACCGAAATGGACGGCGGCGAGCGCAAGGTCGGCGCTCTGGAAGAAGCCCATGGCGGCATTCTCTATCTCGATGAAGTCGCCGACATGCCGCGCGAGACGCAGAACAAGATTTTGCGTGTGCTGGTCGACCAGCAGTTTGAACGCGTGGGCGGCACCAAGCGTGTGAAGGTGGATGTGCGCATCATCTCCTCCACGGCGCAGAACCTCGAAGGCATGATTGCGGAAGGCACGTTCCGCGAAGACCTGTTTCACCGCCTCTCGGTGGTTCCGGTGCAGGTGCCGCCGCTTGCCGCGCGGCGGGAGGACATTCCGTCACTGGTCGAATACTTCATGAAGCAGATCGCCGAACAGGCGGGCATCAAGCCGCGCAAGATTGGGTCCGATGCGATGGCGGTTTTGCAGGCGCATAGCTGGCCGGGCAATCTTCGCCAGCTTCGCAACAATGTCGAGCGCCTGATGATTCTGGCGCGGGGCGATGATCCGGAGGCGCCAGTGACGGCCGACCTCCTGCCGGCTGAAATCGGCGACACGCTGCCGCGTGCACCGACGGAATCCGACCAGCACATCATGGCGCTTCCGTTGCGCGAGGCGCGCGAGCGTTTCGAGAAGGAATATCTGATCGCCCAGATCAACCGGTTCGGCGGCAATATTTCGCGCACGGCGGAGTTCGTCGGCATGGAGCGCTCGGCTCTGCATCGCAAGCTGAAATCTCTCGGCGTATAAATAGTCAAATGTCTCGGGCGGATGTGTCATGCGGGTAATCGTTTGCGGAGCAGGGCAGGTCGGATACGGCATCGCTGAGCGGCTTGCCGCCGAGGAGAACGATGTTTCCGTCATCGACACCTCGGCCCGCCATATCGAGATCGTGCGCGACACGCTCGATGTCCGTGGTTTTGTCGGGCACGGTTCGCAACCGGACGTGCTCGCCGCCGCTGGTGCCGATGAAGCGGATATGATCATTGCCGTCACCTTGTCCGACGAGGTCAACATGGTGGCCTGTCAGGTGGCGCATTCGGTCTTCAACGTGCCGACCAAGATCGCCCGCATTCGCGCGCAGTCCTATCTCAAGGCTGAATATCAGGACCTTTTCCTGCGCGAAAACCTGCCGATCGACGTGATCATCTCACCGGAGCTGGAAGTGGGTGAGGTGGTTCTGCGGCGCATTGCCTTGCAGGGCGCAACGGACGTGCTGCGTTTTGCCGACGACAAGATCATCGGCCTCGCCATCGAATGCCTGGAGGAATGCCCGGTCATCAATACGCCGCTGAAACAGCTGAGCGATCTGTTTCCCGATCTTGCGGCCACCGTCGTCGGCGTGGTGCGCAATGACAGCCTTTTCATCCCGCGATCTTCAGACGAGCTGAATGCCGGGGACCTCGCTTATGTCGTGACGACCCGCGAGCAGGTGCGCCGCACGCTCTCCTTGTTCGGCCACGAGAAACCGGAAGCCAGCCGCATCGTTATCGCGGGCGGCGGCAATATCGGCTTGTACGTGGCCAAGGCCATCGAGGACCGCAAATGGCATACGCGCGTCAAGATGATCGAAAGCGAGCACGAGCGGGCCTTCGCCATCGCCGACCAGCTCAAACGCACCATGGTGCTCCACGGCAGCGCGCTCGACCAGAACTTGCTTCAGGAAGCTGACATCCAGGACGCCGACCTGATGGTCGCGCTCACCAATCAGGATCAGGTCAATATCCTGTCAAGCATCATGGCGAAGCGGCTGGGCTGCAAGTCCAACATGGCGCTGCTCAATACGGTTGCCTATCAGGACTTCACCCACATGGTGGGGATCGACGCCTATATTAACCCGAAGGCCGTGACGATTTCGAAAATCCTCCAGCATGTCCGGCGGGGCCGCATCCGGGCGGTCTATAGCGTTTATCGCGACATGGCCGAACTGATCGAAGCCGAAGCTCTGGAAACATCCTCGCTGGTTGGCGCGCCGTTGCGCGATCTCGACTTGCCGGAAGGTCTGCGAATCGGAGCGATCTACCGTGACGGACAAGTGATCCGTCCGAACGGCGATGTCCGCATCAAGCCGAAGGACCGCGTCGTCATCTTCGCAACCTCTGACGCCGTAAAGCATGTGGAGCAGATGTTCCGCGTCAGTCTGGAATTTTTCTGATACGCAGGCTCACGCACGGTGCGCGACACCTCTACCGCTTCAAATTCCCGTGAGGCGAAGAGCTTGGTGGCGCATTCGGCGTCGCTGTATTATCGGCCCTGCTGGAATTTGCCACCACGCTAATGAAATTGACGGTTGCACAAAGATTCCCATCCTGTTAACCGAAGCTGAATAGCGAAGCAGTTGTCTTTCCACAGCAATTGCAGTCAGGTACCGGTTTTGCACGCTCCGGTCCTTGATTTATGTGCATGCGCGTGTTCGTTTAACACATCGCGAGCTGGCTGCTGATCGATTAAAGGAATAAAAACAATGGCTGAACGATCGCAAAATCTACAAGACCTTTTTCTGAATTCTGTACGCAAGCAGAAAATTTCGCTGACGATTTTCCTTATCAATGGCGTGAAACTGACCGGCATTGTGACGTCCTTCGATAATTTCTGCGTGCTTCTGCGTCGTGATGGTCATTCGCAGCTTGTCTACAAGCATGCGATTTCGACGATCATGCCGAGCCAGCCTGTGCAGATGTTCGAAGGCGAAGAAGCCTGACGCTTTCCCAATACCATTGGAGCGCACTGGCTTTGGTTGTCGCTCCAAATTTTGTTTCTGCTGATGATAACCGGACACGCATTGCCTGTCCGGTTCGTCATGTTTGAACGATCCGGGGCGTCTTTCATTTGAAACAGCTTTAGCGGTGACTTATCTGCAGCCGTAGATAACACGTTTCCGTGTCCCCGGAGTGAACATTGTCCAAATTCAAGGATAAGAAGCCGTCATCTGCCGATGCAGACAAGGGCTTCGGACTTTCAGAGCCAGAGCCCACACGGGCAGCCGTCATCGTTCCCGTCCTGCCCGAGCGGTATAGCGCAGGCACGACCGCCGAGGAAGGCGCACGTCCCCAGTTCCAGCGTTCGAACGAAGCGCGGCTTGAGGAAGCCATGGGGCTTGCCCGGGCGATTGCGCTCGATATCGAACATGCCGAAATCGCGATTGTCGCCAATCCGCGTCCGGCGACCCTGCTGGGCGCGGGCAAGGTGGAATCCATTGCCGAAACCGTCCAGGAAAAGGCCATCGGGCTGGTCATCGTCGATCACGCCCTGACGCCGGTGCAGCAGCGCAACCTCGAAAAGGAATGGAACGTCAAGGTCATCGACCGCACGGGACTTATCCTCGAAATTTTCGGCGAGCGCGCGCGCACCAAGGAAGGTGCATTGCAGGTCGAGCTGGCGCATTTGAACTATCAGAAGGGTCGTCTGGTCAGAAGCTGGACTCACCTGGAGCGCCAGCGCGGTGGCGGCGGCTTCCTCGGCGGTCCGGGTGAAACCCAGATCGAAGCCGACCGCCGTTTGCTGCAGGACAAGATCCTGAAGATCAAGCGCGAACTTGAAACGGTGGTGCGCACCCGCACGCTGCATCGCCAGAAGCGGCGCAAGGTGCCGCATCCGATTGTAGCGCTCGTCGGCTATACCAATGCCGGAAAGTCCACGCTTTTCAATCGCATGACGGGCGCGGAAGTACTGGCCGAAGACATGCTCTTCGCCACGCTCGATCCGACATTGCGCCGCATCCGGCTTCCGCATGGCGAGACGGTCATCCTGTCGGATACGGTGGGTTTCATCTCGAACCTGCCGCACCATCTGGTCGCCGCCTTCCGCGCCACGCTTGAAGAAGTGGTCGAGGCCGACCTGATCCTGCATGTCCGCGACATTTCCGATCCGGACAATGCCGCGCAGGCCGAAGACGTGGAAAGCATTCTTGCCGGGCTGGGCATTGAGCCGCAGGACCGCAAGCGCGTCGTCGAAATCTGGAACAAGATCGACAATCTTGACGAAAGCGGACGCGAAGCCGCCCTGCGTCTTGCTGCAGCCGGCAGCGAGGAGGGGCGTCCCATTCCGCTTTCGGCCATTACCGGTGAAGGCGTTGACAGGTTGCTTTCGCTTATCGAAACGCGGATAGCGGGTTCGCTCGGCGCGGTCGATGTCGTGCTGTCTCCTTTCGAGCTTCATCTGCTCGACTGGATTTACCAGCATGGCAGCAATGTGGAGCGCGAGAATCTGGAAGACGGCTCCGTTCGCATCAAGGCGCGCCTGACCGAAGTGGCCCGCAAAACGCTGGACGAGAAGCGCGGCATCCGTCCTGAAAAGCCGGAGTCCGATTGGGACTGAGGCGGGAAGTGCTGCGCCACTTGCGAAACAGGGGCGCAACGCCCTATGTATGAAACACCGACGATTCAAAACTATTCACTTCGCCATAAATATATCCAGAGGCCCATAATGAGAGATCCGATCGAAACCGTCATGAACCTCGTCCCGATGGTGGTTGAGCAGACCAACCGTGGCGAACGGGCCTATGATATTTTCTCGCGCCTTCTGAAGGAGCGCATCATCTTCGTGAACGGACCGGTTGAAGACGGAATGTCGATGCTGGTATGCGCGCAGCTTCTCTTTCTCGAAGCGGAAAATCCGAAGAAAGAGATCAACATGTACATCAATTCGCCCGGCGGCGTGGTGACGTCCGGCATGGCGATCTATGATACGATGCAGTTCATCCGCCCGCCGGTTTCCACGCTTTGCATGGGCCAGGCCGCTTCGATGGGCTCGCTGCTTCTGACGGCAGGCGCCACCGGCCAGCGTTATGCGCTGCCGAACGCGCGCATCATGGTCCACCAGCCATCGGGCGGTTTCCAGGGACAGGCCTCGGACATTGAGCGCCATGCGCAGGACATCATCAAGATGAAGCGCCGCCTGAACGAAATCTATGTCAAGCACACGGGCCGCGATTACGAGACGATCGAACGCACGCTCGACCGCGACCATTTCATGACCGCGCAGGAAGCGCTCGAATTCGGCCTCATCGACAAGGTGGTCGAAGCGCGCGACGTAAGCGCGGACGAATCGAAGTAAGAGCCGGATTCTCCGGCTCGCACCTGTTTTTAGCGCCCTTTGCCACAAAAGGGGCCCAATTCTTGCACCTACGTGATGGTTAACGCGCCGCGTTAAGCATCTGTTGGGGTTCGGGGCGCTAAACTTGGTCAGATTATGCCGAATCTTTGCCGGGAACATATTTTTCATTTGTTCGGCGGTGCAGCTTCTGCAAAAGTCGCCAGATGGTTCCTTCGGTCGGGGAGCCATACGGTGACGAATCCTGAGACTACTGGCCCTTGATTACAGGTCCAGGACTATAGGCAGCGCGTATCTGCTGCTGTTGTGACCGGCGGGAGGCGCGTTTCTCCTCCAGCACTGGGTCCGAACCGGAAGAAACGATCGATCTGAAGCGCCCAAGGCTCATTTCGATCAACTGAAAGGAAACTGCAATGAGCAAAGTCAGCAACGGCGGCGGCGATTCCAAGAATACGCTCTATTGCTCGTTCTGCGGCAAAAGCCAGCATGAAGTGCGCAAGCTGATTGCAGGCCCGACCGTTTTCATCTGCGACGAGTGCGTCGAACTCTGCATGGACATCATCCGCGAGGAAAACAAATCCTCCATGGTGAAGTCGCGCGAGGGCGTGCCCACGCCGCAGGAAATCATGGCCGTCCTTGACGATTACGTCATCGGCCAGAAGGATGCCAAGCGCGTTCTGTCGGTTGCGGTACACAATCACTACAAGCGTCTCGCCCATCAGTCGAAGAACAGCGACATCGAGCTTGCGAAGTCGAACATTCTGCTCGTGGGCCCCACGGGCTGCGGCAAGACCTATCTTGCCCAGACGCTCGCCCGCATCATCGATGTGCCGTTCACCATGGCCGATGCGACGACGCTGACGGAAGCAGGCTATGTCGGTGAAGATGTCGAGAACATCATCCTGAAGCTGCTTCAGGCTGCCGATTACAACGTGGAACGCGCACAGCGCGGCATCGTCTATATCGACGAAGTCGACAAGATCAGCCGCAAGTCTGATAACCCGTCCATCACGCGCGACGTGTCGGGCGAGGGCGTCCAGCAGGCGCTTCTGAAGATCATGGAAGGCACCGTCGCTTCCGTGCCGCCGCAGGGTGGCCGCAAGCATCCGCAGCAGGAATTCCTGCAGGTGGACACGACGAACATCCTCTTCATCTGCGGCGGCGCATTTGCCGGTCTGGACAAGATCATCTCCGCACGCGGCGAAAAGACCTCCATCGGCTTCGGCGCCACCGTCAAGTCGGTCGATGAACGCCGCATCGGTGACGTCTTCAGGGAACTGGAGCCGGAAGACCTTCTGAAATTCGGCCTTATTCCGGAATTCGTCGGTCGTCTGCCCGTGATCGCGACACTCGAAGACCTCGATGTCGATGCCCTGGTGCAGATCCTGACTGAGCCGAAGAACGCGCTCGTAAAGCAGTATCAGCGCCTGTTCGACATGGAAAATGTCGAGCTGAGCTTCCACGACGACGCCCTGCGGGCGATTGCCAACAAGGCGGTCGAGCGCAAGACGGGTGCACGCGGCCTGCGTTCGATCATGGAAAAGATCCTGCTCGACACGATGTTCGAACTTCCGACGCTGGAAGGTGTGCAGGAAGTGGTTATTTCCGGCGATGTGGTGGATGGCAGCGCCCGTCCGCTCTATATCTATGCCGAGCGGCAGGACGAAAAGGGTAATGTTTCCGCCTGAAGCATTTCCGGCAAAAGTGCGTAGCGGTTTTGCGTCGGATAATGCGCAATATTCGCGGCAGCAATCATTCAAAAGAAGGCCGCGCAAGCGGCCTTTTTCATGTGCTGGGCCACATCCAGCCATGTCACGAAAAAGTGCAGGCCGGTGAGATGACCTGCTTCAGGCTTGCGTGGGGCTTAACCTGTCACTATTGCAGGGCAGCAATCAGGGTACAGGCCAAGCTGGATATTGTACTAATGCGCGGCACAGCGCAGGATAGATGACGATTCTATGAAAGCCGGCCCGATAAAGCCTATTGAATTGCCGGGGTCGGCTCTCCAAGTATGGACCGAAGCACATTCGTGACCTGCCTCATGACGAAAGGGGGCGCGGATGTGGCAGTCAGGTTGAAAGACCTGAGAAAGGACTTGAACTATGACGAGTACTGAACAGAAGACACCGCTGGGTGGCTCTGAAGCGGGCGGTGCAGACGGGCTCTATGCCGTTTTGCCGTTGCGTGACATCGTCGTTTTCCCCCATATGATCGTTCCGCTTTTTGTCGGCCGCGAAAAGTCCATTCGCGCGCTGGAGGAAGTGATGGGCGTGGACAAGCAGATCCTGCTTGCCACCCAGAAGAACGCCGCCGATGACGATCCGGCACCGGATGCGATTTATGAAATCGGCACGATTGCCAATGTGCTGCAGCTTCTCAAGCTGCCGGACGGCACCGTCAAGGTGCTGGTCGAGGGCACGGCGCGCGCCAGGGTTTCCAAGTTTACGGACCGCGAAGACTATCACGAGGCCTATGCTGCGGCTCTGCCGGAGCCTGATGAAGATGCCGTCGAGATCGAGGCGCTCGCCCGCTCGGTGGTTTCCGACTTCGAAAACTACGTCAAGCTGAACAAGAAGATTTCGCCGGAAGTGGTTGGCGCCGCCAGCCAGATCGACGACTATTCGAAGCTTGCCGACACGGTTGCCTCGCATCTCGCGATCAAGATTCCCGAGAAGCAGGAAATGCTGTCGATCCTCTCGGTGCGCGAGCGCCTCGAGAAGGCGCTTTCCTTCATGGAAGCCGAAATTTCGGTTCTCCAGGTTGAGAAGCGTATCCGCAGCCGCGTCAAGCGCCAGATGGAGAAGACGCAGCGCGAATACTATCTCAACGAGCAGATGAAGGCGATCCAGAAGGAGCTTGGCGATGGCGAGGACGGTCGCGATGAAGCGGCAGAACTCGAAGAACGCATCAACAAGACCAAGCTTTCCAAGGAAGCCCGCGAAAAGGCACAGGCCGAGCTGAAGAAGCTGCGCAGCATGAGCCCGATGTCGGCCGAAGCGACGGTCGTCCGCAACTATCTCGACTGGCTGCTGTCCATTCCGTGGGGCAAGAAGTCGAAGATCAAGCAGGACCTGAACTTCGCTGAGGAAGTGCTCGATGACGAGCATTTCGGCCTCGACAAGGTCAAGGAACGCATCGTCGAATATCTCGCGGTGCAGGCCCGCTCGACCAAGATCAAGGGCCCGATCCTCTGCCTCGTCGGACCTCCCGGCGTCGGCAAGACCTCGCTCGCCCGCTCGATCGCCAAGGCTACCGGCCGTGAATATGTCCGCATGTCGCTCGGCGGCGTGCGTGACGAGGCCGAAATCCGCGGTCACCGCCGCACCTATATCGGCTCGATGCCCGGCAAGGTCATCCAGTCGATGAAGAAGGCGAAGAAGTCCAACCCGCTCTTCCTGCTCGATGAAATCGACAAGATGGGCCAGGATTTCCGCGGCGATCCGTCATCGGCAATGCTCGAGGTGCTGGATCCTGAACAGAACTCGACCTTCATGGATCACTACCTTGAAGTCGAATACGATCTGTCGAACGTCATGTTCGTGACGACGGCCAATACGCTCAACATTCCCGGCCCGCTTCTGGACCGTATGGAAGTCATCCGTATTGCCGGCTACACCGAGGATGAAAAGCTCGAGATCGCTAAGCGGCACCTGCTGCCGAAGGCGATCAAGGATCACGCCCTGCAGCCGAAGGAGTTTTCGGTCACGGACGATGCGTTGCGCAATGTTATCCGCCTCTACACGCGGGAAGCAGGTGTCCGTAGCCTCGAACGCGAACTGATGACGCTGGCGCGCAAGGCCGTGACCGACATTCTGAAGTCGAAGAAGAAGTCGGTGAAAGTCACCGAAAAGAACCTCTCCGACTATCTGGGTGTCGAGCGGTACCGCTTCGGCCAGATCGATGGCGAGGATCAGGTTGGCGTCGTGACAGGCCTTGCCTGGACGGAAGTCGGCGGTGAATTGCTGACCATCGAAGGCGTCATGATGCCCGGCAAGGGCCGCATGACCGTCACGGGTAACCTCCGCGACGTGATGAAGGAATCGATCTCGGCGGCGGCATCTTATGTCCGCAGCAGGGCAATCGATTTCGGCATCGAGCCTCCGCTGTTCGACAAGCGCGACATCCACGTGCACGTTCCGGAAGGTGCGACGCCGAAGGACGGTCCGTCCGCTGGCATCGCCATGGTCACGGCGATTGTTTCCGTGCTGACCGGCATCCCGGTTCGCAAGGACATCGCAATGACGGGCGAAGTCACGCTGCGCGGTCGTGTCCTGCCCATCGGCGGCCTCAAGGAAAAGCTCCTCGCGGCACTGCGCGGCGGCATCAAGAAGGTTCTGATCCCGGAAGAAAACGCCAAGGATCTGGCGGATATTCCGGACAATGTGAAGAACAGTCTTGAGATCGTTCCGGTGTCCCGCGTGGGTGAGGTGCTCAAGCACGCTCTGGTTCGCGAGCCCGAGCCGATTGAATGGACGGAGCCCGCAAATGCGACACCGGTCCCTTCGGTCGAGGAAGAAGCTGGCGCCACGATGGCCCATTAAGGCATTTCCGGCAAACGTTCGAAAGAGTTTGCTTATTGGCAATGCGCTGAAATGAACTTCCGGCAGGCGATTCTGATTCAGTCGGATAGTCCTGCCGGAAGCTGTCTATCAGGACCAACAATCGAAATGCCGGGCAATTTGCCCGGCATTTCTGTGTTTAACCCCGGTTTTCCGGGGTTTTTTCACGTTGACAGGCTTGGTTTGTGAAACGATTTGAATAAACTCCGACCAATCCGGTCACGTTATCCGTTCCGGTAGATAAAGAAAGGAAATGCCAATGAACAAGAACGAATTGGTTGCCGCAGTTGCGGAAAAGGGCGGTTTGACGAAGGCTGACGCCGGTACTGCTGTTGACGCCGTACTCGCTGCTGTTACCGGCGCCCTGAAGGCTGGTGAAGAAGTCCGTCTGCCTGGCTTCGGCGTTTTCTCCGTTTCGCATCGCGCTGCCTCGACCGGCCGTAACCCGTCGACCGGCAAGGAAGTTGCTATCCCGGCTCGCAACGTGCCGAAGTTCTCGGCTGGCAAGGGCCTGAAGGACGCCGTAAACGGCTAATCATGATCTGGAGAGTGAAAGCTCTTCGAACGGATCGTGACATTAAATTTCCAGCCATCGCGGCATGATCGCGATTGGCTGTCGAGAAGGCCCGGTTTATCCGGGCTTTTTTCGTTTGTGTGGTGAGGGGGTGCTTCAACAAACCGTCGCGATATGGCACCTTGAGAACGATAACCTCGGGCTGATTTGGAGACGTATATGCTCGCCGTTGGTTTAATTGGTTTTGCATTAAGCGTGCTGCTGGCAGTGGCCGCCAACAGCCGGTTTGCGGACCTTGAGCGGCTTCCCATGCAGTGGGGGCTGTCAGGCCAGGTTAACTGGACGGCACCGCGCGTTCTGGGTCTGGCCTTTGTCCCTGTGCTTTACGCCGTGCTGGCCGGTATCTTCATTTGGGCCGCGGAGCATGATCCCGAAAAATACACTGCAAAATCGGTGGGCATAGTGCTGATCGCACTGATTGCGGTACAGATTCTCCACTTGTGGATGATCGATCGATATCGGTTAAAGCTGCTCAAATAACGGAAGCCGGAAGCATTTCGCAGCCAAAAGGATACGGCTCTCTCACTGAGCATCCTGCTGCGGACATCGCGCCATAATCAAAACCGTGTCCGGAGAGCGAATGAGCAGCATATCGTCATAGGGGCGCGTAATGGTCACAACACCATTATTCCTCTGCAATATCGCGGATATCATTCTCTTCTCTGCCGGAGAAACAGTGTCCCCATCAGCAATTCCCAGCCTGCGCACAAGCGGCTGAATGTCAGTATATGAACCGAACTGGTTTTCAGAGCGGGCCGTATAAATGGTGGATGACGGGTTTTTGCTGGCAGGCGCGGTGGTCGCTTCGAATGAATACGGGTTCAGAACCCGCACAGCTATTCTTCCAAGACTCGAAGGTTTGCAAAACAGAGCAAGTTTTGCTGGGTCGATTTCGGCTGGCTGCAATGTGCTGATCGCAAACCAGTCTCCATCAAGACCGTCGAAAATCTTCTTGCGATTTGCTTCTGGATTGGTGACGTCGCCCACCAGAGTTTCCATGGTCGCTTTGTAACGATCAAGAATGTCGGCCGCGTCAGCAAAAACCGGCGTAGCAGTGAGCGCCACTGCTGAACAGACGACCAGTCCAAGAATGCTGTGCCGCATGTCTATCCCCATCGGTCAGATTGTTTGCACCTTATCTCACAAGTGGCGATAAGAAGGCCAGCCAAGCTGGCAAGTGCAAAAAACCGTGGGGATAGGCATCAACAGGGGGAGGCTCTGCATAGGCGAAGCCGTTCCTACTCCGCCGCCTCTGAACTGCGCTTGGGGCGGCGTTCCAGCAGTTCCTTGAGGAAGTGGCCGGTATAGGAGCGCTTCTCCTTCACAATGTCTTCCGGACGGCCCACGGCGACAATCTCGCCGCCGCCATCGCCGCCTTCCGGTCCAAGATCGATCACCCAGTCGGCGGTCTTTATGACTTCCAGATTGTGCTCGATCACCACGACTGTGTTGCCCTGTTCCACCAGCTCGTGCAGCACTTCCAAGAGCTTCGCCACGTCATGGAAATGCAGGCCGGTTGTCGGTTCGTCCAGAATATAGAGCGTGCGGCCCGTCGCGCGGCGCGACAGTTCCTTGGCAAGCTTCACGCGCTGCGCTTCGCCGCCTGAAAGCGTCGTTGCCTGCTGGCCGACCTTGATATAGCCGAGGCCCACCTTGACGAGCGTTTCCAGCTTGTCGCGCACCGCAGGCACGGCGGAGAAGAACTCCGCACCTTCCTCGACAGTCATATCCAGTACTTCGGCGATGGACTTGCCCTTGAACAGGACTTCCAGCGTCTCGCGGTTATAGCGCTTGCCGTGGCAGACATCGCAAGTCACATACACATCCGGCAGGAAGTGCATCTCGATCTTGATGACGCCATCGCCCTGGCAGGCCTCGCAGCGCCCGCCCTTCACGTTGAACGAGAAGCGGCCCGGCTGATAGCCGCGTGCCTTGGCTTCCGGCAGGCCCGCAAACCAGTCGCGGATTGGCGTGAACGCGCCGGTATAGGTTGCCGGGTTGGAGCGCGGCGTGCGGCCAATCGGCGACTGGTCGATATCGATCACCTTGTCGAGGAATTCCAGCCCTTCGATACGGTCATGCTCTGCCGGATGCTCGCGCGAACCCATGATGCGGCGCGAAGCGGCCTTGAACAGGGTTTCGATCAGGAAGGTGGACTTGCCGCCGCCTGAAACGCCGGTAACAGCAGTGAAGGTGCCGAGCGGAATATCCGCCGAGACATTTTTCAGGTTGTTGCCGCGCGCGCCCACCACGCGAATGCGCTTGGACTTGGAAATCTTGCGGCGTTCCGCCGGGACGGCAACCTCCATCGCACCCGACAGATATTTGCCGGTCAGCGAGTTTGCATTGGACATCACGTCCTGCGGCGACCCTTGCGCGATGATCTTGCCGCCGTGGACACCAGCCGCCGGGCCGATATCGACCACATAATCAGCGGTCAGGATCGCATCTTCATCGTGTTCGACCACGATGACCGTGTTGCCGAGATCGCGCAGATGGCGCAGCGTGTCGAGAAGGCGGGCATTGTCGCGCTGATGCAGGCCGATGGACGGCTCATCCAGCACGTAGAGCACGCCGGTCAGCCCGGAGCCGATCTGCGAGGCAAGACGGATGCGCTGGCTTTCACCGCCCGACAGCGTGCCGGAATTGCGCGCCAGCGTCAGATAGTCGAGGCCGACATCATTGAGGAACTGCAGGCGCTCGCGGATTTCCTTGAGGATGCGGGCGGCAATTTCGCGCTGCTTGTCGTTGAAGCTGCTGTCGATATCGCGGAACCAGGCATCGGCCTTGCGGATCGACATTTCGGTGATTTCACCGATGTGCTTCATGCCGACCTTGACCGCTAGCGCCTCCGGCTTCAGGCGGAAACCGTTACAGGCCGGGCAGGGCGTCGAGGCCATGAAGCGCTCGATATCTTCACGCGACCAGGCGGAATCGGTCTCCTTCCAGCGGCGTTCCAGATTGGGGATCACGCCTTCAAAAGCTTTCGTCGTCTGGTAGGAACGCAAGCCATCATCATACTGGAAGGTGATTTCCTGGCCCTTGGTACCGTAAAGAATGGCCTGCTGGGCCTCTTCCGGAATATCAGCCCATTTTGCGCCGATCTTGAAGCCATAGGCTTTGCCAAGCGCTTCCAGCGTCTGATTGTAATAGGGCGACGAGGATCGCGCCCACGGGGCAATCGCGCCGTCCTTCAACACTGCCGTTTCGTCGGGAACGATCAGGTTGGGATCGATGGCCTGCTGCGTGCCGAGGCCGTCGCAGGTCGGGCAGGCGCCGAAGGGATTGTTGAACGAGAACAGGCGCGGCTCGATTTCCGGGATGGTGAAGCCGGAGACCGGGCAGGCGAACTTTTCCGAAAACAGAATGCGTTCATGCGTTTCGTTGGCCGACTTGTTGGCAGCGCCGCCCTCAGCCGTTTCTTCAGGCGGCAGCGGCTTGTCGGCAAATTCGGCAACGGCCAGGCCTTCGGCAAGCTTGAGACAGGTTTCAAGGCTGTCGGCGAGGCGGGTCGAAAGGTCAGGCCGAACCACCACTCGGTCGACCACCACATCGATATCGTGCTTGTATTTCTTGTCGAGCGCCGGAACATCGGCGATTTCATAGAAGGTGCCGTCGACCTTGACGCGCTGAAAGCCCTTCTTCTGAAGCTCCGCCAGTTCCTTCTTGTACTCGCCCTTGCGGCCGCGAACGATGGGCGCGAGGATATAGAGGCGCGTGCCTTCCTCAACCGCCATGACGCGATCGACCATCTGGCTGACCGTCTGGCTTTCGATGGGAAGGCCGGTCGCCGGCGAATAGGGTACACCCACGCGCGCAAAGAGCAGGCGCATATAGTCGTAGATTTCGGTGACGGTGCCGACCGTCGAACGCGGATTGCGGCTCGTCGTCTTCTGCTCGATGGAAATGGCTGGCGACAGGCCGTCGATCTGGTCGACGTCCGGCTTCTGCATCATTTCCAGGAACTGGCGCGCATAGGCCGAAAGGCTTTCGACATAGCGGCGCTGGCCTTCCGCATAGATCGTATCGAAGGCAAGCGAGGATTTGCCCGAACCGGACAAGCCTGTCATCACGATCAGCTTGTCGCGAGGCAGATCGAGATCGACATTTTTCAAGTTGTGTTCGCGCGCGCCACGTATGGAAATGAATTTCTGATCGCTCATTCCGCGTCCTGCCTGCTCATGATGCCATGGATAAACGGGCGCCGAATGGTGAAACCCGTCGCGCCGGTTTCTAATATGGGGTGGAACCCTCCGATAAGAAGGGGTCTCGGGTCATTCATCGGTGCACTCTTATCACTGGAACAAATATCGAACAACCAGCCTTCTGATAGGCGATACGAAATGTGAACGCAAGAGCGTTGACTGTCACTCCTGACAGGAGCAGACTGGCCTTGCTCGCTGATGGCGGAGAGGTGTCGTGGTGGGATGACGCGGCATCGGCAAGAGGTCCGCAGGAGGCGGGAAACCCAGTAGGGAGGTAAGGAGCATGAGTCCACCTGACTACGTTGCCTAGCTTTCACAACGATGAAAGCACAATCCATTTCGGTCGCGGCAGCATCTTTTCGCAAGGAATGATGCCTCGTTGACTGAAACTGCGATTGCCGAAAATCTGAATTTGCGCGGAAGGCAAATGACCGCGCGTCATCGCCGTCCGAAAATATCTGCTGGCGAATTATTGTCGGCACAAGAGCATTGCTCAAAACCCAAGCCCTGCGCGCCAAAGATACAGTGAGCGGCAGGGCTTTTTCCTGGAGCCCGATCCTATTCACACAGCGCCTGTGGCCGTCGCTTCAGGAAGGGTGGAGGGAAGGCCGATTTCAAATTAAGGCAGATGCAGTTTTTGGGCCTGAAATGTGCAAAACTGCATTTTCTGCACGGGAAACGGTGCAAAAACCCATGAAAATTTGTGGCGAACGCATGTCTTTTTCGTGTCGAAGGTTGCATTTTGAACAAAACAAGAACATAAACTCTGTGGACATTGACAAATTCACCGCGCCGGACTGAGCGCTCATTGAGCCAGTCCTGTAAGGTGAGCATATGAGTTTCTGGTGATGGCGCATCGCTGCGCCTGAGCTTTCAATTGGAAAGCGCCTCTTGTCCGTGCGAAGCTGTGCGGAAAGAGTGTGCATGCGAGACCCGGAGTAATTTTTCGATGGCTGGTAGCGTCAACAAAGTCATTCTGGTCGGCAACCTTGGTGCCGATCCGGAAATTCGTCGTCTGAACTCGGGCGACGTGGTTGCCAATCTGCGCATTGCAACGTCTGAAAGCTGGCGTGACCGCCAGACCGGCGAACGCAAGGACCGCACCGAGTGGCACAGCGTCGTCATTTTCAACGAGAACCTTGCCAAGGTCGCGGAGCAATATCTGAAGAAGGGCGCCAAGGTCTATATCGAGGGCGCGCTCCAGACCCGCAAATGGCAGGACCAGAACGGCAATGACCGTTACTCGACGGAAGTCGTACTTCAGAAGTTCCGCGGCGAGTTGCAGATGCTCGACAGCCGTGGCGAAGGTGGCGGTGAGGGCCGTTCGTTCGGCGGTGGCGGCAATCGCAACCAGATGTCGGATTATTCCGGTGGCGGCGGCGACTTCGGTTCGTCCGGCCCGTCTTCGGGTGGCGGCAGCGGCGGCGGTTTCTCCCGCGACCTGGACGACGAAATTCCGTTCTGAGTGCGCGTATAACCCAATTTATTAGTGAAATGCGATAAGGCGCTGTTTTACAGCGCCTTTTCTGTTTTTTTAAACTGATGTTCTGGCGTCCAAAACGGCAGAAATACCTGCGCCCGAAATTGGAGCATGATTCCGAAAAGGTGAACCGCCTATGCAGCGAAATCAGTCTATCGAACTGAATTCTGATCCTGCTTCGGTCGGATGAAAATCACGCCCAAACAATAGCTTGCGGCGGAATGGCGATTCAACTTGAAGCATCCCGCTGCCCGAGCGCCAGACTGCCGGAATGTCAGATCGATTGCAGCGAGACCCGCTTTTCAAGCAGGGCAGCGGCTTCTTTCCGTTCGCTGTAACGGTTCGTCAGATGGTCTGAAATACCGCGCGTCAGCAAGGTGAACTTCATCAGTTCTTCCATGACGTCGACTACGCGATCATAGAATGACGAAGGTTTCATGCGGCCGGCATCATCGAATTCCTGCCAGGCCTTGGCGACCGATGACTGGTTGGGAATGGTAATCATCCGCATCCAGCGACCCAGAATGCGCATCTGGTTGACGGCGTTGAAGCTCTGCGAACCGCCGGAGACCTGCATCAGGGCCAGTGTTCGCCCTTGCGTGGGGCGGATCGCGCCACCGGGCAGGGGAATCCAGTCGATCTGCGCTTTCATGACGGCACTCATCGCGCCATGGCGTTCAGGACTTGTCCAGACCTGCCCCTCCGACCAGAGCATCGCCTCGCGCAGTTCCTGCACCTTGGGGTGATCCGGCGTCCCATGGTCCGGCAAAGGCAGGCCATCGGCATGGAAAACGCGGGTTTCCGCGCCCATTGCATCAAGCAGTTGCTGCGCTTCCAGCGTCAGGAAACGGCTATAGGAACGTTCGCGCAACGATCCGTAGAGCAGCAGGATACGAGGCTTATGTTCCGGGAAAGGTGCGCGAAGAGCATTCTCATCCGGCAGGAGAAAGGATTTCCGGTCGAGGTTGGGCAAGTCTGCGGCAGTCATTTCCTTTCTCCATAGGTGACCTGCTCGCCATCTTCCTTGGTGAAGGATGCAACCGGGTTTTCCAGAATATCCAGAACCAGCTCGGAAGGGCGGCAAAGCCGGGTGCGCGCGGAGTTTCAACAATCGGCCGGTTGATCAGAATCGGATGGGCCATCATGAAGTCGATCAGTTCCTCATCAGTCCATTTCGGATCGGACAGGCCGAGCTCGGCATAGGGCGTACCTTTCTCGCGCAGCAGTTCGCGCGGCGTCAGATTCATCGCCGCAAGCAGGCCGACCAGACGTTCCCGCGTGGGCGGGTTCTGCACATATTCGACGATCACAGGCTCTTCGCCGCTCGCCCGGATCATAGCCAGCGTATTGCGCGAGGTGCCGCATTTCGGGTTGTGAAAAATAGTGACAGTCATCGGGAGTTTCCTGTTTGTGTTGCAGGCTTCTGATCGGCGCCGCGTTCATACCAGTCTTTGGAGCGGTTCACGATCCAGACGACCGACAGCATGACCGGCACCTCGACCAGAACGCCCACCACGGTTGCGAGCGCCGCGCCGGATGAAAAGCCGAAAAGGCTGATTGCAGCGGCGACGGCAAGTTCAAAGAAATTCGAAGCGCCGATCAGGGCCGACGGTCCGGCAACGCTGTGCTTTTCGCCGGACAGGCGGTTGAGAAGATAGGCCAGCCCCGAATTGAAATAGACCTGAATGAGGATCGGCACCGCCAGCATGGCGATGATGAGCGGCTGCGCGATGATCTGTTCGCCCTGAAAACCGAAGAGCAGGACGAGAGTGGCGAGCAGTGCCACAAGGGAGAGCGGTTGCAGTGTCTTCAGCAGCCTGTCGAGCGCGCTTTGTCCGCCACCCGCCAGCAGGTTTCGCCGGATGATCTGCGCAAGGATCACCGGAATGACGATATAGAGGACAACGGAAAGAACGAGCGTATCCCATGGAACCGTAATCGCCGAAAGCCCAAGCAGAAGCCCGACGATCGGAGCAAAGGCTATGACCATGATAGCGTCATTCAATGCGACCTGGGACAGGGTGAAGTGTGGCTCTCCTTTGGTCAGGCTGGACCATATGAAGACCATGGCCGTGCAGGGTGCCGCGGCAAGGATGATAAGGCCTGCAATGTAAGAATCGATCTGGTCGGCAGGCAGGTTCGGGCGGAAAAACCAGCCGATGAACAGCCATGCAAGAAGCGCCATCGAGAACGGCTTGACGGCCCAGTTGATGAACAGCGTGACGCCGATGCCCCGCCAGTGCCGACCGACTTGCCGAAGCGCGGCGAAGTCGATTTTCAAAAGCATGGGAATAATCATCAGCCAGATGAGAACGGCGACGGGAATATTGACCTTGGCAATCTCGGTGGAGCCGATAGCGTGGAACAGTGCCGGGAAAAGATGCCCCAGAGCGACGCCCGCGACAATGCAAAGGGCAACCCAGACAGTCAGATACCTTTCAAAGACAGACATCAGCGTTGCTCCACATGCCTTTCCATGTCGGCGTGAGGGTGTTTCTCATGGGCGACTGCCTGCCCGTGCGCGCGCCGGGCGCCAGTTGATACCGATTTGTCATTTTAACGTCCGTTGGGGTGAACTGGCGTCGCCAGAACATGGTTATTGAGCGGCGTCAGCCGTCTTGGGCTCGCAGCAAGGTGTCAGGCTTTGGAGCAGAGGCGCGCAGAGTTCGGCGCTGCCGCCGCAACAATCCTTGATCATGAAAAGCGTCAGTTCGCGAAACTGATCCAGATCCGCGCGATAGATGATCGAGCGGCTTTGCCGCTCACTCCTCACGAGACCAGCCCGTGACAGGGTGGCCAGATGGGCGGACATCGTATTTTGCGGAATGTCCAGCATACGGGCCAACTCGCCCGCCCTGATTCCGGCAGGTTCGTGTCGGACCAGCAATCGAAAGGTATCAAGCCTTGTCGATTGTGCGAGAGCGGCCAAAGCCAGGATTGCAGAGTCGTTTTCCATATATCCAGAATAATGGATATAACATGCACGTCAAGCTGCGATCTGGAGCGGCTATCCAGCAGTTAAGTCGTATGTCAGCGCGGTGATGCAAACGCAGCCCGGATAATGCCTAATCGGCCCAGAGGCTTAACCAAAATTGCATGGCGGACACCTCAGCTGTTTTCGTCATTCTCGATGGAGAACTCCATGCGATCCGCCGAAAATCGCGACAGGGAATATTGAATCGGTTTTCCGTCCGTATCGACGTTTACCGCACGCGCTGTCACGACGATGGCACCCGGAGAGAGTTTCAAGATTCTCAGGTCTTCCGGACCGGCATGACGGGCCGATATGACAGTTGATTTTCGCAGGTAATCGGCGATCCCCGCAGCCTTGAACGCAGCCGTTATCGAGCCGCTTTCAGCATAATCCTCTGCAAAGGAAGGAAAGCGCGCGGCATCGATCCAGTGAGTCGCAATCGAAATTGGATAACCATCGGCGTTGTGCATCGTTTCAAGCCGGATCACCTCGTCGCCCGCATGCAGTTCAAGCGCGTCCGCGACTTCCCGGGTTGCGATTTCCCTGCCTGAGGCCAGCAAAATCCCTTGCATTTCCCGCACTTGCGAAGCGAGCGACTGGGAAATGCGGGTGCGGCGTCCGATCTGGTAGGTGAGGCGCCTTGCGTTGGCGACGAAGGTGCCGCGTCCTTGCTCGGCTCGCAGTACGCCCTCCTGCGTCAGCGCTGCAATGGCGCTGCGCACCGTGTGGCGATTGACCCCGAACCTGTCGGCCAGTTCCATCTCGGCAGGCATGCGCGCGCCGGATTGAAGCTTACCCGCCATGATGTCGCCGCGTATCTCATCGGCAATCTGCCGCCAGATCGCAACGCCGCTGTTTCTCTCAATGTGTCTGGTCTTTGCCATCAACTGTCATCGTCCTGTCATTGGCAGGGTGTATTCATTCTGGTATTGTATAGTTGTCTATATAACTAGACAATTTAAAAGATCGCGTCAACAGGATTTGAAGGCAGGGAAGCTCATGTACGGTACGGAGCATGGTGCGAAGGGAGGCGGAGCCGGTTCCGCCACTGAAAGCAAAAAGGCACCGGATGCAGTGCAGCTCGCACGGCAGGCAAGCATGGCGGTTCTTGCGCGCGCCAGCGGCGAAGAATTGCAGGCCTTCTGGCAGGCATGGTCCGACAAGCCGGAATTTGAGGTTTTGCGCGGGCCGGAAACCGGCCTTGTGATGCTGCGCGGACGCATCGGCGGCGGCGGCGCTCCCTTCAATGTGGGCGAGGCGACCGTGACACGCGCCACTGTGCGGCTTTCCGATGGTTCGGTCGGTCACTCTTATGCGCTTGGCCGCGATCAGGAAAAGGCACGCCTTGCCGCTCTCTTCGATGCACTTTGGCTGGACGAAACCCGCCGCGACGCGGTGGAAACGCAGGTGCTGGGCGTCCTGCGCAAACGGCACGACGATGCCGACGCCACGCTGCGCGGCGAAGCGGCTGCTACCAAGGTCGATTTCTTTACAATGGTTCGGGGAGACAATTGATGCTTCCTTCTTCTCCAGCATTTGAAGGCGGTCTGGCTGATCCGGTGACGGATGCACAGTCGGTCTTTCATGCCGTCATGCACGCCATGGCCAATCCCGGCCGCATCTATCCGCTGGCCGCAGCGGCCACGCCACCGCAGCCATTGACGCCGGAACTGGGTGTTATCTCGGCAACCCTGCTCGACCATGATGCGACGGTGTGGTGCGATGCGGCGATAGCCGCCAATGAAGATGCAACCGCCTGGCTTACTTTCCACACCGGTGCGCCGCGTGTCGAAAATGCCGACGCCGCGCAATTTGCTCTCGTTAGCGATGTGTCGCGGCTGCCGTCCCTGGCCGATTTTTCGCAAGGCAATGCCGAGTTTCCTGATCGTTCCACAACCATCGTGCTGGCTGTCGCGTCGCTGAAAAGCGGGCAGGGCTTTGTGCTGAAAGGCCCCGGCATTGACGGCGAGCGCTCGCTCCACGTCGATGGTCTGCCCCAGGATTTCATCCAGCAATGGCGTGAAAACGGTGCGCAATATCCGCTTGGCGTTGATCTTGTTCTGGTCTGCGACGGCGCTGTTGCAGCACTTCCCCGCACAACCAGAATTTCTGCTCTGGAGGGCTGAAAATGTATGTTGCCGTAAAGGGTGGCGAAACGGCCATCCGCAATGCCCACCGTCTTCTCGATGACCGCCGTCGCGGCGACCGTTCGGTTCCAGCGCTTCGCCTAGACCAGATTGCCGAACAGCTGGCGCTGGCGGTCGATCGCGTCATGGCGGAAGGCTCGCTCTATGACCGTGAACTGTCAGCCCTTGCCGTGCGCCAGTCGCGTGGCGATCTGATCGAAGCAATCTTTCTGGTGCGCGCCTATCGCACCACCTTGCCGCGTTTCGGCTATTCCCGTCCGATGGAAACGGCGCAAATGCTGATCGAGCGCCGCATTTCGGCGACCTATAAGGATCTGCCGGGTGGTCAGCTTCTGGGGCCGACCTTCGATTATACCCATCGGCTGCTCGATCCCGATTTGGCTGGCGATGTGGCTGTGCCGGAACCGGAACTGCGCCCCGCAGAACCCGAAGAAACGCCGCGTGTGACCGATATTCTCGGTGTCAACGGCATGATCGAGGAAGACGGTTCGCTGCCAGATGGTCACGAACCGGGCGACCTGACCCGCGAGCCATGGACATTTCCCATGGAGCGCGACCTGCGCTTGCAGGCATTGGCGCGCGGCGACGAGGGCTTTCTGCTGGCGCTCGGCTATTCCACCCAGCGCGGCTACGGCAACAACCACCCATTCGTTGGCGAAATCCGCATTGGTGAAGTCGAGGTCGAGTTCGATGTGCCGGAGCTTGGCTTTGCCGTCTCGCTCGGTCGCGTACAGCTGACCGAATGCCAGATGGTCAACCAGTTCAAGGGTTCGGCCAAGCAGCCGCCGCAGTTTACACGCGGTTATGGGCTGGTGTTCGGCCAGAGTGAGCGCAAGGCCATGTCCATGTCGCTCTGCGACCGTGCGCTGCGCGTGCGCGAATTCGATACGGATGTGACCGCACCCGCACAGGATGAGGAATTCGTCATTTCCCATTCCGACAATGTGCAGGCGACCGGCTTCGTCGAGCATCTGAAACTGCCGCATTACGTGGATTTTCAGGCAGAACTCGAACTCATCCGCCGTATGCGTTCTGAGTATGAGGAAGCGCAGAACCCAACCAAGGAGGCCGCAGAATGAGCGATCTGGCCAATTACAACTTCGCCTATCTGGACGAGCAGACCAAGCGGATGATCCGCCGCGCCATTCTGAAGGCCATTGCCATTCCCGGCTATCAGGTGCCGTTTGCCAGCCGTGAAATGCCGATGCCTTATGGCTGGGGCACGGGCGGCGTGCAGGTGACGGCCTCGATCATCGGGCCGGATGACGTGCTGAAAGTCATCGACCAGGGTGCCGACGACACGACCAACGCCGTCTCCATCCGCGCCTTTTTCCAGAAGACGGCTGATGTTGCCGTCACCACCCATACGGGTGAGGCGACGATCATCCAGACCCGTCACCGCATTCCGGAATATCCGCTGAGCGAAGGGCAGGTGATTGTCTATCAGGTGCCGATCCCGGAACCGCTGCGTTTCCTTGAACCGCGCGAAACCGAAACCCGCAAGATGCATGCGCTTGCCGAATATGGCCTCATGCATGTGAAGCTCTACGAAGACATTGCGCGGCACGGCCATATCGCCAAGACCTATGATTATCCGGTTATGATCGAAGGCCGCTATGTGATGGCGCCTTCGCCGACGCCGAAATTCGACAATCCGAAAATGCATATGTCTCCGGCATTGCAGCTGTTCGGTGCCGGGCGCGAAAAACGCATCTATGCCGTGCCGCCCTATACGGATGTCGTGAGCCTCGACTTTGAAGATCACCCATTTGAGGTGCAGAAATTCAAGGAACCATGCGCACTTTGCGGCGCGAAGGGCGTCTATCTCGATGAAGTCGTGCTGGATGATCGCGGCGGCTCGATGTTCGTCTGCTCCGACACCGATTTTTGCGAAGACCGTCAGGCGAATGGCCATTTCGGCCATCTGGCAGCGAACAAGGAGGCCGCACAATGAGCGAGCAACCTCTACTGAGAGTGAACAGCCTGTCGAAATTCTACGGTAATCGTCGTGGCTGCGCGGATATTTCCTTCAATCTGTGGCCGGGTGAAGTGCTGGCCATCGTCGGCGAATCCGGTTCCGGCAAGACGACGCTGCTGAACAGTCTGGCAACCCGTCTGGAACCGACTTCCGGCACGGTTGAATACCGGATGCGCGACGGTGAATTCCGCGATCTCTACAAGATCGGCGAGGCGGAACGCCGCTTCCTGATGCGGACGGACTGGGGGTTCGTGCACCAGAACCCGGCAGACGGATTGCGCATGACGGTTTCGGCCGGTGCCAATGTCGGCGAGCGTCTGATGGCGGTCGGCGAACGCCATTATGGCAATATTCGCAACACGGCAACCGAATGGCTGGGACGTGTCGAAATTGCCTCCGACCGTATCGACGATCAGCCACGCGCCTTTTCCGGCGGCATGCGCCAGCGCCTGCAGATTGCCCGCAATCTGGTGACGGCGCCGCGTCTCGTCTTCATGGATGAGCCGACCGGCGGTCTTGATGTATCTGTGCAGGCGCGCCTTCTCGACCTTCTGCGCGGTCTTGTCAGCGATCTCGGCCTTTCGGTGATTATCGTGACGCATGATCTCGCCGTGGCCCGGCTTCTGTCCCATCGCATCATGGTCATGAAAGACGGCCATATTGTCGAGCAGGGCCTGACCGACCGCGTGCTGGATGACCCGCAGGCGCCTTATACGCAGCTGCTGGTGTCGTCTATTCTGCAATTTTAGTAAATTAAAACAGATGTTTATTGCATGTTGTTCCTAAATTAGCCGAACTTCATGCGTGAGGTGAAAAATGCCTATGTTGCAAACATCAGCCCCGCTTGCCGTCACCGGCGTTACCAAGACCTTCGTCATGCATTTGCAGGGCGGCATCGAACTTCCGGTCGTTCGCGGCGTGAATTTCGAACTGAATGCCGGTGAATGCGCCGTGCTTGGCGGGCCTTCGGGCGCGGGCAAAAGCTCGATCCTGAAGATGGTCTATGGCAATTACGCGGTCAATGGCGGCTCGATCATGATCCGCCATGCCGACAGGTTTGTCGATCTTGCCACTGCCGATCCGCGTGAAGTGCTGGCGGTGCGCCGCGATACGATCGGCTATGTCAGCCAGTTTCTGCGCACGCTGCCGCGCGTTGCGGCAATCGATGTGGTTGCCGAACCGCTGGTTGCGCGTGGCGTCGACCGTGAGACAGCGCTCAACCGCGCCCGCGAACTTCTGGCGCAGCTCAATCTTCCGGAAAGGCTGTGGGCCTTGCCGCCTGCGACCTTCTCGGGCGGCGAACAGCAGCGCGTGAATATCGCTCGCGGCTTCATCACCGATCATCCGGTATTGCTGCTCGATGAGCCGACAGCTTCGCTCGATGCGAAGAACCGCGCGGTCGTGGTGGACCTCATCAAGACCAAGAAGGAGCAGGGCGTCGCCATGCTCGGCATCTTCCACGATGAAGATGTGCGTTCGGTCGTTGCCGACCGGATCATCGACGTGACGGCTTTCTCTCCGCGGGGGCTCTCATGACCAAGCTCTCGGTAGAACCGCTGGTTCACGAAACGGCCATCGTCAGCGGCTGTACGCTCGGGCGCTATACCGAGATTGGCGAGCGCAGCCGCGTTTCGGAAACCGTGCTGGGCGATTATTCTTATCTCGGCGTCGATTGCGAAATCTGGTGTGCGGAGATTGGCAGGTTTTCCAATATTGCCAGCCACGTGCGCATCAATGCCACCAATCATCCGACATGGCGTCCGACACTGCACCATTTCACCTATCGCGCCGGTGATTACTGGCCGGAAGAAAAGGATGAGACGGAGTTTTTCGAGTGGCGTCGCGGCAACGCGGTGAAGATCGGTCACGACACATGGCTCGGCCATGGCTCGACAATCCTTCCGGGCGTGACGGTCGGCAATGGTGCGGTTGTCGGTGCCGGAGCCGTGGTGAGCAGGGACGTCGCGCCCTATACGATCGTGGGCGGCGTGCCTGCGCGGCTCATTCGCGAACGCTTCGACGCTGCAACCGGAAATCGCCTTGACCGGCTGGCCTGGTGGGACTGGAGCCATGATCGTCTGCGCCAGGCGCTCGATGATTTCCGCACGCTCGATATCGAAGCCTTCCTCTCGAAATATGAAACAGCCGCCAACACAAATGCGGTCATGAAAGAGCTGTCCAATGGCTAATGAAATCGTTCTGAAAAACGCGCGGATCGTGCTCGCCGATGAGATTGTTTCCGGTTCCATCCTGATCCGGGACGGCAAGATCGCAGCAATCGACCACGGCAACAGCAATGGCGGCGACGACATGGATGGCGATTACGTCATCCCGGGCCTCATAGAGCTGCACACCGACCAGTTGGAAAGCCACTATGCGCCGCGTCCGAAGGTGCGCTGGAATGTCGATGCTGCCGTGCAGGCGCACGATGCGCAGGTCGCGGCCTCCGGCATCACCACGGTATTCGACGCGATGCGCGTCGGCTCCGACTATGACCGCGATTTCGTCGGCAAGGATATGCGCATGCTCGCCGACGCGATTGAAAGCGGCGTGCGCGAAAATCGCCTGCGTGCAGATCACTTCCTGCATCTGCGCTGCGAAGTCTCCTCTGCCGATTGCCTCGAAACATTCGAGCTTTTCGCGGATGATGACCGCGTAAAACTCGCATCCTTGATGGATCACGCACCGGGACAGCGGCAATTCGTTGATCTTGAGACCTATCGCACCTATTACATGCGCAAGATGAAGCTCACGGATGAGGAGTTCCGGGTGCATTGTGAAAAGCGCATGGCGGATTCGGACGCCTATTCGGCCAGACACCGCCGCTCCATCGCCGAACTCGCGGCAACGCGTGGCATCGTTCTGGCCAGCCATGACGATGCAACCAGTGCGCATGTCGATGAATCGCTCGATCATGGCGTGCGGATCGCAGAATTCCCGACCACGATGGAAGCCGCCAATGCTTCAAAGGGCGCTGGCCTTTCGATCCTGATGGGCGCGCCGAATATCGTTCGCGGTGGCTCGCATTCCGGCAATATCGCCGCGCGCGATCTGGTGGACAATGGCAGCCTGGATATCCTGTCGTCGGATTATATCCCGTTCAGCCTCATTCAGTCGGCATTCGGTCTGGCTTCCGGCGAACGCCCGATTGCGTTGCCGGATGCGATCCGGCTTGTGACCAAGAATCCTGCTGACGCGATGGCGATGGATGATCGCGGTGAGATTGCCATCGGCAAGCGCGCCGATCTGGTCCGTGTCCGTCCGAAGGGCGCAATCCCGGTTGTCCGCACCGTCTGGCGCGAAGGCGAACGGGTGCTCTGATGCAGATGCAATCCAACAGGCCGAAAGGCTGTTTCGTCGCCGTTGTCGGCCCCAGCGGGGCCGGCAAGGATACGATCATGGATGCGGCGCGTGTGGCTCTGGCGGGCGACACGCGTTTTCACTTTGTGCGTCGCATCATCACCCGCCCGCAAATGCCGGGAACGGAAGATCACGACAGTCTGGATGAAGCAGCATTTGCAAAATCGGCGGGCGAGGGCGCCTTCGCCCTGCACTGGCAGGCGCATGGCCTGAGCTACGGATTGCCGAAATCGCTGGAGGATGAAATCGCGGACGGAACGGTGGTGATCGCCAATGTTTCACGCCGGGTTCTGGGCGATGTTCGCAGGCTCTACCCGTCGCGCTCGGTGGTCGTGATTACGGCCCGGCCGGAAGTTCTGGCCGAGCGGCTCGCATCGCGCGGCCGCGAAAGCCGGGAGGAAATCGTCGCGCGGCTTTCACGGGAAGTCAGCTTCGATGACGGTGCGGGCGATGTTGTCACAATAGACAATTCCGGCGAAGTCGGCCTGTCCACAAAAGCCTTCCTGCGTCACCTGGAGGAAATCAGCGTCAAAACAGTCGCTTAGATAAGGTTTTTGTAGCAATATCTAAATTTACACAAACGTCATGGGGCTTTCATTGCAGTGTCATGGAAGCCATTCAGAGTAAGCATGAATGGAGACGAATTCATGCTTCAACTGAAAAACATAACGCGCCGCTATAATGACAAGGTGGCGGTTTCGGGTGTGGACCTCGAAATCGAACCGGGCACGTTTGTGGGAATTATCGGGCGCTCGGGCGCAGGCAAGTCGACGCTTCTGCGCATGATCAATCGCCTTGTCGAGCCTTCAGAGGGAACCATCCACTGGGATGGCCGCGATGTTACCGGGCTAAAAGGCTCGGGCCTGCGGGACTGGCGTGCGCAATGCGCGATGATTTTCCAGCATTTCAATCTGGTCGACCGTCTGGATGTTCTGACCAACGTCCTGATGGGCCGTCTGAACTATGTTTCGACGCCGAAATCGCTCCTGCGTATCTGGAGCGATGAGGAGCGCCTGATCGCGCTTTCAGCCTTGCAGCAGTTCGACATTGCGCATCTTGCAGCGCACCGCGCGGACGAGCTTTCGGGTGGCCAGCAGCAGCGCGTGGCGATTGCCCGCGCGCTCGTGCAGCAGCCGCGCATCATCCTCGCCGACGAGCCGATTGCATCGCTCGATCCGCGCAACACGCGCAGCGTCATGGACGCCCTGCGCCGCATCAATCGCGAATACGGCATCACGGTTCTCTGCAATCTGCACTCGCTCGATATTGCGCGCAGCTATTGCGACCGTCTCGTCGGCATGTCCGCCGGCAAGATCGTATTCCGCGGCACACCGTCGATGCTGACAGATATGGCATCACGCGACCTTTACGGCATGGAAGCCGCTGACGTCATCGATGCCGATGAGCAGTTGGACGCACCGATGCCGATGCCAGTTCCGCAGTCGGCCGAAGCCGTTCTGCGCCAGCTTTCCGCCTGAGCGCACAAAGCTCCGGAAAAGAAACACGCTCCAAACTCAGGATTAACAGGAGATACCCATGCTTAACCGTAGAACCTTTCTGGCGGCTGTTGCGCTCACCGCTACGATGACCTTCAATGCCCAGGCTGCCGACTGGAGCAAGGACTATCCGGAAATCGTTCTGGGCGTTATCCCGGCTGAAAACGCCTCGACCACTTCCGACCGTTATGCGCCTCTGGCTGCCTATCTCGGCAAGGAACTCGGCACCAAGGTAACGCTGCGCGTCGCCAACGACTATGCAGCCGTCATCGAAGGACAGCGCGCCGGAAACATCCAGATCGCATTCTATGGCCCGGCTTCCTACGCCCGCGCCGTCATGACCGGCGTTGAAACCACGCCGCTCGTCAACCAGCGTCACGACACCGGCGTCAACGGCTATTATTCGGTCGTTTATGTTCGCGCCGACAGCCCGTACCAGAAGATGGACGACCTGAAGGGCAAGACCATTGCTCTCGTCGATCCGAACTCGACCTCGGGCAACAACGCACCGCGCTTCTTCCTCAACCGCGAAGGCTATAGCGTCGATACGTTCTTCGGTAAGAACTTCTTCGCCGGCAGCCACGAAAACGCAGTTCTCGCTCTGGCGCAGGGCACCGCCGATGCCGCTGCCAACTCCTGGAACTCGGAAAACGATTCCAACCTGACCCGCATGGTCAGCCGCGGCGTTCTGAAGGATGCCAACGGCAAGGAACTGACGAAGGACGACTTCCGCATCATCTTCAAGTCGGACTTCCTTCCTGAAGGCCCGTTCGCCGTTCTCAGCACCCTGCCGGATCAGCTGAAGGCCGATATCAAGCAGGCTTTCCTCGACATGCCGAAGAAGGACAAGGCTGGCTTTGACGCTCTTTCCGATGGCAAGGATCAGGAATTCGTAGCCACCGAAGCCAAGGACTATGAGCCGATCATCGAAATGCTCAAGTTCAACGACAAGGCTCGCAAGTCCTGATCCGTGAGAAATTGAAGTGCCCGGAACGTAACCCGTTCCGGGCATTTTTTTAGGGCAGGATTTCGAAAGGTTTTCGGGATCAGGCTTGATCAAAGGAATTTCGCATGACGGTATCCTCACTCGACGGCAGTGGAGCAAAAAGCCTGCTCGCCGATTACCGCAGGGAAGTCGGCAAACGGCGGCTCTATGGTATCGCGCTTCTCCTTGCGCTTGTCCTTGTCGCCATTGCCGCCTCCGTCGTTGCCGATGTTCGGCCCGGCACCCTGGTCGAAAATCTCTTTCGCTTCACAAGCTATCTCGGCCGCATTCTGCCGGATCTGACCATCGCCAATTTCTGGGGCGACCTCGCCGCCTGGTACTGGAACCTCGGCGGCTGGCTCAAGATGCTGTTCGAGACGCTGCTGATCGCCTATCTGGCGACATTGATCGGGGCGGTCGTCGCTTTCGCTGCATCCTTCGCAGCCTCATCCAACATGGCCCCCAATTCGACGATTCGCTTCATCGTCCGTCGCGGGCTGGAATTGTTGCGCACTGTTCCGGAAATCGTCTTCGCGCTGCTTTTCGTCATCGCCTTCGGCCTTGGGCCGATGGCCGGTGTACTGGCGCTGATGCTGCACACCACAGGTGCGCTGGGCAAGCTGTTCTCCGAAGTCGTCGAGAATATCGACATGCGCCCGGTGGAAGGCATTCGCGCATCCGGCGGTTCCGGCCTGCAGGTCATCCGCTTTGCCGTATTGCCGCAAGTGGCCGCGAATTTTGCTTCCTATGGCCTGCTGCGCTTTGAAATCAACGTGCGCGGCGCTTCCGTCATGGGTTTTGTGGGGGCAGGCGGTATCGGGCAGGAACTGCTTACTTCCATCCGCCAGTTCTATTACAGCGATGTCAGCGCCATTCTGCTTCTGATCATCGTGACGATCGTCGTGATCGATCTTGTCACCCAGCGCGTGCGTCACGCACTGCTTGGCCGTATTGGTTGAGGAGAGAACTATGACCGATATTGCACAAAGTCTCTCCCGCGAAGCACACGCGCACGAAAAGGAACTGAGGGCCGAATATGCCGATCTGTTCGGCAATGGGCGCACATGGCGCAATCTGGCGATTTTAACCGCAGCGCTTATCGCTTCGGTCTGGTTCGCCTTCTACTGGCTCGATTTTTCACTGCTGCGCATTCTGAACGGCCTTGGTCGCCTCGGCGATTTCGCGCTGATGATGATGCCGCCATCCTCCGGCGGGCGTTTCAGCCTTTACCTGTGGTCGATGATGGAAACGCTGGCGATTGCCTATCTCGGCACGTTGCTGGCCGCGATCCTCGCCTTTCCGTTCGGCTTTCTGGCGGCGAAGAACATCATTCCCAATGTGTTCCTGCATTTCGGCATTCGCCGCTTCCTCGACACCATTCGCGGCGTCGACACGCTTATCTGGGCGCTGATCTGGGTGTCGGTCGTGGGGCTCGGACCGTTCGCCGGCATTCTTGCGATTGCCTGCTCGGACTTCGGTGCTTTCGGCAAGCTGTTCTCCGAAGCCATTGAAGGCGCGGACAAGAAGCCGGTCGAAGGCGTCGTCTCATCGGGCGGCGGCAGGCTGCACGGCTATCGTTTCGGCGTGTTGCCGCAGGTTCTGCCGCTCATCGGCAGTCAGGTGCTTTACTTTTTCGAGTCAAACACGCGTTCGGCGACAATCATCGGCATTGTCGGGGCAGGCGGCATCGGCGCGCATCTGGCCGAACAGATCAAGGTTCTCAACCTTCAGGACGTTTCCTTCCTGATCATCATGATCCTGATCGCTGTTGCCCTCATCGACTGGTTCTCGTCGAAGCTCCGTCACGCCATGATCGGCAAGAAGGCACAGAGGTCGGCTTAACCACTGATAAGTGTCTTGATGCCGTCAGCCACGAACTGAACGGCAAGCGCTGCCAGAATGACGCCGAGAAGGCGAGTGAGGATGGAACGGCCGGTTTCGCCAAGAAACCGGTCGACGCGCTCTGCCAGCAGCAGCACAAGATAGGTGATGAACAGGCAGACGAAGATGACCCCGAGAAGGGCCGCTTTCGGCCCTACGCCTTCAAAGGAATTTGACGTCAGCACGATAGCCGAGATCGCACCCGGACCGGCAATCAGCGGAATGGCGAGCGGGAAGGCGGCGATATTGCGGATGTGATCCTTGGTGATCGCAACCTCGGCGCTCTTTTCCTTGCGCTCCGTCCGCTTCTCGAAGATCATTTCAAAGGCGATCCAGAAGAGGAGCAGACCACCCGCGACGCGGAACGCGCCGATGGTGATGCCGAACATGCCGAGTATCTGCGCGCCCGCAATGGCAAACAGCGCCATCACGATAAAACCGATGATGGAGGCGCGAAGCGCAACCTGTCCGCGATGGTGCCGCTCCATGCCCGGCGTCAGCGCCAGGAACAAAGGCGCCAGCCCGGGCGGATCGATTGTAACAAGCAGGGTGACGAAGGCGCTGAAAACCGTATCGTAGAACCCCATACTGCACGCGCCCTTCCTGTTGGCATGTTATGCTCGATCGGATACATGGATTGTAGACGATCACGAGCACATGGTCGATGCAAAGCGCGAGGTCGGGCAACATCGTTGCTCAATCTTTATGTGAATATCTTTTAAGTCATTGAATTGACGTGCGGAAATAGCCCGCCGAAAAGGTCGTGAAATTGGCGTTTTTTGCTGGTTTCCGTTATAAAGTGACTTTATCGATTCTGTTGAGAAAGAAATCTGAATAGTGTCAGATCAAACGCCTCCACCCGGTTCCGACGATATGAATGGTGGCCCAAACGGCGGCCCTAGCGGTATCGAACCGATTTCCATCATCGAGGAGATGCAGCGCTCCTATCTCGATTACGCGATGAGCGTTATCGTGAGCCGTGCGCTGCCCGATGTGCGCGACGGCCTGAAGCCCGTGCATCGCCGCATTCTCCACGCCATGAACGAAATGAACCTCGCCTATAACCGCCCGTACCGCAAGTCGGCGGGTGTGGTCGGTGAGGTGATGGGTAAGTACCACCCGCATGGCGACGCCTCTATTTATGACGCCCTCGTGCGTATGGCGCAGGATTTTTCAATGCGCGATCCGCTGGTCGACGGGCAGGGCAATTTCGGCTCCATCGACGGCGATCCGCCGGCGGCGATGCGTTACACCGAATGCCGTCTGGAAAAGCTTTCCGAATCCATCCTGTCGGATATCGACAAGGATACGGTCGACTTCCAGGACAACTATGACGGTCGCGAGCAGGAACCTGTGGTCATGCCTGCGCGCTTTCCGAACCTGCTCGTCAATGGTTCGGGCGGTATCGCTGTCGGCATGGCGACCAACATTCCGCCGCACAATCTGGGCGAAGTGATCGACGGCTGCGTTGCGCTGATCGACAATCCGGCCATTGAACTGGCGGAACTGATGGAAATCATTCCGGGACCGGACTTCCCGACCGGCGGCATCATCCTTGGACGTTCCGGCATCAATTCCGCCTACACGACCGGGCGCGGTTCGGTGGTCATGCGCGGGCGCGCCACGATCGAGCCGATGCGCGGCGACCGCGAAGCCATCATCATCACCGAGATACCTTATCAGGTGAACAAGGCTTCGATGATCGAGAAGATGGCCGAACTGGTGCGCGACAAGCGCATCGAAGGCATTTCCGATCTGCGCGATGAGTCCGACCGCGAAGGCTATCGCGTCGTGGTGGAACTCAAGCGTGACGCCGTTGCCGATGTGGTGCTGAACCAGCTTTATCGCTACACGCCGCTGCAAACCTCGTTTGGCTGCAACATGGTGGCGCTGAACGGCGGCAAGCCGGAACAGCTTAACCTGCTCGACATGCTGCGCGCCTTTGTCGTCTTCCGCGAGGAAGTCGTGACGCGCCGCACCAAGTTCCTGCTCAACAAGGCGCGTGACCGCGCGCATGTGTTGGTCGGTCTTGCAATCGCCGTCGCCAATATCGATGAGGTCATCGCGCTTATCCGCCGCGCTCCCGATCCGACGACGGCGCGCGAGCAGTTGATGGAACGCCGCTGGCCGGCGGCAGATGTGGCACCGTTGATCCGTTTGATCGACGATCCGCGCCACACCATCAATGAAGATAACACCTACAACCTCTCCGAAGAACAGGCTCGCGCCATTCTCGATCTGCGTCTGCAGCGCCTCACCGCGCTTGGTCGCGACGAAGTGGCGGACGAACTGAACAAGATCGGCGAGGAAATCCGCGATTATCTCGACATTCTCGGTTCGCGCCTGCGCGTGATGACCATCGTCAAGGAAGAGATGATTGCGGTTCGCGACGAGTTCGCAACCCCACGCCGCACCGAAATCGGTTTCGGCGGCGCCGAAATGGATGACGAAGACCTGATCGCCCGCGAGGATATGGTCGTCACCGTCAGCCATGCGGGCTACATCAAGCGCGTGCCGTTGACGACCTATCGTGCGCAGCGCCGCGGCGGCAAGGGCCGCTCCGGCATGGCGACGAAGGACGAGGATTTCGTCACGCGCCTGTTCGTGGCCAATACGCATACGCCGGTTCTGTTCTTCTCCTCGCGTGGCATCGTCTACAAGGAGAAGGTCTGGCGTCTGCCGATTGGCACGCCGCAGTCGCGCGGCAAGGCGCTCATCAACATGCTGCCATTGCAGCAGGGCGAGCGCATCACCACCATCATGCCGCTGCCCGAGGATGAGGATTCCTGGGCAAATCTGGACGTCATGTTCTCGACCACGCGCGGTACGGTTCGCCGTAACAAGCTGTCGGACTTCGTTCAGGTCAACCGCAACGGCAAGATCGCGATGAAGCTCGAGGACGAGGACGATGAAATCCTCTCGGTCGATACGTGTACGGAATTCGACGACGTGCTTCTGACCTGCGCCGGTGGCCAGTGCATTCGCTTCCCCGTTACCGATGTGCGCGTCTTTGCGGGCCGCAACTCCATCGGCGTGCGCGGCATCAATCTGGCGGATGGCGACAAGGTCATCTCCATGGCGATCCTGCATCACGTCGATGCGGACGCGGCTGAGCGCTCGGCCTACCTGAAGCGTTCGATTGCCGAACGCCGTGCCCAGGGCGCAGATGACGCGGATGATATCGTGGTGGTTGGCGAGGAGGTCGGAAACGAAACCGAGCTCAACGAAGAACGCTATCAGGAGCTGAAAGCGCGCGAACAGACTGTGCTGACGGTCAGCGAATATGGTTACGGCAAGCGCTCCTCGTCCTACGAGTTCCGAGTTTCCGGCCGTGGCGGCAAGGGCATCCGCGCCACCGATACGTCGAAGACCGACGAAATCGGCAAGCTCGTCGCCCTGTTCCCGGTCGAGGCAAGCGACCAGATTCTGCTCGTTTCGGACGGCGGACAGCTTATCCGCGTGCCGGTTGACGACATCCGCATTGCCGGACGTTCCACCAAAGGCGTCACGATCTTCAATACGGCGGACGGCGAAAAGGTCGTTTCGGTCGAACGCATTTCCGAAACGGACAGCGACGAAGAAAACGGCGGTGAGGGCGATGCGTCGCCGGAAGGTGAAGCACCGGTCGCGGGCACCGAAGAATAAGCTGAAAGCCCGGGTCAGGCGGTTTTGCGGCGGATAATGCAACAAGACAACGGAACCGGGCTTTCGGTACAGATCAATGAAAAAGGCCGATGGCGGGAACCATCGGCCTTTTTCAGATGCCAAGACTGGAGGAATTGGCGATCACACAAACTCTTTTCCAGCAAGCTCCAACGCTATCGCGTGAGCTCAGCTGTTAATACCTAGCGCGAACGCATGTTGCGCAGAGTATTGATGTCGAATGCGACATGACGCACGCGCTGACGCTTGGCTTCATTCTCTTCGAGAAGCAGTATGATTGCCGAAGCTGCCATTGCGACCATCATGGATAATGCCAGAAGAAAGATCATCATCGTGTTATCCTTTCGACATACATACGCTTCAAAAGCGAAAAGGTTGCACCAAACTTGCGCCTATTTTGGTAAATCGGTTGTGAACTTGCCGTGAAATTGCGGTTCATATCGCGTTCATCTGTTTTCTTGGTTTCTGTTTCCTTAGCGCTGTGGTTCTTGTTGAAAATCCCGTCAGAAAAGGTTAGCTGGAAGAAATGACAATCGCGATTTATGCGGGTTCCTTTGACCCGGTGACCAACGGCCATATGGATGTCCTGAAAGGTGCCCTGCGCCTTGCCGATGAGGTTATTGTCGCGATTGGCGTTCACCCCGGGAAAAAGCCTCTCTTCACTTTTGAGGAGCGCGTGGCGCTCATCGATGAAAGCTGCAAGGCCGTGCTGGGCAAGGATGCGGGTCGGCTCTCCGTCATTTCCTTCGACGGTCTTGTTATCGATGCCGCCCGCAAGCACAGTGCTCAATTGATGGTGCGCGGTTTGCGCGACGGCACCGATCTCGACTATGAAATGCAGATGGCAGGCATGAACGGCACCATGGCGCCGGAATTGCAGACCGTGTTTCTTCCGGCAGACCCGGCAGTGCGCACGATTACCGCCACATTGGTTCGACAGATTGCCTCCATGGGCGGCGATATAAAGCCTTTTGTTCCGGCGGCTGTCGCTGCCGCCCTGAACGCCAAATTCAAATCCTGACCACAGGGAGTTTTTCGATCATGTCTTTCGTTCGTTCAGCGCTAGCCGCTGCCGCCTTCTTCGCGCTCTCGCAAGGCGCAGTCCACACCGCTTCTGCCGCCAGTACCGAAAACACCGTGGTTCTCAAACTGAAGGATGGCGACGTGGCCATCGAGCTTCGTCCCGACCTTGCGCCAAAGCATGTTGCGCAGATCGAAAAGCTGGTCGGCGAGGGCGCTTACAACGGCGTTGCCTTCCACCGTGTCATTCCGGGCTTCATGGCCCAGACCGGGGATGTAAAGTTCGGCAACATGGACAAGAACTTCGATGCATCACGCGTCGGCACCGGCGGCTCTGACTATCCGGATATTCCGGCAGAATTCTCCAAGGAACCCTTCGTTCGCGGCACGGTGGGCATGGCCCGCAGCCAGAACCCGAACTCGGCCAATTCGCAGTTCTTCATCATGTTTGCGGACGGCTCATTCCTCAACGGCCAGTATACGGTGGTCGGCAAGGTTGTCAGCGGCATGGATGTCGTCGACAAGATAAAGAAGGGCAGCGAAGCCGATAATGGCGCCGTGAAAAACCCCGACAAGATCATCAAGGCCACGCTTCAGGCCACCAAGAAGTAAATACAAGGAGAGGCCCAATGGCTTACAAAGACCCTGAAAACACGCTCGTTCTTGAAACCACCAAGGGCAATGTCGTTCTGGAGCTTTATCCGGATCTCGCGCCGGATCACGTTGCGCGTATCAAGGAACTGGCGCGCGAAGGCGCTTATGACGGCGTTGTGTTCCATCGTGTGATCGATGGCTTCATGGCCCAGACCGGCGACGTGAAGTTCGGCAAGACGGGCGGCGCTCATTTCAACGGCTCGCGCGCTGGCATGGGCGGTTCGGACAAGCCGGACCTGAAGGCGGAATTCTCCAACACGCCGCACAAGCGTGGCACCGCCTCGATGGCGCGTTCCGCCAATCCGAACTCGGCCAACTCGCAGTTCTTCATCTGCTTTGCCGATGCTCCATGGCTCGACCGCCAGTACACCGTCTGGGGCCAGGTCATCGAAGGCATGGACAATGTCGACAAGATCAAGCGCGGCGAACCGGTCTCCGATCCGGACCAGATCGTGACGGCGCGTATCGCTGCCGACATCTGATCCTGCCTGTTTCAAAGAAAAATTACGGCTCCGGTTCATGCCGGGGCCGTAATAATGAGGTCTATCATGCGTGTTGATCTTTTTGATTTCGATTTGCCGGAAGAGAGCATCGCTCTGCGCCCGGTCGAGCCGCGTGACCACGCCCGACTGTTGCGTGTCCGTCCCGGCCAGCCATTCGAGGATCGACAGGTATTCGAATTGCCTGATCTGCTGCAACCCGGCGATGCGCTTGTCTTCAATGATACCAAAGTGATACCGGCGCAGCTTGAAGGCATGCGCGAGCGCGACGGCAATATAAGCCAGGTCAGCGCCACGCTGCATATGCGTACCGGCGCCGATCGCTGGAAGGCTTTCCTCCGTCCGGCCAAGCGCGTGAAGGAAGGCGACCGCATCCGCTTTGGCCATTCCGGATCGAGCTGCTTCCTCGGCACGCTTGATGCCACCGTGGCGGAAAAGGGCGATGCGGGCGAGGCGCTTCTGGTGTTCGATCTTTCCGGCGCCATGCTGGACGAGGCGATTGCTTCGGTCGGGCACATTCCGCTGCCGCCTTACATCGCATCGAAGCGCGCCGAAGACGAGCGCGACCGCAAGGATTATCAAACGGTCTATGCGCGGGAAGAAGGCGCGGTCGCAGCTCCGACCGCCGGTTTGCATTTCACGCCGGAGCTTCTGGAAAAGATCAAGGCCAAGGGCGTTGAAGAACATTTCGTGACGCTGCATGTGGGGGCGGGGACTTTCCTGCCGGTCAAGGCCGATGACACCGCCGACCACAAGATGCATTCGGAAATCGGCCATGTGTCGCAGCGCACTGCAGATGCGCTCAATGCCGTTCACGAGCGGGGCGGCAGGATCGTCTGCGTCGGCACCACATCCCTGCGCCTGATCGAAAGTGCGGCGGGTGAGGACGGCCTCATCCGTCCATGGTCGGGTGCGACCGATATTTTTATAACCCCCGGCTATAAGTTCCGTGCGGTTGATCTGCTGATGACCAACTTCCATTTGCCGCGCTCGACGCTTTTCATGCTCGTATCGGCATTCAGCGGTCTCGACACGATGCGCGCCGCCTACGATCACGCCATCAGCAACGGTTATCGCTTCTACTCCTATGGCGACGGCAGCTTGCTTGAGCGAGCCGACAAAGTTAAAGACACCGCATGACTCTGGAAAACCTAAAGACAAGCGAAAACTTCGAATTCAAGGTGCTGGCAACCGACGGCGCTGCTCGTCAGGGCGAGATTTCCATGCCGCGCGGCGTGGTTCGCACACCTGCCTTCATGCCGGTGGGCACGGCGGGCACGGTCAAGGCCATGTATATGGATCAGGTGAAAGAGCTCGGCGCGGATATCATCCTTGGCAACACCTACCATCTGATGCTGCGGCCCGGCGCTGAACGCGTGGCACGTCTGGGCGGCCTGCACGAGTTCGGCGGCTGGAAAGGCCCGATCCTGACCGATTCCGGCGGGTTTCAGGTCATGTCGCTCGCGCAATTGCGCAAGCTTGACGAAAATGGCGTGACATTCCGCTCGCATATCGACGGCAAGCCTTATGAGATGACGCCGGAACGGTCCATCGAGATACAGGGGCTACTCGATAGCGATATCCAGATGCAGCTCGATGAATGCGTGGCGCTGCCTTCGCCGGAAAAGAACACCGAGCGCGCAATGGAATTGTCGCTGCGCTGGGCCGAGCGCTGCAAGGTCGCTTTCGGCAACCAGCCGGGCAAGGCGATGTTCGGCATCGTGCAGGGCGGCGATGTTGCGCGCCTGCGCGAAAAATCGGCGGAAGCGCTAAAGGCCATGGATCTCAAGGGCTATTCGGTCGGCGGGCTTGCAGTCGGCGAACCGCAGCAGGTCATGCTCGACATGCTGGAAGTCGTATGTCCGATCCTGCCGTCGGAAAAGCCGCGCTATCTGATGGGCGTCGGCACGCCGGACGATATTCTGAAATCCGTGACGCGCGGGATCGATATGTTCGATTGTGTCATGCCGACGCGAGCAGGCCGCCACGGCCTTGCGTTTACGCGGTTCGGCAAGGTGAATTTGCGCAATGCACGCCATGCCGACGATCATCGCCCGCTCGATCCGGAATCGGATTGCCCGGCATCGCGCGACTACAGCCGCGCCTATCTGCATCATCTGGTGAAATCGGGTGAAGCGCTCGGCGCCATGCTGCTGACCTGGAATAACCTGGCCTATTATCAGTATCTGATGAAAGGCATCCGCGCATCGATTGCCGGGGGACGCTTTGCCGATTTCTCCGCCGAAACCTCGGAAGGATGGGCGAGGGGCGATATTCCGGCCCTTCTGTAATATCTCCATACTGCACAAGGAGGAGCATCCCGGTGTCCCGCTCTGAACGCCTCCTTGAGCTTTTGCAGTTACTCCGCACCTATCGTCGCCCGGTAAGCGGGGCGACGCTGGCGCAGCAGCTCGGTATCAGTATTCGCACGCTGTATCGTGATATCGCGAGCCTTCAGGCGCAGGGCGCAGTTATCGAAGGGGAGCCGGGATTGGGTTATATCCTGCGTCCCGGCTTTATGTTGCCGCCTATCATGTTCAGCCAGGAAGAAATCGAAGCGTTGGTTCTCGGCACAAGATGGGTTGCGGACAGGGGAGACGCTGAACTCGGCGCAGCTGCACGCAATGTTCTTGCCAAAGTGGCAGCAGTAATGCCTGAGGATTTACGCGTTACGCTCGACGCGGTAAGCCTTCTTGTCGGCCCCAGCAAGAAAGATGCGGTCGATCTGGTGGATGCTGCCGCTCTTCGTAGCGCCATTCGCTCGGAAAGAAAAATCACCATATTCTATAACGATGCGGCCAGTACTTCGACCGAGCGCCTGATCTGGCCGTTCGCCCTGACTTTTTTCGAACAGGTGCGGGTAGTGCTCGCTTGGTGCGAAATGCGACAGGATTTTCGACATTTCCGTACTGATCGCATCGCCAGATTGAGCGTTGAGAGCGATCGCTACCCCAAACGACGTTCTGCGCTCCTTAAAGAGTGGAAGACCCGTCAGGGGATCGTCCGGAATTTTGATTGATACTGCCGGAAACTGACAGTGTGTCTTCGTAGTGTTGCTCGTATCCAATCAAGGAGCGACAACAATGAACCATCCGAATTTCACAATTCTATACGTAGAGAACCCGCTATCGAGCGGTCGCTTTTACACAGAACTGCTTGGGATTGAGCCTATCGAAGCCTCACCGACTTTTGTGCTCTTTCTGTTGAACAACGGTCTGATGCTGGGACTGTGGTCCAGACACACGGTAGAACCGGTCGCTGATTCCGGCGCGTTTGGTGGAGAGATCGCTTTCCGGTACGCGAGTTATGAAGAGATCGACAAGATATATGCAGACTGGACCGCGCGCGAGATTTCCAACTTGTCCAAGCCGCAAACATTGGAGTTCGGACGCTCGTTTGTGGCAATTGATCCAGACGGACATCGCCTGCGCGTATTCTCTCCGGCCGCAAGATGATACGAATCAGAGGAAGAAAAACCACCGGGGCGCATCTCGCCGATGCGTCTCAGGCGAGCGGCCTATCCGACCGTCAACATGTTCTCCAGACGACAGAGAACGGCGCGCTGCTCTTCGTCGTCCAGAATTTCACATTCCATCAATTTGGAGCATTCCAGCCCGGCGACGGCCAGATAGACGATCAGCGCCGTATCGGAATCGGTCGTGTCCTTGATCATGCGGTCGAGGAAAGCCCTGTGATATTGCCGGACAGGCACCATGAAACCGGGGTCTTCGGCAAGCGCGGCAAGAACGCCGCAGGCAGGAGGTTCCTCATCGGCCTGCACCCGGTAAACATCCAGAAAAGCCCGCGCCACGCGGTTTTTATCGCCTTTCTGAAGTGTCTCATGAACCTCCATGGCGTGTTCATGCTCTTTCATGTATTCTTCGACCACCGCTTCGAGCAGTTTGGCCTTGGTCGGAAAAGTATAAAGCAATCCGCCTTTTGAAAGCCCCGCACGGGCTGCTACGGCATCGAGAGAGAGGTGAGCAGGGCCGATCTCACGGGCAAGCTCGATAGCAGCGCGCAAAATACGTTCGCGCGACGAGACTTTCTTTTTAGTTGGCAACTTACTGGTGTCTCCTGACAGTTCGAGTGTTGACAATACCGTCTGGACGGTACAGTTATTCGCCACTTTCATTCAAGTAAAATACGCGCGACCTTTGCGTGAATGCGAAAGAAGGCGCCGCGGCCAATCCCCCAACCCTGATCGATCAGGGAGCCATCTGGAGTGCATCCGCAATGATCAAGCGCCTTATACTGGCAATAATATTCCTCGTGATCGTCGTCGGAGGCCTCGTCGGCTTTAACCTGTTCCGATCACAGGCCATCAAGGACTTCTTCGCCAACATGCAGCAGCCTGCCCAGACGGTTTCGACCGTCACGGTGGAGCCGGGCGTCTGGAAGCCGGGTGTCGAGGCCATCGGCACGGCCAACGCGCTCAATGGTGTTGACCTGACCGTGCAGCTCGACGGCGTCGTGCAGAAGATCAACTTCAAGGCCAATCAGGAAGTCAAGGAAGGCGCCCTGCTGCTTCAGATGGAAGACAGCATTCAGAAGGCGGACCTCGCAGCCGCTGAAGCCGAAGCCGTCCTTGCCCAGCAGAACCTGAAGCGAGCTGACACGTTGCGCACCCGTGGCGTGGGTGCGGTGTCGAATGTCGATACGACGGCCTCGGCCTCCGATGCTGCAAGCGCACGCGTTGAAAAAATGCGCGCAACGCTGGCGCAGAAGTCGGTCAAGGCTCCGTTTTCCGGCGTTATCGGCATCTCCAAAGTCGATCTTGGCCAGTATCTGACCCCCGGCACGGTCATCGCCACGCTGCAGAACACCGACGTGATGCGTATCGACTTCACGGTTCCTGAACAATCGCTGGCGTCCATCAAGCTCGGGCAGACCGTCAAGGTCGGTTCGACGGCGGACGCGCTCGACTTTACGGGCAAGATTGTCGGCATCGATCCGAAGATCGACCCGGCCACCCGTCTCGTTTCCGTGCGTGCCGAAGTGCAGAATCCGGATCACAAGCTGACGCCGGGCCAGTTCGTGCAGGTTCGTGTCGAACTGCCGGAAGAAGACAATGTCATCGCTCTTCCGCAGACCACGATCATCTCCAGCCTTTACGGCGATTATGTCTATGCTGTCCGTCCGGAACAGAAGCCGGAAGGCGCGAAGGCCGCCGAAGGCGACAGCACCGCCAAGGCTCCAGCAGCCGATGCCAAGCCTGAAGAGGGCGAAAAGCAGGTGGCGCAGCAGGTCTTCATCAAGCTTGGACGCCGTTATTCCGGTCTGGTCGAGGTAACGAGCGGCCTCAAGGCCGGCGACATCATCATCACGGCAGGCCAGAACCGGCTTTCGCCCGGTGTTCCGGTGAAAATCGACAACACCGTCAATCCGATTCCGGCCGGCCAGCCGGCCGACAAGCAATAGGCGAACCCGATGAGCTTTTCCGATATCTTCATCCGGCGCCCCGTGCTTGCCACGGTGGTCGCCCTCATGATCATTCTGTTGGGCCTTCAGGGGATCGCGCAGCTTACGGTGCGTGAATATCCGAAGGTCGACGAAACCGTCATTACGGTAACGACCACATATGCCGGTGCGAGCGCCGATCTCATTCAGGGCTTCATCACCGCTCCGATTGCAGAAGCGGTCGCGACCACCGAAAACATCGATTACGTGACCTCTTCGAGCCGTCCGTCGTCAAGCACCGTGACGGTGCAGATGAAGCTCGGCGCAAACCCTGACGCGGCGCTGACGGAAGTCATCGCCAAGGTCAATCAGGTTCGCGGCGACCTGCCGGACGAATCCGATGACCCTGTCATCGTCAAGGGCACGGGCCAGAACTTCGCCACCATGTATCTGGCGGCGCAGAACCCGAACATGACGAGCGAACAGATCACCGAATATCTGGAGCGCGTTATCCAGCCGCGCATGTCCACCATTCAGGGCGTTGCAAAGGCGGAAATTCTGGGCGGCCAGGTCTATTCGATGCGCGTCTGGCTGGACCCGATCCAGCTTGCGGCCCGCCAGATCACGGCGCCGGAAGTTCTGGCGGCCATCAAGGCCTCCAACTTCCTGTCGGCTCCTGGCACGACGAAGAACGAATATGTCGCGTCTTCGATCACGCTGAAGTCGACCTTGCAGACCCCGGAAGCCTTCGGCGCCATGCCGATCAAGGCGTCGGGGGATGACGTCGTTCGCCTGCGTGATGTGGCGCGGGTCGAACTCGCGGCGAAAAGCACCGACACCATCGTTTCGTTCAACGGCTCGGCGGGTACATTCCTCGGCGTCTTCCCGACGCCGGCGGCAAACCCCATCGACATGGCGGCGGCGGTCCGGAAGGAGCTTCCGTCCATCCAGGCATCGCTGCCGGAAGGCATGTCGCTCGTTCTGGTCTACGACGCGACCGAACAGATCAGCTCGTCGATCAAGGAAGTCTTCACGACCATCGGCGAAGCCGTGGCCATCGTCATTCTGGTCATCATCGTCTTCCTCGGATCGTTCCGTTCGGTGCTGATTCCGATTGTCACGATCCCGATTTCGCTGATCGGCGTGTGCTTCTTCCTTTATGTGCTCGGCTTCTCGATCAATCTCCTGTCGCTGCTTGCCATGGTTCTCGCCATCGGTCTTGTGGTCGATGACGCCATCGTGGTCCTGGAGAACATCCACCGGCATATCGAGGAGGGCCTGAGGCCCATTGACGCCGCGTTCAAGGGCATGAAGGAAATCACCGGCTCGATCATCGCCATGACGATCACGCTGGCGGCGGTGTTCGCACCGCTCGGTTTCACGGGCGGCCTGACGGGCGCTCTGTTCCGGGAATTTGCCTTCACGCTGGCCGGTGCCGTCATCATCTCCGGTATTGCCGCCTTGACGGTTTCGCCAATGATGTGCGCCCGCATGCTCAAGCACGGCGACCAGACCCGGTTCCAGAAGTTCATCGACCGGACCTTCTCGCGTTTCGAGAAGTGGTATCACCGCCGCGTCTCCAACTCGCTCAACTATCGCGGCATCACGCTGATGATCGTTATTGCGCTGATGGGCCTGACGGGATTCCTGTTCATGAACACGTCGAGCGAACTGGCACCGGAAGAAGATTCCGGCGCGCTGTTCTCTATGTTCCAGGCTCCGCAATATGCAACCTCGGCCTATACCAATCTCTACGCCGAACAGATCGACGAACTGACCAAGGATCTTCCCGAACTGAAGACCCGCTTCCAGATCGTCGGCATGGACGGCGGCACGACATCCGGTATCGCGCTATGGGTTCTGAAGGACTGGAACGAGCGCACGCGTTCGCAGAAGCAGATCCAGGAGGACCTGACCGCACGTATCTCCAAGGTCGCAGGTGTCGAAGCCTTCATCTTCGCGCCTCCGTCCCTGCCGGGAACGGGTGGCGGTCTGCCGATCTCGATTGCGCTGCAATCGACCGGCCCGGCCGATCAGGTCTTCGAGCTCGCCGAGGAAATCAAGAACGAAGCGCAGGCTTCCGGCCAGTACATCATCGTGCAGAACTCGCTCTCCTTCAACGCGCCGCAGATCACGATCACCATCGACCGTGACCGTGCGGCGACGCTGGGTGTGCAGATCAGCGATATCGGTTCGACACTGGGTCTCCTGACCGGTGGCGCATCGGTGGCGAAATTCGACCGCGATTCGAACAGCTATGACATCATCACGCAGGTGCCTGATGTCTACCGTTCGAACCCGGAAAAGCTGGGCGACTTCTATGTGCGCAGCGTCTCCGGCTCGATGATCCCGCTGTCTTCGGTCATCAAGGTCAGCCAGAACGCATCGCCTGCCGCTATCGAGCAGTTCAACCAGCTGAATTCGGCAACGATTTCGGCGCTGCCGCTGCCGGGCGTCACCACCGGGCAGGGCCTGCAAACCCTGGTCGATCTGGCCAAGTCCAAGATGCCGGAAGGCTTCTTCCTGGATTATTCCGGCCAGTCGCGACTGGAAGTGGAGCAGGGCAACACGATCCTGATCGCCTTCGGCCTCGCCGTGATCGTGATCTATCTCGTGCTTGCGGCGCAGTTCGAAAGCTTCCGTGATCCGTTCATCATCATGATGTCGGTTCCGTTGTCGATCTTCGGGGCCATCGTGCCGCTGAATATCGGCCTCGGTACCCTCAACATCTATACGCAGGTCGGTCTCATCACCCTTGTCGGGCTGATTACCAAGCACGGCATTCTGATGGTCGAATTCGCCAATCAGCAGCGCCGCCTGCATGGCCTGTCACGCCGGGATGCAATCATTGTCGCGGCTGAAACCCGCCTGCGTCCGATCCTGATGACCACTGCGGCCATGGCGCTCGGCGTCGTGCCGCTCATCATCGCGACCGGTGCCGGTGCGGCGGCTCGTTACTCGATGGGCCTCGTGATCTTCACCGGCATCGTGATCGGTACGATCTTCACGCTGTTCGTGGTGCCTATGTTCTACACCTTCATCGCGAAGAAGGATGTGGAAGGCGAGTATGTTGCGTCCTCCGAAGAGGGCGGCGAACCGGCTCCGGTGCAACATCACTGAAACTTGCGTTGAACCAACGACAAGGGGCGGCCTAGAAATAGGTCGCCCTTTTTTGTTCTGCTGACGTTGCGAATGCGGCGTTCCAACCCATATGAGCCAGTATGATACCTTTGTCCGTTCTTGATCTATCGCCCGTTCCCGAAGGCAGTGATGCAGCGCAGTCGCTGCACAACACACTGGAACTTGCGCAACATGCCGAACGGCTCGGCTTTCACCGTTACTGGCTCGCCGAACACCACAATATGCCGGGCATCGCCAGCGCGGCGACATCCGTGGTTATTGGTTACGTCGCCAACGGCACCTCGACCATCCGCGTCGGTGCAGGCGGCGTCATGCTGCCCAATCACGCACCCCTTGTGATTGCGGAACAGTTCGGCACGCTGGCCTCGCTGTTTCCGGGCCGCATCGATCTCGGTCTTGGACGCGCTCCCGGCACCGACCAGATCACCGCCCATGCCCTTCGACGCAATCTCGACAGCGATGCAAACGCATTTCCGCAGGATGTGGTCGAGTTGCTCAACTATTTCAAACCTGCCGAGCCGGGCCAGCGCGTGCGCGCCGTGCCAGGTGAGGGGCTGAATGTGCCTGTCTGGATTCTCGGTTCCAGCCTGTTCGGCGCGCAGCTTGCCGCCATGCTGGGATTGCCATACGCATTCGCCTCGCACTTTGCGCCTGCCGAGATGGAACGCGCCATTGCGCTTTATCGCGAGCGGTTCGAACCATCGGAATATATGCAGAAGCCTTATGTGATGCTGGGCCTCAACGTGATCGCTGCCGATACGGACGAAGAGGCGAATTATCTTTTTACCTCGCAGCTACAGGCTTTCGTGAACCTGCGCAGCGGTCGCCCCGGCAAGCTTCCCGCACCAGTCGAAGGCTATATGGAACGGCTTGATCCGGCAGCACAGGCGCTTGTGCGCCAGATGCTTTCATGCCGCGTCGTCGGTGGACCGGAGACAGTAGCGCAAGGCATCAAGGCCTTTGCGGAGAGCACCGGCGCCGACGAGCTGATGTTGACCGGCATGATCCACGATCACAAGAAACGCCTGCGTTCATACGAGATCGCAAGTCGATCAATCGCCTGACTCGTCGGTCTCCATATCTGCATAGACCAGATAGCGAAGCGGGCCAGGAGTAATCGCATCGAACGGGTAACAGGTCGCCAGCACGAGGTGGCGGCCTTCGCGGTCCGGCGCGATCCTCGCCTCATCCCACCGCACCACGGCCATGTGGCTGACGCGATAGGAAACCGTCTTTCCGTCGCTGCGAGTGACGAGTATCTGGTCGTTCTCCTCGACATTCTTCAGAAATGCGAAATGCGTGTCGCGATGCGCAGCATAGACGGCCGTTCCCCGTTCGCCCGCCATCGGCGTGTTGTCCAGATGGCCGGGGCCAAAAGCCAATGCCTGCCCGCTGGCGCCTTTCAGGGCAATGGCTGATTCTTCAAGCCGCGGGACTTCGATACGGGTTACCGGCCAGGTATCGGCCCAGTTCCACGGTTTGACGGGAGCGCCTGTTTCAATGCTCTCTGAAAACGCCCGTTCAAGCAGGATTTGTGCGACAAACGCTTTGGCATGTATCCAGATACCCTGACCGGAAAGTACCAAACCCATTGCGACCAGCATCATGCCAAGCGCGGGGAGAAGGGAGCGCTTCAGCGCGCTCCCCGTAACAAACTGACTGACAACCATCACACGTTCTCCCTGCGGCGGAAGAACCAGAGGACGAAGAGCCCGACCAGCATCGAACCGAGGCCTTGCATGAGCAGGAGCGTCGCCGGCGTTGCCGTCTGCGGCAGCGGAAGGGGCTGCGACGGCGATGATGGTGAAGCGAGGCGCTCATGGCTGCGAACAGGGGCGCTCACGCCATTCACGTCCATACTTGCATGCTCCTCGACATTGCGTTCCGCACGGATGCCGAACAGCTTGTCATAATCCCAGCCAGCAGGCAGTTGCAGCGGAATATCGGCGCGGGTGAGTGGTGTGTTGGCTGGTCGCGACAGTGTCTTGTCGACCGCCACCAGGCTCGTCAGCCGGCTAACCAGATGATGTTCCAGTGCGAGCCGAAGAACGCGCGCATCGGCTGCGTCCTGAGAAATCTTGCCAAGGGTAAGTTCCACTTCCGCATCATCAATCTTGCGGCGAGCCCACAATTTTGAAATGCCTTCCGCATTCATTGCCTGATCGAGCGGCAGATTGACTGTCCATGGACGGCCATCAATCTCGCCTTCGATGACAAGATTTCCGGCTGCCTTGCCCATCCGCGCAGCGATAACCAGTGGTTCGCCACGATAGAGATCGGGCAGAATGGATGGGGTCATGCTTACATTCTTTTCCGAGAAACTGGCCTTCAGATCGGTAACAGTAGGGTTTTCTAGCTTGTCGAACAGAGCCCGCATGCGTTCGTCCACTTCCGCCGCCGATCCGATATGGGTGAAGGTTCCGCGTCCAAGCTCCGCCGCATGGTTCATCAGATAGGAGTTGGGGGCAGAGCCGATACCGACCATGAAGATACGAGAGCGCCCCCGACGTGCTGCAATGGCATCCAGCAATTGCTGCTCATTGCTGATTTCGCCGTCGGTCAGAAACACGATCTGGCGCAATCCGTTACCCCGATGGCTGTCATCAAGCGCTGCATGAAGGGCTGGCAGCATTGCCGTACCGCCTTGCGCTTCAAGGCTGGTCACGAAACGGCGGGCGGAGGCGATATTCTGCTGATTGGCCTCGACCGAATCCTCGAAGAACCTGGTCAGCGTGTCGTCGAAGCGAATCACGTTGAACCGGTCTCCGGGCTGAAGATGCGACAGTGCATAATCCAGGCTGGCCTTTGCCTGTTCGATGGAAGTACCGCCCATCGATCCGGAATTGTCGATCACGAAGACGACTTCACGCTGCGCCTTTTTTGCGCTGGCAACAGCCGGTGGCGTAACATAGGCAAGCACATAGTCGTCCTTGCCGACATGTTCGCGGAAGAGCCCGATCTGCGGCGCATCTTTTGCTACAGCACTCCATTCCAGAACGAAATCGCGGTCCGCAGCAGCGGCGCCGTCCAGCGTAATCTCTCGCGTGGCGTCATTCGCCGCATCGATCCTGACCTTGTGGTAAAGGCTTTCGACCTTGCCAAGCGGGAAGCCGGGCTTCAATTCGACCGAGATGCTCACGGGATTGGTCCGCAGTTCAGCCGGGGGAGCTAGTGGCGTTACAATCGGCGCGTTATAAGGATCGGGCTTGCCAGCATCGCTCGACTTGCCCCAGCCATTCTGCATTTCGACTTTCTGGACAACGGGTGAGGCAATGTCCGGATTGTAGCGCGGTGCGACGACCAACGGCACACGCAACGAAAAACGCTCATCGGCAAGCCGCACCGCCTGCTGATACTCGACCTGGATGACGACTTTTTCGTGCGGGCCGATGTTGGCAACCGCATTGGTGAACACGTTCGGTCGCTGCTGTTCGATCAGCGTGACTTTCTTGCCTTCGCTTTTCGCCTTTTCATATATTTCACGGGCTGCCTGCTTTTCCTTGATGTCAGCGACAATCACGCGATCGCCGATAACCATCTTCAACGAATAGACTGCGCTTTCTTCGGGCAACGGAAAAACATACAGGGCTTCAACGAAACTGTCGGTCGGGTTCTCGAATGCCTGCGTCAGCCGGGCTCTGGCCGTCGGCCCGCTCACATCGAGGTTGACGTCCGTAGCAAGCCGGGGTGCTTCGACATAACGCCCGGCTTCGCTTGTTTCCAGCAGAAGGCTGCCGGATTGAACCTCGTTCGGTGTGACCAGACCGGGTGTCTCGGCGCGCGCCTGGGCGATCTGCAACAGGCAGAAAATGACGGCCAGCGCGGGCAGCAACGCCATGTTGCATAACCAGACGAACGAACAGAAGCGGGAGAGTCCCCCGCCTCCAATGCTATGATTTGAAAGACTTATCGCGGGTGACATGACATGCTCCTTGTTCACCTCGAAGAACTGGAGCCATTGTCGCCGGAGCGGCTGTTTCCACTCCAGCGTAAGCTTTGCCAAGTTTCAGCCGTCCCTTTCCGCAAACCGCCTTGCCCGTTACGCATATGTGTGGAATTGTGAAGAAAAGTACGCAGTTCAGGATAAGCCATGTCCGATCAGGACTCTCACCTTCCCGACCAGATCAATACCCGCGTTGCCGTTCGGGTTCGTGAGGAAATCGCAAGACGGCGAATTTCGCGCCAGCTTTTGGCCGATGAAGCGCGGATCAGTCTTTCGACATTGGAAAAGGCACTGTCGGGCCACAGGCCCTTCACGCTCGCAACGATCATCCGGCTCGAACAGGCAATGGGCGTAGCCCTGCGCGAGCAGGCGGGTGAAGCTCCCGTTCAACTGACCAGAAATGGCAACAGCCACGCAGCGGAAGAACTGGGGGCCTATTCGCGCGCCTCGGTTTCATGGCTCGAAGGCGATTACCTCACCTTGCGTCCGTCCTTCGGCGAGGACAAGGCGCTCTTCGCCTACATCACGGAAATCGGTTGGGATTTCGACGCTGGGCATCTCAATTTTCGTGAGCGGGAACGTTCCGACGTTTCGTTCTCGCAACAGGGAGCGGTTTCCGTTCCGCATCTTTCGGGGCACATCTATCTGGTCACGAATACGTCCGGCCAATATCGCATGGCCGTCCTCTCCCGCCCGAGCATCACGGGTGAAATGTTTGGTATCCTGACGACATTGCGGGCCGGGCAGGGCGCACATCTAACACCCGTTTCGACGCCGCTTGCGCTCGTGCCGATGCGGCAATTCACCAGCCCCTCATTCGGGCGTATACGCGCGGACGATCACTCCTTCGCCGACTATGCGGCGATCCTGCGCAAGACCCTGAACGACGGCTATGCAGGTTTCGTGGCCGGGTGAGCCGCATTCTCGCTTTTGATTTCCGCGAGCAGCCAGTCCCGAAAAGCAGATACAGCCGGAGTGCTCGAACGAGCCTTCGGCGTCACAAAGTAATAGCTGCTCGGGCTTCTGACCGTATGCGGGCAGGCGACCACAAGCTGTCCGTTCTCGATTTCAGCCCGTATGAGGAAAAGCGGCATCAGTGCCACGCCCAGACCGGCAATGCAGGCCTGCGAGACATTTGAAAACTGCTCGAAACGCATCCCCGGAGAAACCGGGGCGGCGATGTCGAGGCTCTTGAACCAATGATCCCATGCGCCGGGTCGTGACGCCATGTTGAACAAAGGGAGCGGCAGAAGATCGGTCGGCGCCTGCACGGGATGTTGCTGGAGAAAAGCGGGGCTGCATACAGGCGCCACCGTTTCATCCATCAGGAAGACACTGTCGGCATTGGGCCAGTCCGGCTGGCCGATATGGATCGCCGCATCCAGCCCTTCGCGATCAAAGTCGAACTGGCCGATACGGGTCGCAAAATTCAGGATGATATCCGGATATTTTGCCACGAAACGCGGTATGCGCGGTATCAGCCAGCGCGTCCCGAATGTCGGCAGGAAGGCCAGATTGAGTGTGGTACCGCGCATCTGCGACATGACTTGCAGTGAGGCGGCCCGAATGGACGCCAGCGCCGGCCCCACGGCCTTGAGATAGGCGCGGCCGGCATCCGACAACACAACATGACGACTGGTGCGGTCGAAAAGTGCTGTTCCGAGCTGTTCTTCAAGCGTTGCAATCTGTCGGCTCACCGCGCCTTGCGTCAGCGACAACTCCTCGGCCGCAGCCGAAAAGCTCTCATGCCGCGCAACGGCATCGAAGGCGGCAAGCGCACTGGTGGAAGGAAGCAGGCGTCGGGAGATCGAAGTCATCATCCATTACTAAATGGAATAGATCGATGAGTAAACGTCGATTGCACCGAACTGCGGCACGGTCCATATTTCCTGCAAATTTTCATTGAGGAGAATACACTGATGTCACGTGCGGCTTTTAGCTGGGAAGACCCGTTTCTGCTGGATGACCAGCTGAACGAAGACGAGCGCATGATCCGCGACTCGGCCAAGGCTTTCGCAACGGATGTTCTGCTGCCTCGTGTCGAAAAGGCCTATCTGGACGAGACGACCGATCCTGAACTCTTCCGTCTCATGGGGCAGGCTGGACTTCTGGGCGTGACGCTTCCTGAAGAATACGGCGCGGCCAATGCAGGCTATGTGTCTTATGGTCTGGTAGCGCGTGAAGTCGAGCGGGTCGATTCCGGTTATCGCTCCATGATGAGCGTGCAATCGTCGCTCGTGATGTATCCGATTTACGCCTATGGTTCCGAGGAACAGCGCAAGAAATATCTTCCGGGCCTCGTATCCGGCGAACTGATCGGTTGCTTCGGTTTGACCGAACCTGATGCGGGCTCCGACCCGGCAGGCATGAAGACCCGGGCGGAAAAGATCGACGGCGGCTATCGTCTCAGCGGCTCCAAGATGTGGATTTCGAACTCGCCGATTGCCGACGTTTTCGTCGTCTGGGCCAAGTCTGCCGCGCATGACAACGCCATTCGCGGCTTCGTTCTCGAAAAGGGCATGAAGGGTCTTTCCGCGCCGAAGATCGGCGGCAAGCTTTCGCTGCGTGCATCGATCACCGGTGAAATCGTCATGGATGGCGTCGAAGTTTCGGAAGATGCGCTTCTGCCGAATGTCTCCGGCCTCAAGGGTCCGTTCGGCTGCCTCAATCGCGCTCGTTATGGCATTTCCTGGGGCGTGCTCGGTGCGGCGGAGGATTGCTGGTTCCGTGCGCGTCAATACGGCCTTGACCGCAAGCAGTTTGACAAGCCGCTTGCAGGCACGCAGCTTTATCAGAAGAAGCTCGCCGACATGCAGACCGAGATTGCGCTTGGCCTTCAGGCATCCTTGCGCGTCGGTCGCCTGTTCGACGAAGGCAAGATGGCGCCGGAAATGATCTCCATCGTCAAGCGCAACAATTGCGGCAAGGCGCTGGATATCGCCCGTCAGGCACGCGACATGCACGGCGGCAACGGCATCCAGATCGAGTACCACGTCATGCGTCACGCGCAGAATCTGGAAACGGTAAATACCTATGAAGGCACGCATGACGTTCATGCGTTGATCCTGGGCCGCGCCCAGACCGGCATTCAGGCTTTCTTCTGATAGCTGTTAGAGCATTTCCTGTTTTTCATCAGTCGTTGGAAATGCTCTATCCATTTGTTTTTACGCATGTCTTTAACCCGAAACCGGTTCCCATTTTCGGGAGACATGCTCCAGTCAAGCCTTCCATTCGGGCCCGTTCGCAGTTCGCGGGCGGGCCTCTTTATTTTTGTATGGGATTGCAGAAAATGCAGAACACACCGCTTGACGGTCTCAAAGTGGTAGAACTGGCGCGCATTCTTGCCGGGCCATGGGTGGGGCAGACGCTCTCCGATCTGGGAGCCGATGTCATCAAAGTTGAAAGCCCCGAGGGCGACGATACGCGCAAATGGGGCCCGCCTTTCATCGATGTGGAAGGCGAACGGTCTGCTGCCTATTTCCACGCCTGCAACCGCGGCAAGCGCTCGATCACAGCCGACTTCCGCACTGAAGAGGGCAGGGAACTGGTCCGCCAGCTCGTGGCTGACGCCGACGTCGTCATCGAAAACTTCAAGCTGGGCGGCCTCGACAAATACGGCCTCGACTATGAGAGCCTGAAGGCCACCAATCCGCGCCTGATCTACTGCTCGATCACCGGTTTCGGCCATACAGGCCCTTATGCGGAACGCGCAGGCTACGATTTCATGATCCAGGGCATGGGCGGCATCATGGATCTGACCGGTGAACCGGACCGGGAGCCGCAGAAGATCGGTGTGGCTTTCGCCGACATTTTCACCGGCCTCTACAGCGTGATTGCAATTCAGTCAGCCCTCATCATGCGGGAGCGCACCGGCACCGGCCAGCATATCGATATGGCGCTGTTCGACTGCATGTCGGCGGTGCTTGCCAATCAGGCAATGAACTATCTGGCGTCCGGCGTATCGCCGAAGCGCATGGGCAATGCGCATCCCAACATCGCGCCCTATCAGACGCTACCCGTTTCCGATGGCTATTTCATCATCGCCTGCGGCAACGACGGACAGTTCGGAAAACTGACTTCACTGCTCGGTATCGGTGATATCGCTACCGACGAGCGCTTCGTCAGCAATTCGGCGCGCGTGGCCAACCGGGCGGCCCTGACGGCGTTTCTGGAAGAAAAGACCCGAGCGTGGAAGCGCGACGATCTTCTGGCCGAGCTTGCCAGAATCGGCGTGCCTGCCGGCCCGATCAACACGGTGGCCGATGTGTTCGCAGACCCGCAATTCGAGGCGAGAGGGATGAGAATAGACCCGCAAGGTGTTCCCGGCCTGCGCACACCCATTCGCTTCTCTGATGCCGAACTGAAGCTCGACAACCGTTCCCCGAAGCTTGGTGAACACAGCGACGCGATCCTCTCGGAGATCGGAAAAAGCTGAACGAAAACCCGAAACTTTATCGGCGCGCTCTTCCTTGAAGGGCGCGTTTTCGTTTGCAATGCATTGAAGAGAAGTGAAAGTTTCTAATCAAGAAACGACTTTAACCCCTTGCGGGGAAAGTATTTTAAATTGTTCTTGAGAGAAGATGGTGCGGTCGAGAAGACTCGAACTTCCACGGGTTGCCCCACAGCGACCTCAACGCTGCGCGTCTACCAATTCCGCCACGACCGCCCGTGGTAGGAGCCGAACTCCGTCGGCGAGTGGGCATTTAGCAAATCACTTTGGGGTGCACAAGCCCCATCTGCATCTTCCGGCAATCTTTTTGAAAAAGAATGTGAAAAAGCTTGTGCTCAATCACGACAGAAGGGAAAGAAACCCCGAATTTCCGGGCTTTTTCAAAGACTTCCACAAATCAGAAAAATTTCTGAAAAACGTCATCAAGCGGATGCGCGGCGGTCAGCGACCAAGCTCAAGGGAGCAACGGGAAGCGAATCCGGTGAAACCGATTCCCCCGGATTCGTTTCGGCTGTCGAAAATCAGCCGGCGATGCCCTGCAGGCGCTTGATATCCTCAAGGCGCTTCAGCGTTTCTGTATATCCGGCATCGATGGCTTCGGATGCGCGATGGAAATCGGCAAGCCCGATCTGTCCCACGATCGGCATCAGCGTGACGTCCGGCGGGTCGCCAGCCATGCGGGCGCGCGATATACGATCCTGAATGATGTTGAAGGCTTCCATCATCACGCCGGTAATGCCGAGACGCGCTTCCTTCTCGCCATGGATTGCGTCGGTAAGACTGTCCTGCCGGGTTTGCGCGTGTTTGATGACCGCCGCGCGACCATACTGGTCGTAGTGGAGGTTGACCGCCAGAACGAGGCGCTGCTCATAAGCCCTGCATACGGATACCGGCACGGGATTGACCAGTGCGCCGTCGACCAGCACACGTTCCTGCCAGCGCACGGGCTCGAAAACGCCGGGCAGGGCGTAGGAGGCGCGCATCGCTTCCACCAGAGGGCCGGAGGACAGCCAGATTTCGTGCCCGGTGCGCAACTCGGTGCAGATCGCAACAAAGGGACGATCCAGTTCCTCGATGCGCAGCCCATCCAGATGCTCACGCAGGCGACCGTCCAGTTTCATGCCGCCGAACAGCCCGCTGCCGCGAAATGTAATGTCGAGAAGATTGAACATGCGCCGCCGGGTAAGACTGCGGGCGAACTCTTCCAGTTCGTCCAGCTTTCCGGCCAGATAACAGCCGCCAACAAGCGCGCCGATCGACGTGCCGGCGATCATCTCGATATCGATATTGGCTTCGTCCAGCGCGCGCAGCACGCCGATATGGGCCCAGCCGCGTGCAGCGCCACCGCCCAGCGCCAGGGCTATCCGGCGCGGGTCTCGCTTGATTTCAGGCTTTTCAGCGGATTCTTCTGCTGGCAGAGCAAGGTCGTTATTCGCAGCCTTCCGCTTCTGCCCCCATGCAAGCATCACGATGGACACCTCTTCGTTTCCGCCCGAAGCACTTCCGGCAAAAGAGCCCGGTAAAAGGGCAAACGGTTTGCGTCAGGAAATGCACAGGCAAATAGCTAAAACGATTCCGACAGTTCCGTTTGGCGGGAACAGCTTCACGTTAGTGAAACATAGTATCCAAAGAATAAATGCTGCGAATTGATGGCGCGACTCATATTCGCGCCATCACATCCTTTTGACCGGGGTTAGTGCCCGTGATCGCAGGAGCCTTCAACGGCCAGGGAAATATCGCCGTTCTCGGCAATAACCTGCCGATAGAAGCAGGAGCGGCGTCCTGTGTGGCAGGTGGGTCCATCGCCTGCAACGCGTACTTTCAGCCAGAGCGCGTCCTGATCGCAATCGGTGCGCAACTCGACCACGCTTTGCAGGTTGCCCGACGTCTCGCCCTTCTTCCAGAGCGTGGAACGCGAGCGTGACCAGTAATGCGCAATTCCCGTTTCGAGGGTGAGCCGCAGCGCTTCCTCATTCATATGGGCGACCATCAGCAATTCGCCGTCACGCGCATCGGTAACGACAGCGGTGATGAGGCCCGATGCATCGAAGCGCGGCATGAATGCCGCGCCTTCTTCTATGGCCTTCTTGTCGGAAGGCTGTGCGGGAAAGAAGCTCATTTCAGCCGCTTATCTGCGGGTCAGGGTCATGAAGCGAACCTGCTCCTCCGCATTTATCTGCATTTCGCCGGTAAAAGTGGTGGTGATGGTCGTCGAACCCTGCTTGCGGATGCCGCGCATGGCCATGCACATATGCTCCGCCTCGATCATGACGGCAACGCCGCGAGGCTTCAAAATGCGCTGGATACTGTCGGCGATCTGCGCAGTGATGCTTTCCTGCGTCTGCAGGCGGCGCGCGAAAATATCCACGACGCGGGCAATCTTGGAAAGACCAACCACCTTGTGATCGGGCAGATAGGCGACATGGGCCTTGCCGATGATCGGCACCATATGGTGCTCGCAATGCGAATGGAACGAGATGTCCTTTACGAGAACGAGATCGTTATAGCCGCCGACTTCCTCGAAAACCGTACCGAGGACTTCTTCCGGGCTTTCCGTATACCCTGCGAACAGTTCCTTATAAGCCTTGGCCACACGCTTCGGCGTTTCCAGAAGGCCTTCGCGCTCCGGGTCGTCTCCAGCCCAAAGCAAAAGCGTGCGTACCGCCGCTTCCGCATCGGCCTGCGTCGGCTTGCCATGCAAAAGAGTTACATCTGCCTGCTTGTTCGGCAGGCCGGATTCGTCATCTTCTTTGAGGATGCGAGCGTCCATCAGTATTCTCCAGTAGTCTCCTTCAAGGAGGAGACGAGTTAAACGGACAATACAACGATACGCTTTGCGAGCGGGCGATGTATTGATCCGGCGCTTACGGTCACCGGACAGGTTTTCGTGCGACTGCCCCGGGGTCTGTGCTATTGTTACCCATGGCGCAGACGCTACTTGCCTATTATATAGACAATAAATTGCAACTTCAAACCGCAGCCGGGCGACAAATTTATGTTTTTCTCCGGCACGGCGGAAGGTCGCCTCTATGATCGATGATATTTACAACAAACGCATCCTGGAATTCGCCGGAAACATGGAGCGCCTGGGGCGTCTTCCCGAACCGGACGCGGTTGCCAAGGTGCATTCCAAGCTGTGCGGCTCGACCGTTACCGTCTATCTGAAAATGGCTGATGGCGTCGTGACGGATTTCGCGCATGAGGTGAAGGCCTGCGCGCTTGGACAGGCTTCCTCGTCCGTCATGGCGCGCAATATCATCGGCGCTTCCGCGGAGGAGCTGAAAGCCGTTCGCGATGAAATGTACAAGATGCTCAAGGAAGAAGGCCCGGCACCGGAAGGGCGCTTTGCCGATCTGAAATATTTCGAGCCAGTGCGCGAATACAAGGCGCGCCATGCCTCCACGCTGCTGACCTTCGATGCGGTTGTCGATTGCATCCGGCAGATAGAGGAGAAGGCCAAAGCTGCCTGATGTGTTCTTGCGGCAAGGATCATGCGGGCGAGGGGCCGCCAAAACGCTATAGCAGGAACTTTACCGATCCCTGGCGCAAGACGCCGGGAAGGCTGATCGGCACGGCATTCGTACGATTCTATCAGGTGACATTATCGTCCCTCATCGGCAATTCCTGCCGGCATCTGCCGACCTGTTCCGAATATGCCTACGAAGCCATCGCACGTCACGGACTGTGGAGCGGCGGCTGGATGGGACTGTTTCGCGTCATGCGCTGCGGGCCATTCGGCACACACGGATTCGATCCCGTACCCCGAACGCTTCCCACTGAACTGAAATGGTATCTGCCCTGGCGCTACTGGCGGTGCTCATCACCGCACGGAGATTTCTGACAGTTTTTTGTTAGCTGATTATAATTCATTAAGGATATCAACGTTTCATTGAGAATTGGAATTTAAGGCAGTGCTGTGGTCTTTTTCGGGCCGCAATTTGCCTGCATGTCCCCCTCGGCGTTCATATTCCTGCGAGCTGTTATGCTGAAATCATCGTCCCGCCTTTCGCGTCTCATTGCATCCTTTGCGCTTGGTGCAGGTTTGCTTTGTACATCCGCGTCCATGGCGAGCACCTCCTGGGTGGTTTTCGATGCCGATAGCGGACGGATTCTCGGTCAGGACGACGCCAATATTCAGCATGCGCCTGCTTCGCTGGCGAAAATGATGACGCTTTATCTCGCTTTTGAGGCGCTCAAGACCGGCCGGCTGCATTGGGACGATGCAATGCCCATTTCGAAGAACGCCGCATCCAAGGTACGCATGAAGCTTTGGCTGAAGCCGGGCGAAACCATCACCGTGCACGACGCCATCTATGGCATGATCGTCATATCGGCCAATGATGCGGCAACCGTAATGGGCGAGTATATGGCGGGATCGGAAGCCGCTTTCGGTCGCCTGATGACGCAACGGGCGCGCCAGATCGGCATGAAGAGCACCTTCTTCGTCAATCCTTCGGGCCTGACTGCCAAGGCCACACAGCTTACCACCGCTCGCGACATGGCAATTCTCGGCATGAGCCTGCGTCGCGACTTTCCGGAACAATATGCGCTTTTTTCCACGCGCTCCTTCACGTTCCGCAATCGTGTCCTGAACGGTCACAACACCCTGATGTACCGCTATCAGGGGGTCGACGGCATCAAGACCGGCTATACGGACGTGTCCGGCTATAATCTCGTTTCCTCGGCTATCATCAACGACAAGCATCTTGTCGGCGTTGTTCTTGGCGCCGGATCGGCGCGGCAGCGCGACGACCAGATGGCGAAGCTTCTGACACGATTCAGCACCGAAGGCGCCGATACCAAGGGGCAGCTTGTTGCAATGGCCAAGCCGCAGCCTGTCGCGAAGCAAACAGCCGCAGCCCAGCCGAAAGCCGACGCAGTCGCCGGGCTGATCGACGATTCGCGCATCGAGCAGGGCGATGGCGGGTTCCTGATCGCCTCTGCCGCTGGCGCATCGGCCTGGACGATCCAGCTTGGCGCTCCGCCGACGCTTGACGGCGCAAAGCAACTGCTGGCCAGGTATCGACCTGCGGTCGACAAGGTCGCGCCGGGGCTGAAGGCTGAAATTTCTCCGGCCGAAAAGCGTCGCAAGGTCTATCGCGCGCGTTTCTCCGGCTTCAAGGATTCGGCCTCCGCCGAAAAGGCATGCGCTCAACTGAAGCAGCAGAAGATTGATTGCCTGCCGATCCGGAACTGATTTATTCTTTTCAACGTCGATAAGCGCGACCTGACGCTGTCAGCGTGTCGCGCTTTACTGACCGGGCGAAAAAGACTAGAACCCAACCTTCATTTCATACGCATGAACCCCACCCGCAATCGTTGGCGGGACTGGATAAGGATGACTAGAATGTCGAATACCGTTTCCATGCAATTTCCCGATGGCTCTGTGCGTGAATACGATGCGTCGATGACCGGCGCGGGCCTCGCGGAATCGATTTCCAAATCACTTGCCAAAAAAGCTGTTGCCTACGCCGTCGATGGCACCGTGCGCGATCTTTGCGATCCCCTCGGCGCTTCCGGCAAGGTCGAAATTCTGACCCGCGAAGACCCGCGCGCGCTCGAACTGATCCGCCACGACACGGCGCACGTTCTGGCAGAAGCCGTGCAGGAGCTCTTTCCGGGCACGCAGGTTACCATCGGTCCTGTCATCGAAAACGGCTTCTATTACGACTTCGCGCGCAATGAACCTTTCACGCCCGACGATCTTCCGGTGATCGAAAAGAAGATGCGCGAGATCATTCAGCGCAACAAGCCGTTCACCAAGGAAATCTGGTCGCGCGAAAAGGCTAAGCAGGTTTTTGCCGACAAAGGCGAAAACTACAAGGTGGAACTGGTTGACGCCATTCCGGCCGGGCAGGATCTCAAGATCTATTATCAGGGCGACTGGTTCGACCTCTGCCGCGGGCCGCACATGGCCTCGACAGGCCAGATCGGCAATTCCTTCAAGCTGATGAAGGTTGCCGGCGCCTATTGGCGCGGCGATGCCAACAATCCGATGCTGACCCGCATCTATGGCACTGCCTTTGCGAACGATAACGATCTTCAGGCCTATCTCCATATGCTTGAAGAAGCCGAAAAGCGCGATCACCGCCGCCTTGGCCGTGAAATGGACCTGTTCCATTTCCAGGAAGAAGGGCCGGGCGTCGTGTTCTGGCACGCCAAGGGCTGGAAGATGTTCCAGAACCTGGTGAGCTATATGCGCCGCCGCCTCGACAGCCACGGCTATCAGGAAGTGAACGCGCCGCAGGTGCTGGACAAGTCGCTGTGGGAAACCTCCGGTCACTGGGGCTGGTATCGCGACAACATGTTCAAGGTGACCGTCGCCGGGGATGAAACCGACGATGATCGCGTGTTCGCGTTGAAACCGATGAACTGCCCCGGCCATGTGCAGATATTCAAGCACGGCCTGAAATCCTATCGCGATCTGCCGATCAAGCTTGCTGAATTCGGCAATGTGCATCGCTACGAACCGTCCGGCGCATTGCATGGGCTGATGCGTGTGCGCGGCTTTACGCAGGACGATGCGCATATCTTCTGCACCGAAGAGCAGATGGCGGCGGAGTGCCTGCGCATCAACGATCTCATCCTGTCGGTCTACAAGGATTTCGGCTTCGAGGAGATCACCATCAAACTGTCCACCCGTCCTGAAAAGCGCGTGGGGTCGGACGACCTATGGGATCGTGCAGAAAGCGTGATGATGTCGGTGCTGGATCAGATCCAGCAGCAGTCCAACAACATCAAGACCGGCGTCCTGCCAGGCGAGGGCGCGTTCTACGGGCCGAAGTTCGAATATACGCTGAAGGATGCCATCGGCCGTGAATGGCAGTGCGGCACAACGCAGGTCGATTTCAACCTGCCGGAACGCTTCGGCGCCTTCTATATCGACAAGGATTCGGAAAAGCGCCAGCCGGTGATGATCCACCGTGCGATCTGCGGTTCGATGGAACGCTTTTTGGGCATTCTGATCGAGAACTTCGCCGGTCACATGCCGTTGTGGTTCGCGCCGGTGCAGGTTGTCGTTGCCACGATCACCTCGGACGCCGATGAATATGCCGCACAGGCTGCCGCCAAGCTGAAGGCCGCCGGATTGCAGGTCGCAACCGATCTGCGCAACGAGAAGATCAACTACAAGGTCCGTGAGCACTCGTTGCAGAAGGTTCCGGTGATTCTGGTTTGCGGCAAGCGCGAGGCGGAGGAAAACACCGTCAATATGCGCCGTCTCGGTTCCCGGGATCAGGAATCGATGACGCTCGACGAAGCCATCGCGCGCCTTGTGGAAGAGGCAACGCCGCCCGATCTGCTGCGTCTGAAGAATGGCAATTGATGATAAAAAAGGCCGCGCACTGCGCGGCCTTTGATTTTTTAAGGCGGGGAGAGCCTAATCCATACTGTCCTGAGCAGGTTCGGATTCGCCATTGGCGACGACTTCAACTTCCTCGTTCTTGCCGGACGATACCTTGAAATCACGCTGATAAATGCGGTCCTTGTTCTTGGCGACTGCAACATAATCGCCTTCGATGAGAACCATTGATGAATAGGCACCGGCGCTTTCGCGCACCACATCGCCGGAAGCGTTGAGGATAGACCAGGATGTGTCTGCGAGCGCTTCGCCGCCGCGCTCGCGCACAAGCTTCAACGTCACTTCCGCAGCACGATGCTGAACGGTCGCTTCGGTCAGTTTGCCGGCCTCCACCCGAATATCCGCACGGATGATGGCGTTCGCCGAGCCATAGTTGGAAACAACGTGATAGGTGCCGCTGTTGAGGCGGATGATCGTGTTCGGCTTGACGTCGGGGACGATCAGCGAACGGTCACTATTGTCCTCGTCGGCATAAATCGAGAAACGCAGGAGATCATTGTTGATCTTGCCGCCATCGGGCAGGATAGCGCTAAGCTTCATCCCACCGGCATCCAGCATCATCACTTCATGGCGCGTCGCATTTCCAACCGTGATCCGCTTTGTGGCACCCGCGCGCCCATAGGCGACATGCACGAGATAGCTGCCTTCGGGCAGGTTGAAAACTGCGCCGCCGCCCTGTGCGCTCGCGATAAGCGGCAATTGACCATCAGCTCCGACATCGGGCGAGAATACACGCCACACAAGCCCTGCCGGGATGTCTCCGCCGTCCTCACTCAGTCGCGCCTTGAGATCGAGTTCCCGCGTCTGGGCGAGCGGATTGTTCTCGGGACTTGAGGGGGAGGCGTAATTGTTCAGCGTCGGAAGATTGAGCGCCGGTTGCGGCAAATCGGGCAGTCCGGTCGTCGTGGTCTGCAATTGCGGAATATGTGTCTGCGGATCGAGGCCCTGAGCCACCGATGGCACTGCACTGACGGCAAGCATAATCGCTGATAGAAGCGATCCTCTCCCGAGGGCCGTTTTTCTCGTTGAATATAGCAGGTTCAAGCAATCCGACATGCTGTATTTTTGAGCCCATGCGGGTGGCGAATTCAAGGCCAAATCGCTTTCGGAGCCCGCATTTTTGCAAATTCCTGCAATTGTTCCATCCTTGAATTTTGACTTTACAGTTCGGGTGCAACGGGCGAGAAGAGGCAGCCCCAAATAAGTGGAGCAATATAAGCAGCATTTTAGTGATGAGGTTATCCGTGGCCCACCCGGTATTCGATTTTCTGGCGCAGCGCAGTTCCACCCCGATTTCGGCGATTACCGAACCGGCACCCGAGGGCGAGGAACTAGCAGCACTGCTGAAAGTCGCCGCGCGCGTGCCGGACCACGGACGTCTGACGCCGTGGCGTTTCATCCTCTATCGTGGCGATGCACGTGTCAGGGTTGGCGAATATCTGGCCCGGCGTGCCGAAGAAATTGAAGGTCCGCTTCCGGAAGGTCGCAAGGAAAAAGAGCTGACGCGCTTTTCTCGCGCGCCGCTCGTCGTTGGCGTCGTGTCATCACCCGTCGCCCACGAGCGTATTCCGGAATGGGAACAATTTCTTTCCGCCGGGGCTGTAGCGATGAACCTTTGCACCGCTGCCAATGCGCTTGGATACGCTACCAACTGGATTACAAACTGGTATGCCGATGACGCGCCCGCCCGCGCATTTCTGGGGCTGACGCCCCATGAACGCGTTGCCGGCTTCGTTCATGTCGGAACGGCAGCAAACAAGATGCCGGAACGTCCGAGAGCGGATATGGACAAGATCGTATCGGAATATTCCGGCCCGTGGGAGCAAGCCTAGAATCGGCTTTAATAACCTTTGCTAATCAACGGACAGGCTTATGTTTTACGAACCGAGGGAAGGGCACCCGCTGCCCCATAATCCGTTCAAGGCGATCGTGGCTCCACGCCCCATTGGCTGGATAGGGACGCAATCGAAGGAGGGAGCAGTCAACCTCGCGCCCTATTCCTTCTTCAACGCGATCTGCGACACGCCGCCCATGGTCATGTTTTCCTCGAACGGTGCGAAGGACAGCGTTTCGTTCATCGAGCAGACCGGTGAGTTCACCGCAAATCTGGTGAGCGATCATTTGAGAACGCAGATGAATGCGTCATCCGTCAACGCCCCGCGCGGCGTCAGCGAGTTCGACTACGCGGGTCTCACCAGGGCAGCAAGCAGGCTTATCGCAGCACCGCGCGTCAACGAAGCCTACGCCGCGCTTGAATGCGTTGCGGTGGAGATCAAGCGATTGCAGGATAAAGAGGGCAGGCTGACCGACAATTACATGGTGATTGGCGAAGTCGTCGGCGTCCATATCGATGAACAGGTCTTGACCGATGGTCTCATCGATATTGCCAAGACCAGACCTGTCAGCAGGCTGGGCTACATGGATTTTTCCACGACGGAAAGCGTCTATCAGATGTTCAGACCAAAATGGGAAGACGAGAAATAGGCGTCATGGGAGCATGGTTCCAGAGAGCGGGAGCCCGCCTTCAGGCAAAAGCTTTGAGGGGGCGATCCAACCTGACAGAACCTCGCCCTAAAGGCCCTTTTTCTTCGCTTCACCCCAGATTGCTTCCATTTCGTCGAGAGTAGCAGCGTCGAGATCGCTACCGGCTTCACCGAGTGTCTTTTCGATGAAATGGAACCGCCGCTTGAACTTTTCATTGGCGGCGACAAGTGCGGTTTCTGCGTCGATTTCGAGATGGCGGCCAAGATTGACCATGGCAAACAGCAGGTCGCCATATTCCTCTTCGATATTTCCGCGTTCCTGTGCCGCCATTGCTTCCTTGAGCTCTGCGGTTTCTTCGGCGATCTTGTCGAGAATCGGCGCCGCTTCAGACCAGTCGAATCCGACTTTCGCAGCTTTCTGCTGAAGTTTCAGGGCGCGGAGCAGGGCGGGGAAGGCTTGCGGAATATCATCCAGGAAGCCGTTCTTTTCTGTCGTTTCAAGTCCAAGTTTGGAGCGCCGCTCGGCCCGCTCGGCTTTTTCTTCTGCCTTGATGCGGTTCCACGACCCCTTGGCCATGCCAGCGCTTCTGGCTTCGGCGTCACCAAAAACGTGCGGATGTCGTCTGATCATCTTATGCGTGATGGCTTCGACAACATCGCCGAATGCAAAGCTGCCCTGTTCCTCGGCCATGCGCGAATGAAACACCACCTGCAACAACAGGTCGCCAAGCTCTTCACGCAGATCGTCCATATCGTTGCGCTCTATGGCATCGAGGACCTCATAAGTTTCCTCGAGCGTATAGGGCATGATGGATTCGAAACTCTGTTCCACATCCCACGGACAGCCGGTTTCCGGGTCGCGAAGCGCTGCCATGATTTCCAGCAAGCGATCAATATTGCGGGATGGTTTCATCTTCGCTCCATCAAACTTGGCTAATCCGTGTCTGTCAATTCGAGAGAATCGTGCCGGATGGCTTGAAGTCTGTTACTGATTTTGCATAGTCAGCCGGGGATCGCACATCGGGGCGGTATGTTCAACAAGCGGATACATAAACGATGACAATTCTTGTGACTGGCGGTGCCGGCTATATTGGTTCGCACACCTGCGTTCAGCTCATCGAGGCAGGCCACGACGTCGTTGTGGTCGATAATTTTGATAACAGCCACCCGGAAGCCCTGCATCGCATTGAACAGATTACCGGGCGCACGCCACGCCGTGAAGCAGGTGATATTCGTGACCGCGCCTTTCTGGAACAGGTGATCCGGCATCACAAATGCACCGCCGTCATTCACTTCGCCGGTCTGAAGGCTGTGGGAGAATCGAGCGAAAAGCCGATGCTCTATTATGATTGCAACGTGGTCGGGACACTCCGACTGTTGCAAGCCATGGAGGCCACGGGCGTCAAAACGCTGGTTTTCAGTTCGTCGGCCACGGTCTATGGCGATCCGCAGAAACTACCTATCACCGAAGACCAGCCGCTGACGGCGACGAATCCCTACGGTCGCACCAAGCTCGTCATCGAAGACATGCTTCGCGATATTTATAATGGCGACAATAGCTGGAAGATCGCCATCCTGCGCTATTTCAACCCGGTTGGCGCGCATGAGAGCGGCCTGATCGGTGAAGACCCGAAGGGCATTCCGAATAATCTGATGCCGATCATCGCGCAGGTCGCGACCGGCCGCCGCGAGAAACTGAATGTCTGGGGCAATGACTATCCGACGCCTGACGGCACCGGCGTTCGCGACTATATCCATGTGGTCGATCTGGCTGCGGGGCATCTGAAAGCGCTCAAGAAGCTTGATGAGCCGCAGTGCTTCTCGGTCAATCTGGGCACGGGGCAGGGCTATAGCGTTCTCGATGTGGTCAAGGCCTTCGAGCATGTCTCCAACCGCGAGATCAAATATGAGATCGCACCGCGTCGTCCTGGCGACGTGGCGGAATGCTACGCCGATCCAACCTTTGCCCGCGACTTCCTCGGCTGGTCAGCGGAGAAGAACCTGCGCGAGATGTGCCAGGACATGTGGCATTGGCAATCGAAGAACCCCAACGGCTACGAATGAACCGGACAGGTCCGAATTAGTTCATAGTTCGGGCCCGCTCTTGAAATTGCGAGCTGTTTCCGGACATCGGGGGGATTGCAACTCCTCCCGAGACTTTTGAAATGCCGCGAGATTGGACGATATGATGCGTTTCCTGCCTGACAAATTCACCAGCATGCTGATCGTGACCATCCTGTTTGCGTCGGTGCTACCCGTACATGGTGAATTTGCAGAGTGGTTTGCACTGGCGACCAAATTTGCTGTCGGGCTCCTGTTCTTCCTGCATGGTGCCCGGCTATCGCGAGAGGCTGTCGTTGCAGGCATAACGCACTGGAGACTGCATCTGGCGGTGCTCTCATCGACGTTCATCCTGTTTCCTATCCTCGGTCTGGCGGCGGGATGGTCCGTTCCTGGACTGTCGCAGTCGGCCTTTTTTACTGGCATCCTCTTTCTTTGCGTTCTGCCTTCGACGGTCCAGTCGTCGATCGCCTTCACCTCAATTGCGGGCGGCAACGTTTCGGCGGCAATCGTGTCGGCGTCAGCGTCAAACATTTTCGGCATGTTTCTCACACCGTTGCTGGTCGGCCTGTTGTTTGCGGTCAAAGGCGGCGGTGGAATATCGGTCGACGCGCTTGAATCCATCCTGCTCCAACTGCTGGCGCCATTCGTGCTCGGGCAAATCCTGCAACCCTGGATCGGGAGTTTCATGCGGCGCCACGGCAAGGCGCTCGGTTTCGTCGATCGCGGCTCCATCCTGATGGTGGTCTATCTGGCTTTCAGCGAGGCCGTGGTTGAAGGCCTTTGGCGTACCGTGTCCTGGGACGATCTTGGCATGATGGTGGGCGTCAATATCGTCCTGCTGGTCGCCGTGCTGCTTGCGACCTGGTACGGAAGTAAATGGCTGGGCTTCAACCGGCCCGACCGCATCACGATCATGTTCTGCGGCTCGAAGAAAAGCCTCGCCAGCGGCGCACCAATGGCGAGCGCCATTTTTGCCGGTGCGAATGTCGGCAGCATCGTTTTGCCGCTGATGCTCTTTCATCAGATACAGCTCATGGCCTGCGCAGTGATCGCCAGAAAACTGGCCGACCATAAAGATCACGACGAACGTGTTACGGCTGCCGCGGAGTAGGGCGTTCTCCTATTTTCCGGAAATAGAAACGTCGTTACGAAGCGGGCGCCCCATTTGGGCCCGTCCGACGGTGCTTCCGCATAATACCGCGCAGAAACACCGAGGCTGACCCGTTGTTCTCCGAACTTGAAAACCTTCGATATGCCCGCGTTGATCGGCACGGTCCACTGCTCCGAGGTCCAGTCATAGGAGGACTCCGACGAAAGGCTCAGCGCTGTCGTATCGGGAAAAGTATAGGTGAGAAACGGCTGGGCAAAGCTCTGGCTGACAGCCTCACGGTCGCTGTGCCCGGCATAGGACCATATATGGTTGGCCAGTGCGCCATAGGTCCAGCCGCCATGCTGCTTGAGGATGACACCTGTCGGGCCTGCCCCCCATTTGCCGGTGCCAAGCTCGCTGCTGGTGGCGGTCGGCCACAGAAACACGGGGCCAACGCCCCAGGTTATACCGTCCAGAGACTGCGCGGGCGAAAGGAAGAAACTCTGTTCTGTGTCGCTCAGACCAAAACGACTGTCGAAACCGGCCGCTGGAGCCTCCTGATAGACGACGGGCACAATTGTGCGGACGATAAGGTTCCAGTCCTCATTCAGCGAAAACGGAATGACAGGCTGAATGTTGAGTGAATATCGGTAAGCATCCTTGGGGCCGAAGCAGCAGTCGTAATTCTGCTGGAAAGGAACACTGATGAGGCTTGAAATGGGGTTGGCGAGTTTTTTGGCCAGTTCCTGTTCTGCATCAGCGCGAGCGAGATTGATACTCGCGGCAACAGCAGCCAGAAAGACCAATAATTTCAAAATTGAACTGCGCACCTGAGCCTCATTACAGTTAAATGATATAATGATGTAAATGCCCGTAAAGTATCATGACGCTACCATTACGATTTTATATTTCCATCGATTATTTTTTCCAATGGAAATTATAAACAATATTAGATTTATCTGTTTTATTTAAAACGGAAACAAACCTTTCCATAATGCGCTTGCGAGTGCAATTGGATCGGCGTAGGAGAACGGGCAGGGGCTGGCTCCGCGATTACGGGATTCCGGCCTTCAAATATTCTAACGAAATGTGCGCAATTGTTGCGCTGTCTTTGCACGTGCGCAGTGCAAGGCGGAGAAGGCAGAAATCAATGGCAAAGAACGATGCCCAGGCTTTTGATCAGGAAGCACTAGCAGAAGCCTATAACCGGGCTCTCGCTCTGGAAAAGGCTGGCGATTTCGATGCTGCCGCCAAGGCATATGAGGATGTGCTGCGCATCGATCCTGATGACCATGGCGGCGCTGCCGTGCGGCTTGCGAGCATGGGACGCGGCGCTGTGCCGTTAAAGGCGCCGGATGCCTATGTGTCCACGCTTTTCGATCAGCACGCCGAAATGTTTGACACAATCCTTGTAGACCAGCTTGGCTATGACGTTCCGCTGCAGCTGCGCGAAATGCTCCTTGAACTGGACGAGGAGTTTTTCGCAGAACGCATGCTTGATCTCGGCTGCGGCACCGGTTTATCCGCCGACGCGCTCGACGACATGGCCGGACATAAGACGGGCGTCGATATTTCTGAAAACATGATCGAAGTCGCTTACGAGAAAGGCGATTATCAGGCGCTGTTTGTCGGCGAAGCCGTACGCTTTCTCGAGACCACCAACGAACCGCAATGGGACCTGATCGTCGCCACCGACGTCCTGCCATATATGGGCGAACTCGACAAATTCTTCGCGGGTGTCGCCGCACATCTGTCGTCAGGCGGACATTTCGGCTTTTCAAGCGAGACATTGGACGATGCGCGACTTGCCGGACGCGCATTCATGGTCGGTGATTATCAGCGCTTTGCACACGCACAATCCTATGTGCGTGCGATGCTCGACAACCATGATATGGACTGCGTCCGCTGCGAAGATATTGTCGTTCGCAGTGAACAGGGAGCGCCGGTTCCAGGACATCTCTATATCGCACGGCACCGCTGATATTCACGCTGGTGGCATGTCCTCGAAAGCAAGGGCAGCTTTCATAATGGCATCGGCTTTCTAGTCAGTTCTCACGCAGGCTTTACATCGGATAGTTCCATAATCTATCTTATGCAATCGACGTATATAACAGCAATATACAGATGCGACAGATGGGCAAGATAGAGATGCGACATTTTTAGGTCGCGTGCTCTGTTCAGATCGAACGAGGAAAGGAAGACTGGCTCTCTATTGATGTGTATCAGT